>JBKJJX010000301.1:0-5785 GCA_046597825.1 Bacteroidota bacterium | reverse complement strand
CCTCTATCCATGCATAACAGATCGAGCGTTTTGCGAATCATTATCGCTGAAGCAATGAAGCAGGAATTTGAGTGACATGTGATTGCTTCCTCCAAGGCGGAGAGGACATTTTTAGGTATGTTACTCCTATCGAAGTCGATCCGTAAGAATGGAAAGGTAACGAGTAGCGCGCCATCCTGCGCATTACGAATGTGATAAACAAGTGTCCTACAAGACGTGTGCGGACAACGCCTCAGTCCAACATCGTATTGACCAGCTCTAAGGTCATTCAAACCCAAATTTTCGAAAGTGCCCTGATGCCCACATCCGGGGCAACGAATTGAAAGAGTGTAGATTGCCACTATTGGTCCAACTTCAATTGCTTTGATGATCATAACATTTCTCCATGACAACGGTCTCTACGATTTTGTCCATTACTTTTCTACAATCCCTTTTATCTGCTCAAGAAAAGCTTGCATCCCACTTTCAGAATGTTGCTGGCCTTCTTCGTTTGCAAAACCTTTTTGGGTCCACGTTAGCTCTGTTTGGTTGTTATCTTTCTTTTTCAACCCATACGTTACGCGGGAATAATTCTCCGGCTTGTCTCCCAGGCCCGAAAAGCCGCTCCAGTAACTGTAGCTCAGGATTTGGTTTGGAACGTTCTCCAGAATGACCCCCTTGTCGCGATACTTCGTGCCCTGGTACTCGCCCTGAAAAATTATTTCACTGCCAACTTTCCAATCGGTAATTGTTTCAGTCCCGAACAAATATTCTTTGATGATTGCCGGTGTTGTCAACGCTTCCCAAACTTTGGCGGGACTCGCATTAATGTCGATCGATTTTGATACGGCGAGATCGTGATTCATTTTTTACCGTCGTCGTTTTTGGTTACGTACCGTCCGATGCAATCGTCAGGCGGCCTTTTGGAGTTGTATTCAAAAATATCAATAGCCTCATTTTCCCTTAGGCCAAGCTGTAACAAATTCCGCCGTGCACGTCGTAGTCCCCGCAGCGAATGCCACAGAGTTTCATCCAAGTTATACTCATGTATCATTTGATACAAACTTCTTCGCTGATTTGTAACGGAAGAAGTGTATGCTGCGGTGTAAGATGACATATATTTCCCTGCGATGAATAAAATAAGAGTGATGGTTCAGAATAAAATCATTTGTCTCTTTGTTTCCTGACCTTTCGCCGGGCAGTATACTCAACTTTCGGTTCTCCCACCCCAAACCCGATTGGCCGCTTTGGCTTTTCTTCGATCTGCCGTACTTCTTCAATTACTTCATACAGGAAATTCAGATTCTTTTCTACAACATCAATTCGTTGCTCGGTTTGAGACATGCGATACGCAAGATCTTTGTTCGCCGAAAGAACCCGGTGAAGCCGCACAAACGCACGCATGATATCAATATTAATGCGTATCGCTTTCTCGCTTCGCAACACGCTCGAGAGCATTGCTATACCTTGTTCTGTAAACACGTAAGGATTGTACCGCCTGCCGCCCCAACTTGAGGTCACAATTTGTGACCTCAAGTTTTCAGTCTCTCCATCTTCCAACTGAAACATGAAATCAGCCGGAAAACGTTTGCGATTTCGTTTCACTGCCTGAAGAAGGACCTTCGTCGAAACATGGTACAGAGTTGCCAGGTCGGTATCAGTCATAATCTGCATCCCGCGGACGTGGTGAATGCGGCGTTCGATGTATTCCGGAGAGGTGGATTTTCGTGGAGGCATGATTGGTTCCTTTATGCTGATTTTTCTACCCACACCTGCGCGAGGTTTACAACGGTCTCAACGGACTTGTCCATTCCCCAAACAGAGAGCCACTCGGTGGGACCGTGATAGTTTTGTCCGCCCGTAAAAATGTTGGGGCAGGGCAAACCTTTTTCGCTAAGACGTGAACCGTCCGTGCCGCCGCGAATCGGGAGCCACTTCGGCTCGAAGCCTGCCCGCTTCGTTGCTTCCCAAAGACATGCAAGTCCCGGCGCGTCATCGCCCATGTAGTCTTTCATGTTGCGGTACTGCTCGATGATGTTGAGCTCAATTCTTGCTTTCGGATGAAGCGGCTGCACTTCGGCAATAATGGCTTCGAGTTTCTTCTTCAAGTCTTCAAGTCCCGCAGTGTTGAAATCACGCAGCAGAATTTTCAATGTCGTTTTCGCTTCTTCACCTTCAACCGTGTGCGGATGGAGATATTGTTCATAGCCTTCAGTCGTTTCGGGCGAGCAGTTTTTCGGGAAGCGTGTAATAATATCCGCCATGCACTTTATCGAGTTCACCATGATATTCTTTGCACTGCCCGGATGGATATTGCGTCCGTGAACCGTAATCACTCCAAGATTTGCACTGAACGTTTCTTTGTTGAGTTCGCCCGGCGTATCGCCATCAACCGTATACGCGAATGCGCAACCAAACTTTTTGAGATCAAAGTATTTTGTTCCGGCTCCCACTTCCTCATCCGGTGTAAACCCGATGCGGATGTCACCATGCAACAGTGCAGGGTTGTTCACGAGTGTTTGCGCTGCTGTCATGATGATCGCGAGTCCCGCTTTGTCATCGGCTCCCAGAAGCGTTGTCCCGTCCGTTGTAACAATCGTCTTGCCGATGTTGTGTTTGAGCTCCGGATTTTCCGCTTCAGTTATGACGACCGATTTATTTCCCGACAGAACAATGTCGCCTCCGTTGTATGTCATCACGTTTGGCTTCACATCTTTCCCACTTGCGGATGGCGATGTATCGACGTGCGAGACGAACCCGATGCGCGGAACTTTGCCATATGCTTTGTGCGATGAAGGAAGATTAGACGGAACTGTTGCCATCACGTAACCGTATTGGTCGATGTCAACGTCCTTCAGTCCCAGCTCCTTCAATTCCTTTACCAAAAGATTGAGCAGGTCGAACTGCTTCTTGGTTGTCGGGTAGGTTGTTGAATTTTCGTCCGACTGTGTATCGATTTTTGCGTAGCGAATAAATTTATCTAATGCTGATTCCATGCTTAGCCTCTTGTTATTATTTGGTGGAGATGAAAATGCACTTGAGTGGCGTCTGTTTGCGCTGTGAAAAGGTCGCCACCAAATGGGTGAAAGTCAACTGCTACAGTGCTTCTCTGCGGATGGCAGTGACGGAGAGAATGAGGAGAAGAGTGCCTGCGAGGATAGTTACATCTGCCAGGTTGAAAATGGCGGTCCGCACTGTCCCAATACCAATCGTAACGAAGTCGATAACGTGTCCGTCATTCCGCAACCGGTCGAGGAGATTGCTCAAGCCGCCGCCAACGATCAATGTGAGTCCTGCAATCTGAAAATGTGAAAGCCTCCTGCTGAAAAGGGCGAAAAGAAGAATACATGCCAGCATTAATCCTACAAATACAGTAAGAAACCAGAAGCGGACTTCGGCCGGTAATCCGGCGCCGAGGCTCATCATGCCGCCGGCATTCTCAGCGTATTGCAGCCGGAGAAAATCGTTGAAGAACGTGTGAGTGGTGGAAAAAGTCAGCGAGGCTTGTGCGATTACTTTCGTAGCCTGGTCGCAACCAACACACGTAAGCAGAAGGAGAATAACGACAAGCATTTTTTTCCGGGAGATCATATGACAATCTCCTCGGGCTTCTCGCTGAAGTCTCCATCTACTTCCTGAGGCGGAGCATTCCGCCATTCGGCAATTTGTGAGATGATCCTCTGCCGGACTCTTTCGGCGAGCACGGCTGTATCGGAGGTTTTCATCCCGGTCGTGTCAATCGGCGTGAGCACTTTCAAAAAAATATCCGATGGCTCGCCGAACTTCCAGCTGTGCTTCGGAAGGCAATTCCGCGAGCCTTCTATTGCAAGCGGAAGGACGGGGACACCTGCTTTGATTGCAACACGGAATGCACCTTCGTTGAAGTGGTGGACTTTTCCGTCGGGCGAACGTGTGCCTTCGGGAAAGAACATCACGGAACACTTTTGTTTCAGATAATTTCCCGCGGTACCCAATACTTGCACACCCTGACGCTTGTCCTCACGATTAACGGGAATATCGCCTGCGAGCTTCAACATCCATCCGACGAAGGGCAATTTGAAGAGTTCAACTTTCGCCAGCCATTTCATCTCCCACGGCAAGTGAGAAATGAGGGGAATGTCTGCATGCGACTGATGGTTGCTGACAACGACGTAGGGATTGCGTGGATTTGAAATTCGTTCTCCGGAAATATGCAGCCGCCATGAAGGATTTGCCTTGGTCATCGCGATTCCCAATCTGCGAAACCAACGTCCCGTCCGGTACCGCACCGGATCCCGGTCGAAGAGTTTGATCAGCGCGAGCAACGGAAGCCACACAACGATGAGTGTTATCGTGGCAATCCAAATCCATATGGAGCGAAGGGAAGACATCTTAATGATAAATTACCGAAATCCCGCCAGCTAAACCAACCATCACGACTGCTATTATTTGTTCAGACCGTTATATAGGCAATTTCATTTTCTTCATGAACGCGACGTAACGCGGATTCTTTTCAAGGTTGCGCATAAGGAAATCACCTTTTATCTCCGAACAACCTCCGTCATGCTGACTATAAGCGCGTTCCAGCCACTCGAATGCTTTGTCCATCTCGTTGCGGTAGGCGTAGATTTGCGCAATCTGATATGCCGCATTGTCCTGGTAACCTTTTATGAACGCCCCCAGTTCATCATCCGATTCCTTCTTTCTCCCAAATGCGTGATAAACCAGTGCGAGCCCATACATTTGCCAATCGGGTTCGGCTTCCATCTTCATCTCCGCATGCGCCAAATCCAACTTTCGTTTTTCAAGGTATACAAGACCGACTTGCACATGTCCACCCGGATATTGAGGGTTCAATTCAAGCGTTTTCTTGAAAGCAATTTCCGACTCGTCAAGCAAGCCGGCATTCAAGGTTATGAACCCGAGATTATTGTATCGTGCGACGCTAAGCGGGTTGAGTTCAATTGCATGACGGTTGAGTTTAATCGCTTCATCAAGTCGTCCCAGAGTGGCTGCCAACACTGCTGCGTTAGTAATAATACTGGCATCACCCGGTTCAAGTTCCAGCGCCCGCCGGTAGGATTTATCGGCTCCGGTCCAGTCCCAGTCGTAGCCTCTCTTGATCCAACCCATTTGTGAATGGGCATCCGCAAAGTTCGAGTCAAGCTTAAGTGCCTTCTCCGCTTCCTCGCGTGCTTCGCGGAAACTTTCATCGACAGGCTTGAAGCCAAGATCAGCCTGCGAGCTGTGGACCTTGGACAAGCCCACCCAGGCCGGGGCATAGTTTGGGTCGATAGATAGTGCCTTTTCGTAATAGCCCTCTGCTTTCTCCCAATTGTCTTTGCTGCGCTGGCCATAAAAGTGTTTTCCAAGAAGGTAGGCATTGTACGCTTCCGGGTCAGTTACCGGTTTTTTTGTTTCACTCTTTTTCCCCAGCAGGGCAACTTTGAGCGCTTCAGCTACGGAGCCTGAGATAGAATCCTGCAAGGCAAATATATTCTTCAGCGTTCCGTCATATATTTCAGACCACAGGTGAGCATCCGTCTCCACATCGATCAGTTGCGCTGTGATGCGCAACGACTCGCCGGACTTGCGCACGCTTCCTTCCAGTATATGCTTTACGTTAAGCTTTGAAGCAATGGTTTTAATATCCGTATTCGTTCCCTTAAATGAGAATGAGGATGTGCGTGAAGTGACACGCAGCCCCGGGTTCTTTGCCAGCACATTAAGCAGTTCCTCGGACAATCCATCTGAAAAATATTCTTGATCCTTCTTTGGACTCATGTCAAGAAAAGGCAGAACCGCAATTGTCTTTACCGCATCTTTC
>JBKJJX010000286.1:0-9343 GCA_046597825.1 Bacteroidota bacterium | reverse complement strand
CAGAAGGCGATCACTCAACGTTTGCTCCTTCAAATCGAGAATTATTTCATCATCGCTGAAGAACTTGAGTGAAAGATCAGGATGGCTGAGGGCGACCCGCTGAACAACATCATATATGTGACGGAATTCGGTCGTATTGCTTTTGAGAAATTTTCTTCTCGCGGGAACATTGTAAAACAGATTTTGTACAGAGATGGAAGTACCGGGCTCTCTTCCCTCCCGCGAAATCTTCGGCTTACTTCCGCCATCAATCTGAATAACAATAGCAGAGTCATCTTCAGCACGCCGGGTTTTCATCGTAACTTGTGCAACAGCAGCAACCGAAGCCAGAGCTTCACCCCTGAACCCGTATGTCTTTATTCCTTCAAGATCTTCCATCGAGGAGATCTTGCTTGTTGCATGACGGAGAAACGAGGCAACGGCATCCTCTTCGTCCATTCCAACCCCGTCATCAACAATCTGAATAAGCTTTTTGCCGCCTTCTTTGATGAGAACGATGACGTTCTTTGCTCCGGCATCAAGAGAATTCTCAATCAACTCCTTCACAACGGATTCGGGCCGTTGAATAACCTCTCCCGCCGCAATTTGGTTGGCAAGATGATCAGGAAGTATTTGAACTTTACGTTGCATGGCTATCAGGTAATTGTCCGTCATGCTCTTGTGACGAACGAAATTCCGCTCAGGTTAATGTATCCTATTGTTCAAACATTGCCTCAACAAATGCTTTCTTGTCGAACGGTTGTAAGTCATCAATCTTCTCTCCGACTCCGATGAATTTGATCGGGAGTTTCAAACTCTTACTGATTGCGAGAACAATGCCGCCTTTTGCCGTACCATCAAGTTTCGTAAGGACGAGTCCCGTTACGCCTGAAGCTTCGCTGAATAATTTTGCCTGCTGCATTCCGTTTTGCCCCGTTGAAGCGTCGATAACAAGAAGAACTTCGTGCGGAAATGACTCGTTCTGTTTCGCAATAACGCGCCGGATCTTTTTCAGCTCTTCCATCAAATTTACTTTTGTGTGAAGCCGTCCTGCTGTGTCAATGATGACAACGTCGGCTCCACTGGCAGTTGCAGATTTTACCGCATCGAACGCCACTGCGGCGGGATCGGAACCAGGATGCTGCTGAATAATCTGGGCACCTGCACGTTTCGCCCATACTTCCAGCTGTTCATTTGCTGCAGCCCGGAAGGTGTCTGCAGAGCCGATCACAACTTTCTTCCCTGCTTTGACATAGTTGTTGGCGAGTTTGCCGATGGTCGTCGTCTTCCCTACACCGTTAATTCCCACGACCAGGATGACGAATGGCTTAATTGGGGGAAGCTGAAACGGATCCGTCTCTGATGTTCCCGTAGCAAATTGTTTCTGAATTTCATCGCGTAAAAGATTGTTCAGCTCGGATGAGTCTGCGTAGCGTTCTTCCTTCACTCTCTTTCGAATTGCATCAATAATCGAAAGCGATGCGTCAACTCCCACATCCGCACCGATCAGAATCTCTTCGACTTCCTCAAGTGTGACATCGTCGATCTTTGCTCTTGCCGTAATCAGCCGCGTGACTTTGCCAACGATCCCCTCGCGGGTTTTCGTTAAACCTTCTTTGAGTTTGGTGAAACCGATTTTATCTAAAAAGCCCATGAGGATTTATGGTTCAGCGTTTAAGGTTTGGGACTTCATGACTTCAATAAAGCGACGAGCATACAGTATGAGGGAACCCGCCAACATCGCTATGCTCAGCCATAGAAACATTTCGGTTACAAGTGTCCATCGCATCATTGCGGCAAACATTGTTAATGCAAGCGCGCCAATCGTCCACTTGCCTAATACGTTTGATTGCAGTACCACACCGCGACTTCGTTTGACATACATTCCGCCTGCAAGGATGAGCAGATCGCGTCCAACAATGATTGCAACAAACCAGAATGGAATCAGACCAAGCTTCACAAGTACGATTGCCACAATACCCATCCCGATCTTATCCGCAAGCGGGTCGAGAATTTTTCCCCAGTCGGTAACCTGATTATACTTTCTTGCAAACATTCCATCCAATTTATCGGTAAGCGTCGCGACGGCGAGAATGGCAATCCCCCACAACGTTGCGTTAGGTGAATCGGAAAGCATAACAACCGCAAATGGAATAGCCAGAACTGCGCGGGAGATGCTGAGAAGATTTGAGATGGTGAAGAAAGGGTTCTGCGATTGACGTGCCGATGCCGGCGCGTCAGTGCTGCTGAGTGTTGGAGGGGATTGACTCACGCTTCATTCTCTTCTTTCGTTGCATTTGTATCGATTTTCACTGGATACTTGCCGCTGAAACACGCTGTGCAATAGTTTTCTCCGTTTTCATGCGGAACCGAATCCAGCAGGTCATCCATTTCAAGATACTCAAGGCTGTCAACGCCCAGCTCTTCTGCGATTTTCTTTACATCGCCGTCGCATCGATTCGCGATCAGTTCGTTCGGAGTCGGGAAATCCATTCCATAGTGACAGGGATATTTGATTGGCGGGGCCGTTACACGGAAATGCACTTCTTTGGGACCTGCTTGCTTCACCAGTTGCACAAGTTGTTTTGATGTCGTGCCGCGAACAATCGAGTCATCAACAATCACCACAACGTTATCTTTTAGCACACCTTTCACGGTGTTGAACTTTGTCTTCACTTTGTTCTCGCGGACATCCTGTTTTGGCTGAATGAACGTCCGGCCTATATAGTGGCTGCGGATTAAGCCGATCTCGAGTTTTGCATCTCCGCCTTGTTTGTTCGTCTCCTGTACAAATCCCATCGTTGCAGTGTTGCTCGAATCAGGCACGTTGATCACGACGAGCCGATCATCTTTTGATTTTGGAGATACCGGTTTCGTTTTCGCGAGATTCTTGCCGAGCTTACGACGTACTTTGTCAACGCTATGTTCAAAAATCTGACTGTCAGGGCGGGAAAAATAAATGTACTCGAAAATGCAGAAATGCGGCTCCGCCGGTCGATCATCAATCCGAAGTGACTTTACTTCGCCCGTAGCCTGAGAGTCCTTGTCGAGGACGACAATCTCCCCGGGCTGAATGTCGCGGATGTACTCGGCATCGATTATATCAAATGCAACGGTTTCAGATGCGACGAAGAACGACCGTCCATCAATTGCATTCCCTTTTTTTCCGAGAGCAAGCGGCCGGAACCCGGAATGATCGCGGGCGGCAATAAGTTTGTCATCGGTAAGGATAACGAGCGAGAATGCGCCTTTGATTTGCGAGAGCGCATCCCGAATCTGTTCGATCTGATCCGTGTGTTTGCTTCTCGCAATGAGATGAAGAATAATTTCAGTGTCCGACGTGGTTTGGAAAATTGTTCCTTCGTCCTGAAGTTTCTTACGGATCTGTTTGAAGTTGGTGAGATTGCCGTTATGTGCAACAGCAAGATTGCCGCCTTTGTAAATAACTGTTAGCGGCTGGATATTCAACTTATTGTCAGCGGCACCTGCAGTCGAATACCGGTTGTGCCCGATTGCAAGACTGCCCTTAAGCTGAGCGGTGAGCAAACGTTCATCACGATAAATTTCCGTCACCAGACCGAAATCCTTGTGCACATGAAAGCGATAGCGGTTCAGCTTCGTATCGAATTCAGATGTTACGATTCCCGAGCCTTCCTGCCCGCGATGCTGCTGCGCAAGCAAGCCGTAGTAGGTGAACTGAGCTGCAGAGGCGTGTCCGAACGCTCCAAACACGGCACAATGGCAACGGGGTTTATCGAGTTCTTGTCGGGTCATGTTTCGAATAGTTCAATGAATCCAAAGATGACATCAGCAACTTCTGTTTTCCTTCACTCTATCAATATAAAAGAACTTCGAAGGTCAATCAAACATCTCTCCGCCACGGTCTCAGCTCTTCTAAAGAAGACGAACACCATACTGAGCCACGTTCAGTCCGCGATTGTGTCTGCAAGAAATTCAGCGTCGTTGCGTTCAGGATAATCGGTTGTAACATGAAGGCCTCGACTCTCACATCTCTTCATCGCACTTTGGATAATGAGCATTGCACAAACCGCAAGGTTCCGCAACTCTATGAGCGGCTCGGTCACTTTTGTTTTCTTGTAAAACTTTTCGACTTCATTGCTGATCAAATCCATTCGGCGCAATGCTCGTTCGAGTCGCAGATTCGACCGCACGATTCCAACATAATCCCACATAATGTGCTGGATTTCTTTTCGATTATGGGAGATTAACACCCACTCCTCGCTGTTCAGCGTGCCGCTATCGTCCCACTCGCGGATTTGAGGAACAGAAATATCGTATGTCTTCAGAAATTGTTCTGCATGGTGTGCGGCGCGATGCGAAAATACAAGTCCTTCGAGGAGTGAATTGCTTGCAAGTCGATTAGCACCGTGTACCCCCGTCATACTCACCTCACCGGATGCATACAAACCGTGAATGGATGATCTGCCGTCCGTATCCGTAACAACTCCACCGCATGCATAATGCGCTGCGGGAACAACGGGCACAGGGTCCTTCGTGATATCCAGTTTGTATTTGTTCAGGCACGTTTCATAGATGTGAGGAAAGTGGGTGATGACGTCATGCGCAGGCAGATGCCGCAAATCCAGCCAGACGTAATCTTCGCCGCGTTTCTTTAATTCTGCATCGATGGCATAAGCAACTATATCACGCGGCGCGAGCGATCCACGCGCATCGTACTTTTGCATGAATTCCACGCCGTCCTGCGTTTTGAGAACACCACCTTGGCCGCGCACCGCTTCTGAAATCAAGAAGCTGGGACTTCCGGAATTATACAAAGTCGTCGGATGAAATTGAATGAACTCCATGTTGGCGATTTTTGCGCCTGCACGATACGCCATTCCTACTCCATCCCCTGTTGCAATCATTGGATTCGTTGTATGCAGGTATACTTGTCCAAGTCCGCCGGTCGCCAGCAAAACAATCCTGGCAGTAAATGTATCGACGCGGAATTTCTTTTCATCAAGAGCGTACGCTCCCCAACAGTGAATGTTGGCGCGGTCGATAACCCGCTTGTCTGTTGTATGATGTTCCGTGAGAAGCTCTATGGCGGTGTGATTTTCGAATACTTCGATATTGGGATGAGATGCAATGCGGGCAACGAGTGCCCGTTCGATCTCATGTCCGGTAAGGTCATGCGCGTGGACGATACGGTTGCGTGAATGTCCTCCTTCACGCCCGAGGTCGAGTTGTCCTTCTTTCATCGTAAACTCGACACCGAGTTGAATTAACTCCCGAAGACGGTCAGGGCCTTCTCGCACCAGAATCTCAATTGCATCGCGATGTCCGATCCCACAGGCTGTTGAAAGTGTATCCTGGATATGCAGATCAAACGAATCAAGTTTCGACATGACAGCCGCAACGCCGCCCTGGGCGTAATTCGTGTTCGACTCCGCACTCTGCTTTTTTGTAATGATCCCAACCGTCCCGAACGATGCAACCTTGAGAGCATATGAGAGCCCTGCAATACCAGTCCCCAGAATTAGAAAATCAAAGCGATGATTCATGGATTTGAAACCGGGAAGATGACCGACGGAAGAAGTGAATTTGCTGCGATGGACATGGTACAATATACAGAAAAAGGGCGACCGAAAAATTCAGTCGCCCTTACGATAAACAGTTTTGAAAACTGTTATTGGAAATTATAACTCGCGTTCATGAATCCGAACGAATTGATATTGTCCTGAGCACCAATAAGTCCAAATCCTCTGCGCAATGCCTCTTCGCTAACTGTCGCATCAAGAGAGAAATTCCCAAAGCGCATGCCGAGGCCAAGCGTTACGATGCCGTCGAATGTGCCGGGATTCAATCCGCCGACGACAAGGAAGCTTAATGGAACTGTTCGATTCGATTCAAACGAAAGTGTCGTTGTACCGCTATTGCTGGTGCTCTTGCCCTTCACGCTACCGAGCGCACGGTAATATCCTGCGCGGCCTGCAAGCCAATCAAGAAACCACCACTCCCCGCCAAGATTGATCACAGGAACTGCGGTATAGGAGAACTCCGATGTTGTACTTGATGCCGGCACGTTTCCAACGGCAGCCTGATTAGCTTCAACTTTTATTTTGATTGATGTGAAACTAACGCCGCCGGCGAGAAAAAAATCCGATGTCCTGTATTCTCCGCCCGCGCCTATTGCAATTCCCGTCCCCGTCAACTTCGCGCTTTTTGTAGTCGCAGCATTTGCAGTTGTCGGTTTCGCGTCTTCCTTCGGCTCACCGGTCACACTTGCAAACGTTCCATACGGGACAAAGTTCAAGCGGTTGGACATTTTCAGTTTCAGGCGTGCCGATACGTTAAGTTCCGTACCGCTCGCTGAGTATTCGCCGTCAGTCGGTGTTGTGGGCGCAGGTGTCTGAGTTATTTTATCTGTCGCCTTGTCCAGCCGGAGAGATGCGCTAAAACCGAACGCGTTTCCACCGCCAAGATCCAATAGCCCGCCTCCTCTAAACCCAAACATACGGGCAGAAGCTTCGCGCATCGCCGATGTAGAGTTGCCGCCGACTGTAGCAGAAGTTGTTGAATCAAAGTTTGATGTTCCATACATAAAACCGAAGCCCAGATCCAGGTTGCCGCCATCGAATGATGCGAGAGCTTCCCAAACATTCGCTATCGGTGGGATTGGTTGAGCGACCCGTTGGGCAATACTAAATGTCGGAAAGCCAAACGCTGCCCCGCCATTCCCTGCAATTAACCCGGAGATGAGATTAGCTGCGGACGGATCGTAGCTGAATACGGCTCCGACTGTAATTTCTTTATTGACCGCGAAGTTGAGCCCTGCATTTTGCTGGCCGTACCCGTTGTTTCCGGTGGATAGACCTGCCAGCGTCCCTCCGCCGATGTTCATCCATAAATAATCCTTGTACATCGTCTGATAGGCCGGGTTCAAGAGCACGAAGGTCGGGTCATCCCAAATAAATGGATTGACCACAACACCTGTTCCTGCATTTGCCCCGCCCATCGCCACTTGTCTTGCAATACCTCCCCACTTGGCCTGCCCTAACGCCATTGCAACGCTCAGAAACAACATCAGCGCGAATGTAGCAGATCGTTTCATTGTACCTCCAAAATGTTATAGGGTTTTGTGGACGGCGCAATATACTTTCTACCGGAAGAAATGTCAACCACAACAATGCGGTTACGGGGGGAGGGTGTACTATTGGGGCGATTTCATCATGGAAAGAATTCGGTCGAGGAATTTTACCCGCTCAAGGAGTTCCGATTCATCTCCGTCATTCTCAATCACAAAATCAGCCAGGTCCTTTTTTTCTTTTGGATCCATTTGAGATTCAATTCGGGCAACTACTGCTGTACGGTCGATCTTATCTCTCTCCATAACTCTTTGAATCCGCGTTTGCTCATCAGCGTGGACCACGATAGTATAATCCATGCGCTCATCCATGCCGCTTTCAAATATCAGAGCAGCCTCGATAAGCACGTACGGCGACAGTTTGCTTCGCGGAATTTGTTCAATGGCGTGATCAACAGCAGCAAAAACGTGGGGATGAACAATGGCGTCAAGCTTTTTTCGGAGCGATTGATTTTGGAAGATGATAGTTGCAAGAGCGGAACGGTTCAATAAGCCGTTTTCAAAAAAAACCTTGTCGCCGAAGGCATTGCGAATCGAAAGTTTGACATCGTCATTCGTTTCAGTGAGTTGACGGGCTATTCCATCCGCTGAAAGAACCGTTCGGCCAAGCTTTTCAAACAACTTACATGCAGTCGATTTGCCGCTTCCGATGCCGCCCGTAACACCAACACGAAGGAATGATTTGATTGGTTTGCTCACGTGCAATGCCACGAAAGAATATTACTTTGCAATCGCAAACGAACGGAATTCGCGGATCACCGTTACTTTGATCTGTCCCGGATATTCCATCTCCTCCTGAATTTTCGCAGCGATATCATGTGCAAGCTGGTCCGCCATTGCATCGTCGACCTTTGTGGGTTCAACGACAACACGGATTTCGCGTCCCGCCTGAATTGCATAGGTCTTCTCCACACCCTGGAACGAGTTTGCAAAGCTCTCAAGTTTTTCCAAGCGCTTCGCATATCCTTCAACAGATTCCCGTCGCGCACCCGGGCGGGCTCCGCTGATCGCATCTGCAGCCTGCACAAGAGCGGCAATCGGTGATTCCATTGGAATGTCATCGTGATGAGAACCGATAGCGTTCACGACAATCGGGTGTTCGCCAAATTTCTTCGAGACTTCATAGCCGAGAAGGGCGTGCGGACCCTCGATCGATTTATCAACACATTTGCCAATATCGTGCAGCAAGCCTGCGCGTTTTGCCAGCGATGCATCGAGCCCAAGTTCGGATGCCATCAGGCCGGTGAGAAATGAAACTTCGATACTGTGTTGAAGCATGTTCTGACCGTAGCTCGACCGGTATTTCATTCTGCCAACCAGCTTCAAAATTTCCTTATGTCCCCCATGGAGTCCAACTTCGAGCAAGGTGTTCTCTCCCGTCTTGATGATATCTTCTTCCAACTCAAGGCGTACTTTCTCCACCACTTCTTCGATGCGAGTCGGATGGATTCTCCCATCTGCAATTAATCTCTCAAGTGAAAGGCGTGCAACCTCACGCCGAAACGGATCGAACCCGGAAAGAATTACTGCCTCGGGCGTATCATCGACGATAACGTCAACACCGGTTGCCGCTTCAAATGCGCGGATATTCCTTCCTTCACGCCCGATTATCCTACCCTTCATTTCATCGCTTTGAATATTCAGTACGCTGACAGTTGTTTCGACGGAATGGTCTGCCGCAGTGCGTTGTATTGCATGGACGATGAGTTTCTGGGCTTCCTTCTTTGCCTCGTCCCGGGCTTTGTCCCGAAGCTCCTTCAACATGTGGGCGGCTTCAGTTTTGGCATCATTGGCGAGATTTTCCATAAGAATACGCTTTGCTTCATCGCGGGAAAGCCCGGAAGCCCGCTCAAGCCGGGAATTCTCTTCTCCAATCAACTGATCCAGTTCGATTTGCCGCGATTCGAGACTCTTGTCCTTTTCATCCAATTGCCGCTTCAGCTGGCCCTGCTCACGTTCCTTCTTGTTGATGAGTTCAACCTTTCGGTCAATATTTTCTTCACGTGAATCAAGCGCCTTTTCCTGGGCCTGAAGCTTGCTCCGCTTGCTTTGGATGTCGGCATCGAATTCTTTCTTCTTCGTATACCACTCATCTTTTACCTCAAGAAGCTTTTCACGCTTGGTGGTCTCAGCTTCTTTCTCTCCATCGGCAATAATTTTGGCAGCGCGATCTTGGGCTGTCGAAACCCTGTTCTCGCCGCTTTTGGCATTCAAATACCAACCAATAAAGAAACTGATCCCGCAGGCGATCAAGAC
>JBKJJX010000317.1:0-15387 GCA_046597825.1 Bacteroidota bacterium | reverse complement strand
AACAGCAGAATCATGAACAACGGCAACAGCAACGACCACAATACAGCTTCGCGCTGACGTACAAGCATCTTCAGTGAAGCGACAAACAGTTTCCATTTAAGTCTCATGTAGATCCTTCAGGGTTCAGGTTCAGGGTTCATGGTTCGGGTTCCACGGCTCGGGATTCATGGTGACTGCAAACCTCAGAGCGCAACCCTCGAACCTCTGGTTATTCTTCTCTCAACAAGTGTCCGGTAAGATTTAGAAACACATCTTCAAGACTCGCAAGCTGCTCAACACGCTGCTTCCTGAATCCACCGGCGAGGAGTTGATCAATCAGCCGTGCAGGAGTGTCGAGAGCGATAATTTTTCCCTCATCCATAATTGCCACGCGGTCGCACAGTTCCTCGGCTTCTTCCATGTAGTGCGTCGTGAGGACGATGGTCTTTCCTTCAGAGCGGATTCGCTTGATAACGCCCCAAAGATGCCTGCGTGACTGGGGATCGAGGCCGGTCGTCGGCTCATCCAAAAAGATCACCACCGGGTCGTTCACCAGCGCGGCGGCAATTGAGAACCGCTGCTTTTGTCCGCCCGAAAGCTCAACCACCTGCGATTTGATTTTATCTTCCAATTCGACTTCGGCGAGAAGTTGCATCGCATCAATCTGGCGGCCATACATCTCACCAAATAATTCCAGCAGTTCACGCAAATTCAATTTGTCGAAGAAGGATGATGATTGAAGCTGCACGCCAATCACGCGTTTCGCTTCATGCGGCTTCATCTTGACGTCAAGGCCGTTCAAGCGGACTTCTCCCCCATCAATCGGCCGGAGTGTTTCAATCATTTCCAGTGTGCTGGTCTTGCCGGCGCCGTTCGGACCGAGGATACCGAATATTTCCTGCTTGTTCACGCTGAAACTGATCGCCTTCACAGCTTCAAGATCACCGTAACGCTTCACAAGATTCCGGACTTCAAGAATTATTTCTGTCGTCATTCAGATTTGCCTTTTGTTTTCGTTCTGCGTTTGGGCCGGTCAGACGATCCATCTTTTCCGTCCGACGCCAAACGTCGTTCAGCAAGATCAACATATTCCTTTTTCAGCTCATATCCGATATAGTTTCGATTCGAACGTGCTGCTGCAATACACGTCGAGCCGCTGCCGCAGAACGGATCGAGCACAATGTCATCCGCAAATGTGTAGAGTTCAATAAGGCGGCGAGGCAACTCGACCGGAAAAGGAGCCGGATGCCCAACCCGCTTCGCACGCTCGGCAGGGAATTGCCACACACTTTTCGTGTACTCCAGAAATTCTTCCTTCTTAATCGTATTCCTCTTCTCACCTTTCACGCGTCCGTAGCTCCCCTTCGAGAAGATCAGAATATACTCGTGCACGTCGCGTAACGTCGGATTGCTTGCAGACTGCCAGCTTCCCCATGCGGTTGACGGGCTGGCACTCGAACCTTTATCCCAGATTATTTCACCCCGCATCTGAAAGCCAATTTCCTGCATGTCCTGAATAACATACGAGTGAAGAGGGATATACGGCTTGCGGCCAAGATTCGCAACGTTCACGCACGCTCTTCCGCCATTGACGAGCACGCGATAAGTTTCAGCAAACACGCGCCGGAGCAAATCCCGATATTCTTTCAGTGTGAGATTATCATCGTATTCTTTTGTCACGTTGTAGGGTGGTGATGTCACCATCAGGTGAACGCTGCTATCCGGCAGCTCACGCATTTGCTCGCTGCTGTTCAGATAGATTTTATTTAGAAGACTCCCGTCGAGCTGGTTCTCTACATCCTCCAAGTGATCGCGTCCCTGAGTGCCTTCGTACAGTTTGCTTGCATAGAACTTTGACGCATCATGTCCGATTCGTCCCGATGTGCCGAACGAGCTGGTTGATGTCTGCGTACGATTGAATGTTCTTTTCTCCTTCATCGTCGGGCCAGCGGGGTTGGGGTGAGTGAGAATGTATCGCGGGCCGTTACAATTGTTCGGTAAGACACATTGGTGAACTGACGATGTAAACGTAAGGGATACGAGAGGGAATCGAACAGGACGGTCACTTCCTGTGATACTTTCTGCGAGTCCCGCAGTGTGAACTGCACCGGTACGGTGAGATTGGTATCGGGAAAAGAATACCACACAAAATGTTTTCTTCGTGGAGTTTCCTGCATCGAAGGATCGGGAGTCCAGCCTCCATGTTCCCAAACCGAAGAAATCTCAAACGGCTCAGCGGATTGAAACACGACATCCACCCGAAACGGACGGAATTGGGAACGAACAAGAATCGTTCGGTCAATGTTCCACGTCGAATCGGATGATCTGGTTTGCTGCGCATTCACGCCGGCGACATCACACCATAAAACCCTTTTCAAGTCGGGCGGATTTAGTCTTGCAAAGTTCGATCTTCCCGCGAAGGACGTGTCTTTGCCTCGGATTGTTCCGCTGAGACCATTCAGGTATTCCGAGCCTTTAATTTCAATTGTGTTGGAATCGGTATCAGGAAAATAGCGCTGCTCGGCGCGGGCCGTATTGAACCACAGTCGATCATAAACCGGTTGCATGCAGAGATAAATTCCTGCCGCGATAATTCCCACCGAGATTGTTATCAATCCGGAAGTTGCTCTGAAGATCCGAAAAAACTTCAACGAGGTAGTCCGATACATAGCTGCAAACCCATACATCAAGGGAAGGGAAAGCAAGCTGAAGAAGACCACGAAACCAATGCTGTACAATATTTTCTGCCACATCTTGTTCATCGGGTTCATCGCTAGTAGCCGCTCAAACAATCCGATACCATCAAAGAAAAAAAGTTTACTCAGAACAAAGACGCCTAGCCCGAACAGGAACAGTTTTACAAGAGGTTGACGTGTGAAGAATGTAAGCGAGAAACAAAGCAATGTCGCTGCGGGATAAATCGCGAGCTCTGGCGTTACGAACGCTGCGCCGACAGTAAATAGCCAGAACAGGATAAACCCCACGCGCGCATAAACAAAAGTGTCCTCACTTAGACGGTACTTCCGTGCAGCCCGAAGAACGAGCCAAAGTCCAAGCATACCGGACAGAATTCCAAAGAGAGCAAAACCTGCAAAGTTATTCACCCACGGATACCGGTAACCGCGAATGGCTCCAATAACCGCTTCAGAATTCCAAATGAAGAACTGAACGACAACCGTCGCCAGTAGCAATTTAAATCCCGACCATCTTATTTTTGTCAGGGGATCGATAGGGATTCTGCGCTTCAGCAACAACACCCATGCGGCAATCGAAAAAAGTAAGGCAACCACAATCAGAGTCCAGAGCAACCAGTACGGAATAAAGAAAATGCTGCTGCCGATTTGAAAAAATTGGTAGCGTTCCACTGATCGCGACGGAACCCCGCCATCATACTTCTCGAAAAGTTTTAGAACAAGATCACCGGAACGCTGCAAACCAGACTGAGTGAAATTCTCCCAATTGTCTTGCGGAGTATGAATGGGAAATGTCGGATCGCTGGTAAAGTCAATTGAGGGAATTCCCCTGTCGATAAACGAAACATGATCAGACCCAAACGCACCGCCGACGGCAAGATTCAAAGTGGCTGCTTCCGTCTGGTAGACAAGTCCGTTGCTCTTCAAATCTCTGTAGAAAATATCAAACGCTGATTTAACCAGCCATGAAGGAGCGCTCATCGAGCTTCCGTCGGGATCAGCATTCAAAATACCTGCGCCATCAGCCATGTCAATCTGCAGCATCAACACAACACTGTCGATATCGGGAAATGTTTCGACGAAATGTTGTGAGCCTCTCAACCCCTGCTCTTCTCCGCCCCAGCATCCAAAAACAATCGTCGATTCATTTTCTCTTTTGCATAAGACCCGCGCAAGTTCAAGGGTGCAGGCGGTTCCAGAGCCGTCATCATTTGCTCCCGGCACGTCAGGGCCGGCGGAATCGACGTGCCCGCCAATGACGATGATGCGTTTTGTTTTTCCTTTCTTAACCCCAACGGCGATTCCACTTGTTGTGTTCACGTGTCCCGCTGCTTTCATCGGCATGACATAGCTCGTATCGCAGCCGTACTCTTTGAATTTCTGCGTTGCGAACTCAAGCGCTTTTTGTTCCGCGGGCGATCCCATCGGACGAGGGCCGATGTCGAGCACGAGTGTCCGGAGAAGTTCCGTAGCATTCGATCGGGAGAATTCGGTTTTTTGGGCGAAGCTGGAGGTAAATAAGAGAAATGAAATAACGAGCAGAAATTGTTTCAGCAATTTATGGCTTCCACTTTGTTTCCGAAACCCCCGCGGCGTGGTTCGCGTAACGCGCCAGTACAAACAACAAGTCGGATAACCGGTTGAGATAAATCGTAATGCCCTCGCCGATATCTTCACTACGCGACAAGCGCACGACCGACCGTTCAGCTCTGCGGCACACCGTGCGGGCAAAATGCAATCGCGCTGCGGTGGCCGAACCGCCGGGAAGGATAAATGTTTTAAGCGGTTTCAAATGCTCTTCGAGCCGGTCGATTGTTTTTTCAAGATGACGGGAGTCTTTAGCTTCTATGCGCTTTATGGACTTATTTGTTTGCGAGCGGGGAGTTGCAAGATCGGCTCCGAGCATAAACAAATCATTCTGAATCCTGTCAAGGATGGAATCTATATCCGCCTTCTCTTTCTCTGCGCGCACGATGCCCAATACAGAATTGAGTTCGTCAACGGTCCCGTATGCCTCGATGCGTAACGCATCTTTCGGCACTCGTTGTCCGCCGAAGAGTGAAGTATCGCCTTTGTCGCCGGTTTTGGTGTAGATTTTCATGAACTCTGAATTGCAGCTTGACTAGACTTTCACGTATTGTTTGAGCAATCTCTTGTCACGTATTTTTCGGAATACGTTTTCAGGTATTTCCAATTTCACTTTCGGAACCGGAGGTTCATCCCCTTGAGAAAGTAGAAGTTCAAAAGCAGCTTCTTTTACCGTTTCCAGCTCTTTCAGTGCATCTGTCGGCGTTTTGCCATAAGCACACAATCCTTTGATATCGTCCACTTCAGCGCAATACATTCCGTCCGGTTCACGCACAATGCGCACAGGATAATCATATTTCAAATATTCTTTGATTTTTTTCTTCATCGTTTCTCCTTCAATTCTTTCAAAGCCTTCAACGCTTTGTTAAGCTGATACTCCGGAAGGACGTCATTTGCCCCATGACTCACCAACACAACCAAGTCGGGCACTTGAGGGTGCTTAAACACATAGTGGCTTCCACCCCGTTTTTGTTGTCGCATTTCGAATCCAATATCGAGCAAAGCACGTTGCATTTCTTTGAAACGGGTTGACCGTTTTCTTTGAAGGAAATACCGAATGTGTTCATCAATCGAGAGCGTCAAAGGGATCTCAGGAAGGTACGTGGATCAATTTACCCATTCACGACTTTACAAGCAACGAACACTCACCCGAACAACGCCTCAACATCTTCCTTCGTAAGCGATTTCATGAAACCGCTGTCCGTTGCGATGATGCTTTTCACAAGTGCTTGTTTCTTTTCCTGCAACGCCAGAATTTTTTCCTCGACACTTTCACGTGTTATCAGCTTATAGGCAAACACCTGCTTCGTTTGTCCGATGCGGTGCGTGCGGTCCGTTGCCTGCATCTCGACCGCGGGGTTCCACCACGGATCGTAGTGAATAACGTAGTCAGCGGCGGTGAGGTTCAAACCCGTTCCGCCTGCTTTCAGACTGATGAGGAACACTTTCACTTTTTCATCTTCCTGAAATCGTTCAACACGTTCGCGGCGGTTCGTTGTGCTGCCATCCAGATATTCATACACAATCTTCTGCTCGTCCAAATGCCGTCTGAGTATCGTCAGCATTTTCACGAACTGCGAGAACACAAGCACCTTGTGGCCTTCTGCCAGAATATCGCCAAGCATTTCGCTGAACGCCTCGAACTTTCCTGCAGAACCCTGATAGTTAGGATCGACAAGTAAGGGATGGCAACACACCTGGCGCAGCCGCATCAATCCTTCAAGGACTTTTATCTTGCTCTTCTGAAAGCCGACCGTTTCAATACTTTTGAGAATTGATTCACGGAAATATTGCCGCCAATGTTCGTACGCCCGTTTCTGATCGATGTCCATATCGCAATAGACAGTCGACTCGATTTTTGGCGGAAGTTCCGTCGCCACAAGCTCTTTCGTCCGGCGGAGAATAAACGGAAATATCAGCTGCTTGAGGGCTAATGCAGTCGGCTCATCGGCGAATTTCTCAATCGGCTTCGCATAATTTTCGGAGAATGCCCGCTCGCCCCCGAGCATGCCGGGATTTAAGAACGCAAACTGCGACCAGAGTTCATTCAGGTTATTTTCAACCGGCGTTCCTGAAAGCGCCAGACGATGACGGGCGTTCAGCGTCCGCACCGCCTGCGCATTGACGGAAACCGGGTTCTTGATGTTCTGTGATTCATCCAGCACGACGTAAAGAAATTGCTGCTTCTTTAACACCGCAATGTCACGACGCATCACGCCGTAACTTGTAACGACAAGCTGGTATTCATTAAATGTGTTGTGATGTTGTTTTCGGTCGAGGCCGGTGTAAATGAGTGTGCGCAATGTTGGCGTGAACCGTTCTATTTCTTTTTGCCAATTGAACAAGGGTGATGTGGGAACGACAATCAGCGTCGGAAGTTTTTCCCCGTCCTCATAAATTTTCTGCAGATGGGCAAGTGTCTGCACCGTCTTTCCAAGTCCCATATCATCAGCCAGAATTCCGCCAACGCCAAACTCGCGGAGAAAGTTGAGCCAATCGAATCCGGCTTTCTGATACGGACGAAGCTCGCCCTGGAATAATTTCGGAAGGCGGGATTTTTTTATCGATGTAAATGATTCGAGGCGTTTCCTCATCTCCTCAAATTTCTCGTCACTCAGAAATTCGTCCGCGCCTGTTGCGAGATCATTCAGCAGGCCGAGGTGCGTACGCGAGAGTTTGAGCGAATCCTTCTCCGACTCACCTAATGCAATGGCGCGCCGGAATTTCTTCACCCATTGTTCAGGCAGAACGCCAAACGTTCCATCATCCAGTTTCACGAACTGATCATTCAGCTTGATCGCGTCCAGAAACGATTTGAACGATAGCGCACTGCCTGCAAACTTGACTTCGACAGAGAGATCAAACCAGTCGATCCCCGATGAAACCCGCAACCCAACCTTCGGCCGCTCGCCGCGCAAGCGATGCTTCTTCAGGTTTTCCTGCCCGAAAATTTCGAAGCCTTTGTTCCTCAACGCCGGAAGCTTTGTCAGCAACCATTCCAACGGATGGATTCCGGGAAAGTATTGTTTGGAACCGTCATTGCGCATGTACGATGTGAGTGATGATTCCGTCAGCTTTCTCGTCATCTCAAGTTCCATCTCCACGTTGCGATGAACGTAGACGAAGCTCGTTCCGTCCGCAAGAAGTTCCTGCGATGAAGTCTTGTGGTCGATAGCACTGCTGGAGAGCTCGCGCACCTCCACTGTGTCGTAGACAAACCGCAGCTCAACATTGAGCTTGTCATTCATCTCACTGATGTACAAGCGCGGCTTCGGATCGGCATCAACAGTTTTTATCGACGATAATTCAGAGCGGACTTTGAATTTCTTTACAAGCCGCGGCAGAACTTCTTCCATAAACTCGCTCCGGTCAGCCGGCGGGACAACAACATTCTGGCGGGATTGCACCATTACTGCAAAGTCGGCGGGACTTACATCTGTAACCCGAACAACGTTGTTATCAAACAGAACCCAGAGCGTGTCAATAGAGAGGACCACCATGTCGACCGGCAACGCAAGAATTTTCCCCTGCCACTCAAGTTCCGGCTGAAGAGACAAACTGCCGTCCGGTGTTTCACTGACGCCAAGCTTGGCTCGGGCGGGCTCGGCGCTGACATACAGACGGCGGAATGTGTAATTCGATTGATGCGCAAGGTACAGTTCTTTATTCACAAGCAAATTCAACATGTCGCCCATGATCTTATCGTTCGTTCCCCACGAATGATCCTCATCGGCATGTTCCGGCAATGCATCCGTCGGCGCATCGGGAATGAAATTGAAGAACCCTTTTTCAGTCTGCTCGATGATGACGCGGTCGAGAAAATCAAAATGCGGATCGGCGTACAAGTCGTATCGCTTCATCAGCGTTCCCTGCCCGTCGAAACCATCCCTCGAAATTTTGAGTTTGACGGGGTACAGATACCTGCGCTTGTCCATTATTTTCAGACTGTACACCAACCGCCATGCGGGTTCTGATTTTTCGTCGACTGTTTCTGTTTCCGATGGAGCAATAAGGGGGCGAATATCCTGCACCCAGCTCGTGGCTTTCTCTTCCCGCTTTTCCTGCTGAACCTGCTGGGGTGAGTATTCAAGCCTCGCGTTGTTATACAGCGTAGCAAGCATGGTTGCGATGATATGCTTGCACTTTCCTTCCCACTGAAACGGACACGTACAGGTAGCTTCAAATCCCGAAGCATCGCTGTGCATTTCGACTTTGAAAAAATCCGACCCATCGACAGTCGCACTGACGAAATTATCTCTTACCGTTTCGAGATGAACACGTCCAGCATGAAAGTATGCGCGTCCCCGCGCCACTGTGTCCGGGGACGCGGATTCATCGATGAGTTTAAGGGTGATGTCCATTTAGTTCCGGTAGTAAAAAAAGAAAGCCTCCCCGCAAGATACGGAGAGGCGTGGTAACAAACGAGGATAATTTATGTCAAAAAATGTATCGACCTCGCCGATGATACGGGTGCTATTTCGATTTCTCGAACGTTAACGATGCTGAGTTTATACAATAACGCAATCCCGTCGGCTTCGGTCCGTCATCAAACACATGGCCAAGATGCGCATTGCAGCGGGCACACAGGACTTCCGAACGTTCCATCAACAAACTCCGGTCAGTCTCCTGCTGGATGTTTTCTTTCGCAATCGGTTGATAGAAACTCGGCCAGCCCGTTCCCGATTCGAATTTCGTATCCGACGAAAACAAATCCGTGCCGCAACCAATGCATTTGTAAATACCCTTGTCGTGATTGTCCCAGTACCTTCCAGTAAATGCCCGCTCGGTTCCTTTTTTGCGGGTCACGTCAAATTCGAGCAGGGACAATTGTCTCTTCCATTCAGCATCGCTCTTCACAACCTTTTCCACCGTACTGTCTCCCTTCTTTTCAACAGAATATATTTTGATTTTGTTATCCCCTGCCGACAAAGCGGTTATCTGCAAAGCAACTGCAAGCAGCAGTGTCAGAACTATTCGTGATTTCATCCGGAATCTCCTTTTCTGGTTATTAACAATACGAACAACCAGCGCAAATAGTTCACATCATTTTACAGAATATCGAGCGTCCGAACAGTTTGTGCGTTGGTGACATTGCCTGTATTGAGAGTCGAAGCAGGCTCAAAAAGCATCAACCAGACTTCTTCTTTAGCAACCGGTTTATGTTCAACTCCGCGTGGGACAACAAGCATTTCGCCCTCGTTCAGAACCACGTCACGATCTTTAAATTTTATCGTCAGCGTGCCTTTTACAACAAAGAAGAGTTCATCTTCCGCATCATGGTGATGCCAGACGAACTCTCCTTTAACTTTAGCGATCTTGACTGCCTGCCCGTTCAGTTCCGCAATAACTTTTGGCTGCCAATGGTCCGGGAACAGGCCGAATTTCTGAACAAGATTTATTTTTTCCAAGTTTGATTCGTTGGGATTAAGCAAACCGATTCAGGGTTCGATGCCAGATCAACACCTGGGCTCATCACACCAGCTTCGCGTCCATTGTAATCTTTGCGGACAACGATTTTGAAATGGGGCAATTTGCTTTTGCGTCGTTCGCACATTCGGCAAATTTTTCCGGCGTTATGCCGGGAACTTTTGCCTTCAAATCAAGATGGCTCTCAATGATCGCACCCTCTTCGTGATTTACGGTGCAGGTGACGTTCAATTCATCCGGTGTGAATTTAAAATTGCCGAGTATGAAGCTGAGCTTCATGGCGAAACAACCTGCGTGCGCGGCTGCTACAAGCTCTTCGGGATTGGTATCTGTACCGCCTTCATATCGTGAAACGTAATTGTATGGCTGATTTTTGAATACGCCGCTTTGCGTTGAAAGAGTTCCCTTGCCTTCTTTTCCGGTTCCCTTCCAAACTGCTGTTGATGATCGTTTCATGTGGATGATTGCCTTTCTTTACTGATGAATGTTGGATGATATGTAGAATAAGATACGGAAATGCCGGTCACGAAAACAGAGCTCAGCCCTTATGCCGCCGCGATACTGAGAGAATAAATTGTCGGGAGATAATCGATCAGCACATCCCAATTCTTTCCTTCGTCACGGCTATAAAATATTTGACCGGAGCTTGTTCCCACGTACATGCCCGGAGTATCCTCAGAATCCATTGCTACAGACTGGCGGTGCACTTGCAGAAACGCCTGCTTCGGCAATCCCTTCGAAAGTTTTTTCCAGTTCTTCCCTTTGTCTTTGCTCCGATAGACGGCGAACTCACCTTTCACAACTGATCGAAACTCCGCTCCCTCTTCCGGAATTACATATACCGTGTCCGGGTCGTGCGGATGGATTTGAATCGGAAAGCCAAACCGTGAAGGCAATCCGCCGGAGATGTCCGTCCAATCTTTTCCCTCAATGTCTGTACGATACACACCGCAATGATTTTGCTGGTACAGCACCTCGGGTTTATCCGGATGCATTTCAAGATGATGCACACATTGCCCGACGACCGGAAACTTATCCGGATGAAAATCGGCCCGTACGTTTTTGTTCCGCGGCTCCCACGTTTCGCCGCCATCTTCCGTTGCAAACATTCCAGCCGCAGAAATTCCCACGAACATTTTCTTTGTATCGGTTGGATGAAGAGCAATGCTGTGCACCATCAATCCGCCTGCGCCGGGAAACCATTTCTGTCGCGTGCCGTGAGTCGTAAGCGACTTTACTTCACGCCAGCTTTTTCCGCAGTCAGTGGATTTGAATAGCGCGCCGGGATCAACGCCGGCGTACAAGACATCCGGTTCACTCTTTCGTCCGGGCACGATGCACCAGACTTTCTTCACATTGTTTTGTCCGTTCCCCGCCGAACCGGTTCCATCCGCGGGTGCAGGTTGTTCGAACTTCACACCATCCGCTTGTTCCCAACTCTTGCCGAGGTTCTTGCTCGAATGAACATTCGTCCCCCACCAATACGATGTCACTGCAGCGTGGATGGTTGGCTTCCCACGGGTGTCGAGCACCATGTCATTCACCTCAGCGCCTTTCAGCAGTGGACCTTTGAACGACCATTTTTTCCTTGACTTGTTGCTGGTGAGAATGAAAGCACCCTTCTTGGTGCCGACGAGTAAGTGGAGTTGTTTTGGCATGAGATTGTTCTTTCTATTATAAATAACTTTCCTTCGAAGATTTTTTCCTGCTTTAATTTCTGCGATGCTTGTGTGCAAAGAAGCTAGTGTACTCAGATCTCATCAATTTGTTACACGAGGCTATGGCAACGCCTTTCTAATATAATCCAACCACAATTCAAAGCGACCAGGCATCTCGCGAATGGTGGGACCAAATTCAATGTCACGTCCGAAAACCAAAGACATCATTTGACCATTAGTCTTCACTATTGCCATTAATTCGAGCCTTGAGCTTTCAAGCCCTGAAATTATTGCTTCGATTACTGCCTTTTGCGCGTTGTCGTTGTTGGCACTATATGTTGATAATTGCACAAGAACTCTACCATGTAATAATTCGAGTGCATTTATCAAAAGTTCAAGGTCTGTCGGATCCATGTTGCGAGGGTTTCGACCATTACCATGTCGGTCAAACATGTCCGGATCGAATGAAAAATAGTGTAAGCCATCCGCTTGCGAGAAACTTTCAATACTAAATTCTTTACGCCAATCTCCTTGAAACACCTTGACATCCACGCAAAGGGGGGATCGTACTAACTCAGATGCCCAAATGTTAAGTTCTTGAACTGTAACAGCATCGGATTCGCACAGAAGCAAGGAGTAATTGTGCGGCCATACGACTGTTAGAAAGGAAGCACTATTCGGATAGCCCTTCTTGTATTGGACTAGCTTGTGCCAAGCCAACTCATAGGTTGACTTCATCCCCGGATGTTGATCCCGAACATGATTGAAGATATGGGCTGTTGTATCCTCTATCATTCGTTCGCTAGCAAAAGGCGCCATCGCATATGCATCGATAAAATTGACTCGCTCACAATAGTGGGCAGCGGTAGCAAGAATCTCGCACAAGACCCAGTGCTGAAGAAGATTGCCGATATTACCACGGTACGAAGGCATGTCCTATCCAAGTGCTATTTTTGTGACAACTGAACTTATCGTCAATCTCGTTCAAAAAACATACGCCAGCACAAAAATCCCGATCATCGTAAACACAATTGCAATTTTCGCCGCCATGCCGAATGCAATACCAAGCCACGCGCCCGCGCCAGCCTTTGCGGATTGTTTCAAATCCTTCCACATAATATACTCGCCAAGAAATGCGCCGACAAACGGCCCAACGAATATTCCGAAGAATCCGAAAAAGATGCCAACAAACATTCCAACCGCCGCCCCGAAGATTGCAAGTTTGCTTGCGCCAACACGTTTTGCTCCCAGGCTCGTCGTGTAAAAGTCCAGGGCAAACGAGATCAACGTCAGCAATCCCAGAATGGTAATCGATATCCATCCGACCCGCTCAAAGTTGTCCGCCCACGCAGCAAGTATCAGTCCCGCGAATACGAGCGTTGGTCCCGGAACCGCCGGAATGACAATCCCGACTATGCCGGTGAGAACAAGAATGACGGCTGCAAGCCAAAGTAACACGGACATACCGAAACTCTACGTTAACATTGAATGAAATGTTTCCTGGCTGTAAGGAAGACTGTTGAAACAGTCTCTTGATTTGTGATTCCTTTTTCTTTTCATCTCGATGAATCGAGGTGTTAATGAAAACCATCACGAAATTCTATTATCACCCGACTTCAGTTGCGTGAAAAAAGAATCAGTCAACCCGACTCCCGGCAACCGCTTCTCCGAAGGAGTCTTCGGACACGGTTCTATGCTATTTCCCTTCATCATCATGCCACTGCAACCCGTACTTGCGGACGAAAAGCTCCAGCTCCTCACGAAATGTTTTCTTCCGATGATGTTCTTCCTGGTTTGCAATGTACTCACTCACTTTGTCGACCTGCGAATGCGAAACTGAGAATGCACCGTATCCTCGTCCCCACACAAGCTTCGGCTGAACGAGTTCTTTTTCATTTGCCCACCACGATGACTCACCTTTGACCAACTTCATCACTTCTTCCATTGAGTATTTTGTCGGCAGATCGATCAATGCATGAACGTGGTCTGCATTCACGTAATTGATTTTCATATAGATACTTTTGCTCGCCGCATATTCATGCAGATGTTTTGAAAGTTTTGCGGCCGCCTGCTTCGTGATGATTTTTTCACGCTTCAATGTGCCCCACGTGAAATGAATCCAACATCGTGAGTACGAGTGAATGGACATGCGATTCTCCTTTTCAGGGAATAGACTGTTGAAACAGTCTATTGATTTGTGATTCCTTTTTCTTTTCACCTCGATGAATCGAGGTGTTAATGAAATCTTTAGCCATCAGCAAAGCGTGGTGCAATGAAAATGTTCAGCAAACTTCCCGTTAACACCCGACTTGAGTCGGGTGAAGCGCCGGGCAAAATCTCATCCTCGCAACCGTTTTAACGGTTTTCTCCGGAGAGAAGTTCAACCCTCCCTAATCAATACTGCGTCTCTCCACTTCCTCATGGAGTTGATAAGGAAAATATGGCTGCTTGCATTGCACTCCTCAACAGAAATGATTCGTTCTTTTATCTTCCCCTCCTCCAAAAGTTTTCGGCGGAATGTCCCCGCAAGCAGGCCGCAGTATACAGGAGGCGTGAAGAGTTCGCCTTCCAATTCCACAACAACGTTGGCAATTGTGGACTCGGTAATTTCTCCGCGTTCATTCCAGAGAATAACATCATCCCAACCGGGCGCTGAGGCAAGCGCATCATCATACACTTGTCTATGTGTCGTCTTGTGATAAAGAAAAAGATTCTTTGAATCGACAGGAGACGATGCTAAACGAACGCGTGCCGGAGAACTCAATCCGGCAACATCTATCGGATTGGTTTCAAGCGACAGTGATCCACTTTCATCCAATTTCATTCGGACGAAATATGCGTCACCCGAAAATCGTTGCTGCGCTTTTGCCAATATCCTCCTCGTTAGTTCGTCGCCGTATTCAAAACCAAAATATTCCGCTGAATCCTTGAGCCGGGCACAATGTTCATCCAACAAAAAGAATCCGTTCTCTTTTGTAAAGAGAATAGTTTCGAAGAGCATAATTTCAGGCCGATGCTCGGTAAGTACAGAGGCTTTCATCAAACATTCTTCGTATTCGCCCTCGGCAGTCGACGCCCAGACGACACCACCACCGACTCCATATTCCGCCTGGTTCTTTTTCTTGTCGATAAGGACAGTTCTGATTGCGACATTGAACTGTGCTTTCCGGTTCGGTGCGATGAAGCCAATTGCGCCGGTGTAGATCTTTCGGGGAGTTGATTCCAGTTCAGAAATGATTTCCATTGTTCGTGCCTTGGGAGCGCCGGTAACGGAAGCACACGGAAACAGCGCCGTCATTATTTCCGTCACTGTCGCCTTCGTGGTCGCTGAAACCGTTGACGTCATTTGCCAGACGGTTGGGTATCGCTCAACATCGAAAAGTGATTCCACCCGGACAGTCCCAACCTCCGCAATACGGCCGAGATCATTGCGGATCATATCGACAATCATCAGATTTTCCGCCCGATTTTTTTCGGAGGTACGAAGTGATTCTGCGTTTGCTTTATCCTCCAAAGAACTCTTTCCCCTATGAGCTGTCCCCTTCATGGGCCGGGTTACGATCTTGCTGTCATCGAGAGAAAAAAATAATTCAGGCGAGGCAGAGCAGATTCCAAAATCATCCGTCTCAATACATGCATTGTTGGATGAGGGTTGGGCTTTCTGCAATTGGAGAAATAGCTCGTATGGATTGGCCGAGAACGGAGAGCGGAGCCGGAAACTGTAGTTCACCTGATACGTATCGCCGGCCTCGATAAATGATTTGATGCGGCGGATGTTTTCGGTGTAAGAATTTTTTTCCAGGGTTGAGTTCCACTCAAGTTGAATTGAAGGAGGCGGTTGCGATGTGAGGCGTGGAGGTTTTCCGGCAAGGGGAAAAGGGCTTCCCGACCGGGGCGACCAGAAGATTGACTCATTAGATTCAGAAACGGATCGTGAATCTTGCTTGAACAATCCGAACCAGAGAAGAGGAAACGAAGCGTCGGTCGGGCGAACTCGCAAGGCCGTATCAAACGCAGGCGCCGCTTCGTAACTGATGAAGCCT
>JBKJJX010000312.1:0-24366 GCA_046597825.1 Bacteroidota bacterium | reverse complement strand
CGTCGTCCGTCCTGCCGTTGCGCCACACAGAAAACCCTTCGACATCATATCGCCTGCTGCCCACATCAGATCGCCGATACGCTGAAAACCAAACATAGAATAGTAGACATAGAATGGAATCATGTTCACGCCGTGGGTTGAGTACGCGGTTGCCGCAGCAAGGAAGGATGCCATCGCGCCGGCTTCGGTGATTCCTTCTTCAAGAATTTGTCCGTCCGTCGCCTCATGATAATAGAGAAGCGTCTCGCTGTCCACCGGTTCGTACAATTGCCCTTTGGGCGAGTAGATGCCGACTTCGCGGAACATCGGATCCATGCCGAATGTGCGGGCTTCATCGGGGATGATTGGAACCACGTGTTTCCCGATCTTTTTGTTTCGCAGAAGCGAGCTCAGCAACCGGACGAACCCCATCGTTGTAGAAACCTCGAACCGTTCCGATCCCTTCAAGAATTCGCCAAAGTCTGCAAGTGATGGGACTTCAAGCGGGGAGGCTTTCTCGGTTCGCTTCGGAATGAATCCGCCGAGTTCTTTCCTTCTTGCCAGCAAATATTTCATCTCTGGTGAATCTTTGGCAGGGCGATAAAACGGCGCGTCGACAACTTCCTCATCGCTAATGGGAATTTCGAACCGCTGACGGAATTCGCGAAGCTCTTTCTCGTTCATTTTCTTTTGCTGATGCGTGACGTTACGCCCTTCCCCGCCTTCGCCCAGTCCGTATCCTTTCACGGTCTTCGCGAGAATTACTGTCGGCTGACCTTTGTGATACATCGCAGCTTGATATGCCGCGTACACTTTCTGCGGGTCATGACCACCGCGCTTCATCTTGCGAATCTGGTCGTCGCTTAAGTGGTTGACAAGTTCGAGCACCTCAGGATATTTGCCGAAAAAATGTTTGCGCGTATAGCTACCGGGCTCGACTGTGTACTTCTGATATTCACCGTCAACAACTTCTTCCATGCGCTTCATCAGCAAGCCGGTTTTATCCGCTTTGACAAGCGGGTCGAATTCCGATCCCCAAATCACTTTAATGACGTTCCAGCCTGCGCCACGGAATGCCGATTCAAGTTCTTGAATAACCTTGCTGTTGCCGCGCACCGGACCATCGAGACGCTGCAGGTTACAGTTCACTACCCATGTAAGATTATCGAGTCCTTCACCGGACGCGATACGCAATGCGCCGAGTGATTCCGGCTCATCCATTTCCCCATCACCCAAAAATCCCCATACGTGAGGCTCTTCACCTTTGATGAAGCCACGGGCTTTCAAATACCTGTTGAAGCGCGCTTGATAAATGGAATTGATCGGACCGAGTCCCATCGACACAGTGGGAAATTGCCAGAACTCCGGCATCAAATACGGATGGGGATACGATGGGATGCCGCCGCCCGCAGCAAGGTCTTGGCGGAAATTATGCAGATGTTGTGCATCGAGACGGTGCTCGAGAAATGCGCGGGAATACATGCCCGGCGATGCGTGCCCTTGGAAAAAAACCATATCAGCGGGTCGCTCACCATCACCACCGCGGAAAAAATGATTAAAACCAACTTCATAGAGAGTAGCGCTCGAGGCGAACGTGGAGATATGTCCGCCCAATCCATGGTGCACCCGGTTTGCCTGGACCACCATTGCCATAGCGTTCCAACGGACGTAACTCTTGATGCGCCGCTCAAGATCACGATCGCCCGGGTAAGGCGGTTCCTCTTCCGGCGGAATCGTGTTGACATATGGAGTGCTTATCATTGCAGGCATGCCCACGCCTGACTCGCGCAATCGATCAAGCAGTCTGTTTAGCACCGCCGGCGCTTGCTCCGACTGTTTGTTCCTGAGCATGTATTCAAAGAAGAACTCCAGCGAATCGAGCATCCGATTGCTTTCGTCGACGTTTGTACCATTGAGGTTTCGGACCTTCTCTTCTGGTTCCACGGTCTACCTTCTCTATGTTGTGAAAGAACAGATATCAAAAACAATGTTTGCGTTTAGAAAAATTCTCTCCCTCAATTCACATTCCCTCTGATCATGCGCCCGGGGGAGAGTATTCAGCGACCAACCGTTTCCTTCAAACTCTCATCTCGCTTTTGCTTGAGTGCATTCATTAATATATCAAGGGCATTGAGAAACTTCTGCACCCCTTCATCTTCTAATCGTTGTGTAACTCTCTCAATATCAAATCCGAGGTGCTTTAATTGCTCAAGTTGTGAGTCGGCCTCGGCGGTACCCTCCGATAACGTGGAACGAGGGTTGCCCTGTTCGCGATATGCACTAATCGTCTCTGTAGTAAGCGTATTGATCGTATCATGACCAATGAGCGGTTCTACATAACGCACATCAGAGTACGCCGGGTTTTTTGTACTCGTACTTGCCCACAGCAGCCGTTGCGAACGTGCACCCAATGATGAGAGTTTACGGAATCGTTCGCTAAAGAAGATGTTCTTATACGTCCGGTAAGCGATCTTGGCGCTTGCAATCGCCGCTTGCCCTTTGAGACTCGCAGCGATTTCAACATCCGGATCATCGACGTGCATTTCATTCTCCAGTAAGGGATCAATCATGACATCGATCCGGCTAAGAAAGAAACTGGCAACAGACGCGATATTGTTCAATGGCAATCCTTTCGCGGCCCGGTCTTCCAATCCTGCGATATAGGCCTCGGCAATTTGTTGATAGCGGGGAATTCCGAAAAGAAGCGTGATATTTACATTGATTCCATCACTCACGAGTTGTCGGACGGCAGGGATTCCCTCTCTCGTTCCCGGGACCTTGATCATGACGTTGGGGCGCTTTACTGCACTCCAGAGCAGGTGAGCTTCAGCTATCGTACCCGAAGTATCATGAGCGAGCCGTGGTGAGACTTCGAGACTGACATAGCCATCAGCACCTTGAAGCCGGTCATACATTGGCCGGAAGAGGTCGGCGGCAGATTGTATATCTTCGGTCGTCAGTGTTTGGTATATCTGATCAATGCTTTTCCCAACGAGTGCCATCGATTGAATTAAGTCATCATAGTCATGACTTCCGACTATTGCTTTCTCAAAAATTGACGGGTTCGACGTCACGCCGCTCACCCCGTCTTCATTTATCAATCGTTGTAGTTCGCCGGATTGGATCATTTCTCTGCTAATAAAATCCACCCAGATACTTTGACCCAATTTCTCAAGCTCGATTAACGGATTGCTTTTCATGAGAGTCATCCCTTATATATTAGCATTAGCTGAATCATTCTAACTTGGTGCGCTGTCATCGAAACTTCCTGCTACCATCTTTACCCGCGAGCAGCGCAATTCGGCCCACTTCATTTCCTACCTCTTCTCGTCCAGGATTCGCCGGGCCTGCTCACTGTCCCTTTGGGAGACCAGCAATTGAACACCTTCCGTCTTCTGCAACGATGGAAACATACCGCCGGCATCATCTTTCGTAAGCGACGAATGGATTCCAACGGCTTTAAGATGTCCGCAAGCAACCTCAGCATCGAACTCATTGCCGAACTCTGCTACGGGAATCATTTGTACGTTCATGTTGATCCTTCCTTTCTATTGGTTATCGTCATTGTAATCTTTCGTTCATCCGAACAAGAACTAATAGCCACTCAGAACCCCAAGCAAGTGTTGAAACTTCAGAACTACTTTCTTCGGGTATGAATTTTATCAGTCAAGGCTTTCTTAAGTACAACAGCATTGTTGCAATCTTCGTTCTTGGCTGAGTACAGGAGTGTAATGACTTCCTTTTCCTTCTCGAGTTGCTTAATCGTTCCGATAAGTTCCCCTTTGTTCTTTAGTTCGAGTTTATATTTCACTCTAAATGATTCCCACTTTTGCGGGTCATGAGAAAATTCTTTTCTCAGCCTATCACTGGGGGCAATTTCTTTCAACCAAAAATCAATACCGGCCTTGTCTTTTGACAACCCCCTGGGCCATAACCTATCTACAAGAACTCTGTATCCGTCTTCTCTCGAGGGACTCTCATAAGTTCTCTTGATCTTTATCATGGGTACCTCCCTTCACTTGGTCGTCCGCAGTTGATCTTCGCGCGTGGCAAAGCGAACTGCGCATCTAGTTTTGTACTCAAAGGACCTGGTGTATGTAGACTGCAGATTCTCTATCGTCACTGTCGGCTTCAGTATTCCCGGTTCGGGCTGCTTGTGACCGCAACCCTGGAATCCCGGCATCATATAGATTGCTGATGTTGTGGTTTCCCCGACGTATCGGGTGAAGCCTCCAGCGTCCAAACGGATTAACACCAACCATTCCGAGAAGCCATACCCCAAGCAAGAGGACTGCGATCTCAGGCACTAACGGGACGAGCATCCCAAAAACTCCCGCAGTAATCAGGACAATCGCTACTATTAGAGCGGTCATCCTTTTTATTCTAAAATAAATGTACATCATAGCGACCTCCTTCTTCTGGTTGAAACCACCCCTAACGGTTCTTTGTGTTTCACAATTTCGTTTCCTCAACGAGGATGACTTCTGCAATGTTTGTTGCTCGCCCAACGAAATCAACTCTTTATTCGGATCATACATGCTTCGCCTGAACCTGAATGTCTTCATTGTATCACTCTGTGGGCACTGAGTTCTGTCAACGAGCATATTCTATTTTGTGCAGCATAATTTGCGCAATAGTTGACGCTCGTGATTTCGCCTCATTAGCCTTATCGCCTTCAAACAGTTCATCAATGGTCTGATGAAATAGAGTCAGCCATTCCTGAAAGTGGCCCGTTGAAAGCGGGTACATGTTGCTCAAATTGATATGCTTGATCATCGGATTGCCGGCGTATGAACGCTCACCAAGCAAGATACTGGACCAGAAAGAATACATCACAGGCAAATGTCTCTGCCAGTCCACGTTGGCAACTTCATTGAAAATGTGCCCGATGACATCATTCTCCTTTACCTTACCATAAAAGGTGTCAACCAACAGAATAACATCGGCACGACTGCGAATGTCTTCCATCAATCTCACTTTGCCATTTCGATAATGTGATAACCTTGTTTCCGCAAGGTCTCTTCCCATTCCGGTTTGGCCGCTTCAACATGACAAAATTTAGATTGTTGAGCTGTAAGCGGTTGCCCTTCTTGACCTTTGGTCTTTAAGTATTCTCTCCCGTAGCCATAGATGGTGGCTGTGTCGTTTTGCGACTCCGGAACGATGATGTCAAAGTGCATGGTCGTTCCATCTCTTCTCGTTACGTGTGTATCCCATACTGTTGTTTTCATTTTGTCAGTTCCCTCATAGTAAAAAAAACGTCGTCCAAACCGCTACACCGTACAACCAACGCTGGTCGTGATTCTGATTCATCAAAATTATATTTAGAGCCGACGATTCATGCATCGACGTGTTCAACAAACTAACCAGAACCCGGTACGTGTTTTATGTATCACAACAATTGTAAGGATAGCAACGAGAGTCATCACCGTAAGAAAAGCGAATCTACCCGTTGCCGTGGGGGCTATTCCCATTTCGCTCTTTGCCGACCGCTCACGCTCATCATCCCCGAGTCCTAAGCCTGTTTGACTTAACGAATCAACTGTCCCCTGTGCCTCAGATACATTGTCTACATGCTGAGCAGCAGAGAACTGGATTGTTGCCAACGCCAAGAGCGTGTACAGAAAAACTTTCATGACTACCCTTTCAATCTGGATCTATACAGTATTAACGATCATCGCCAGAGACAATACTACCGCCCCGCGATCCGAGGAATCCCTTTTCGGGCTCATTCGCGGAAGTTGCCGATGGCTTCTGGCTGATACAAGATTTCATCAACCTTCAAACTCGCGAGCCACCCTGCAGGGACTCTCCAGCTAATGGTATCCCCCATACGATAGCCGAGCATTGCTGTCCCCGCTGGTGCGAGCACGGACATCCTGTTTTCATCCGCGTTTGCGTCATCGGGGAATACCAAGGAAAGGATTGTAACTTCTCCGGTCCTTAAATCAACCAAACGTACTTTGGAGTTCATCGTGATAACATCGGCCGGGATATCTTCCGGAGGAACAACAATCGCCATGGCCAACTCTTCGTTCAACCTTCTCATGTCATGCACATCCATGGGAAATCGCATCGATCCGGAATCCAGCAAATCCTCTAGTCGCTTTAGATCGAAATCAGTTATGTATATGGTTCTCTTACTCATGTTGGTCCGTCCTTATTGATAAGTACAAGTATCGTTCATTTTTCTTGCTAACCGAGGAAGTATCCCGGCGGGAACCTACCCTCAAAATCATATTCGGCGAGATTGTTCTTCGCACGTGCTATTTCTACTTGAACCCGTGGGGCATCAAGCCAACTCCGGGTAGCTCGATGCATCGTCTCTTCACGGACCCAGGTATCCAACTGTGTTAGAAATAAACCATTGAATACCCAAGGGTCGAATGGACTCGACTTACGGGGGAGAGGCAATGGATGTGTCTCTTTTCTCAGCAGTGCGTGAACCATGTTTCGATCAACTTGCAGAAGCTTCGCAAGCTCCTCGATAGCGACTATTTGCTTCTTGAACTTCAGCATTTTTTCACCTTTTATCTGACTCAGAATCTCTTTTGATAATGTGTATTCCATCCTTTAAATCAAAAACCGTTTTTCGATGGCGATGGCTTTGGCTTTTATTACACCGGAACTTCTTCGAGACAACCGTGTGGAGAATGGGTTAGGATGCGCCTTATGATTTCGTCCAATTTGCCCTGATCCAACCAGATGCCGGGGCACTGTGAACACTCGGCGATCTCCACGCCCCAGCGCGTCACGGTGTTCAGTTCATTGTCACAGCTTAAGCACTTCATTTGGGAACCTCATTTTTCTGCATACGACCCCTGGCAGAGACACAGATGACGTCGCCAGCGTTTTCAGCGTCATCCTAAAGTATCGCCGCGTGTTTGTTGATTGCCGAGGAGATACTCCTTACGGCGGGCCTGCCTCTCTCAGACAACTTTGATACAGCAAATTCCGCGATGAGAGGTCGGGCCAACCGCTCATAGTCTTTAAACTTCATGACAATGAAGTCTGTGTTCGAGATTGCGTTGAATGCAATTTCCTCTTTTCCGGCTATCGATTTGTCAACAATCGTCGAGAGTCCGTATACATTACCAAATGGGGGGATTGCCTCTGCATCGCAATCAGGAATAATGCTTTCGAAATCTTTTTCCGTTACAATATCTATGTGCTTCACTTGGAGCGTCTTTTGTAATTTTTGCTTGTCAACGCTATCATCTGCTGGCACAACTACCATCCAGTGTTGTCCGTCCGCCTTCATAAGGATTGTCTTTGCACATATCCTGCTTGGGATGTGTGTTGCCGAATCGATATCTTGAGACAGAAATGCTGGAATCCTCCCAACGACCCGGAACTTGACACTATTGGCCCAGAGGTACTTCAAAAAATGCATCATGGTCGCCATCATTCCCTCCTCTATCAATTTGGACAATTACCACAGAATGCAGACAAAAACAGTTGATTGTTGGAAGTGGTTCAGTTCCCCCCTAAATTTTCTACTCCGATATTCTTCGTTGCTCTGCATGCATCTCTCCTGTTTGACGTTCCACTCTTGCAAGCGAAGGGAAACCAAAGACCGTCAACGCTGCACCCCAATGCTCCACCTCCGCGCAATCACAGACGAGAAGGATGAACCCCACGGCAACCGCGCCTGTCAGAAAAAGCAACTTGATCTTCATTGGTGTATCCTCTTGTTGACTTCGAGTTCACCCTTTATTATCCAAGATGCGTGCCACTAAACGACATGCGATTAGAGCTTGAAAAGTCAAGAATGGAATCAGAAGAAGTTCAACATGCGAACGATATGTTCGCAGGGGAGAGTGGGTTTAGACCGTAAGTCGTTGTAAAGGAAGGATGTTGCGGTGCGAAGGGATTGTACGCAGCAATCACCCCGATGAATCGGGTTCGACAGCTTTCAGTCCCAATTGTTTCATCATGTTCTGTAGTAAGCGTCTGTCCATACCGAGCACACGCGCAGTTTGCGAAACATTCCAACTGTTCGCACGCAAGCCTTCGAGGATGAAAGATTTCTCCAGCGTTTCGAGATAGTTATCCTTCAACTTCTTTTTCCTGGACAGAAATTCTTGATAGGTTGCTGGAGGAAGGTCGTTTTCCTCGGTGACCTGAAGATGGAGGTCTGAGGGCAATTCATCGATGGTAACATATTCGGTTCGAGCGGCAACCATGCTACGAACAACAACGTTCTCCAGTTCACGCACATTACCGGGCCACCGTAAGGCTTTTAGGTATACTAACGCGTTCGGCCCAAACCCTTTCAGTTCTTTCCCGACACTCTGACGGTGCTTCAACAAAAAGTGCTGCGCAAGCAGAGGGATGTCCTCCGGCCTCTCGCGCAGCAGCGGCAGACGGATGTTTACAACATTAAGGCGGTAAAAGAGATCACTGCGGAAACGACCCGCTTCGACTTCAAGACGCAGCTTTCGGTTTGTTGCGGCAATGATTCGGATATCGAGAAGAATCTGTTCACTGCCGCCAACGCGAACGATTGAACGTTCCTCAAGAGCACGGAGAAGCTTTACCTGTAAGTCCAGAGGAAGCTCTCCAATTTCATCCAGAAACAGAGACCCACCGTTCGCTTGTTCGAACTTGCCAATGCGGCGCGCAGTAGCTCCGGTATACGCTCCACGTTCGCTTCCAAAAAACTCACTCTCCAGTAACTCCCGCGGGATTGCGGCACAGTTCACTGCTACAAATGCCCCCGATGAGCGGGAACTTGACGCATGAACAGCCCTCGCAATAAGTTCCTTTCCCGTTCCGGTTTCACCTTCGATGAGAACAGTAATATCGGTTGCAGCAACCTGGCGGACGGACTTCAACACCTCCTGCATGTTCGGGCTTGCCGTAACAATATTTGTGACACCTTCCATCGATCTTAATTCCGAGCGTAATTGTTCGTTCTCCCGGACAAGCTGAACATGTCGCTTGGCCCGAGCGAGAGCAACGTCTAGCTGATCGAGATTGATGGGCTTCACGATATAGTCAAAGGCACCTTCCTTCATTATCGCTACGGCATTCTCAATAGTGCCATACGCTGTCATGACGATCACGGGGATGGAGTGTTCCATTTTGCGAAACTCTTGCAACACGACCGTTCCATCTACGTCCGGCATTTTCAGATCAGTCAGCACAATGTCGATTCGATGTTCCTGGGAGAGACGCAACGCCTCTGAGCCGTTTTCGGCCAGGTGCAGTTCGTAGTCATTCTGAAGGTTAAGTTCAAGAATGCGTCTTGTCTTTTCTTCATCATCAACTATCAAAATCGAGTGTGTGTTCATTGCTGGCTTCCGTCTATGGGAAGTTCTATAGAGAACGTTGTACCATCGTCGCTTGTCGTAAACGAAATCTTTCCCCGAACTGTCTGTACCATCATGTAAGCAATCACAAGCCCCAGTCCCGTACCTGATGGTTTTGTTGTGAAGAATGGATCGAACAATCTTGCCTGGTACTCCGTCGGGATCCCCGGTCCGATGTCTCTTACACTGATGGTGATTGCACTTGTATCTTTTGCCTCAAGCAGGATCGTCAGTTCACCGCCTTGAGGCATCGCCTCTATGGCATTCAATCCCAAATTGATTAGTGCCCGTTCAACATGGTGGGGCGATGTCGTTATCGGAGGTATAGAACCTTCTATCGATTTTTGTAGTCGAACATTGTTTTCGATGGCGGGGCCACGAAGTGCGTGCATAACATTGTCAATCATATTGTTGATCTCTCCCCGTACCCACGTGGGGGTGTGCGGCTTCGCGAACTGAAGAAACTCATCAACAGTGCGACTGAGGCGATCAGTCTCCTCGATAATATACTTCCCGGTCTCCCGGAGAAGTGGCAGGTTATCAGGATTGCGGAGAATTGTTTGCGCTGAAGTTGAAATGATGTTGAGCGGGTTGCGGAATTCATGCGCAATGCCCGCCGTTAAGCGGCCGAGTGCCGCGAGTTTTTCCATTTTTGCGACGCGTACTTCTTCAGAACGCATCTTGTCGAGGAGCATACTGTTTTCAGCGGCGATTGAGACCCCGTTGGCAAAGAACGCGAAGAATTCAATATCATCTGTGGAATACGGTCTCCCGGAAACCGTCGGACCGATCAGAAGAACACCCCGCACTCTCTCCTCAGCAAGAAGCGAGATGACACAGCCGCCACTAAATGATTTAAGGGATTCCCGATCCGGGTTTGAGCAAAGATTCACGATTTCGTCAACCTCGAAAACACTGCGGTCTCTCTTGGAAAGCAGGGGAAGACAGTTTTCGAGCGATAGGGCTCGTTCAGGTTCAAGAAGACTATGAAAGACCACCGACGCTTCATCCTTTACCATCATATCAAAAGACGAAGTGGATAACGACTCACGGAGAAAAGCGGATACGGCGTTTGCCAGGTCCCTGAGGTTCGGAAGTCTAAAGGATTCCTGACTAAACCGGATAAATCTTTGTCGATAACGGAAAACATCCTGATAAAAGTGGCGTTCAATCGGGGACTGAACTTGAACTACAAGGGGGAGTATCACAATTGAGAGAATTAATATCAGCAACACTTCGAAAACTGGCGAGTTCGCATTGAATTGATGCCCCAATAGTTCCGCAATATTTTTGGTAACAATAAAGTAAAAACCAAATACAAGCCCGGTAACAAGGAAATAGCTTAGACCTTGCCTCCCTCTGCGTCGGAGGTTGATTAATCTGCCTCCGAAAACAATATATGCAAACAAGGCGCTAGACAAGAGGCAGAATGTCTGTGATGTGTAAAGATGCAATTTCTCATTTTCGGGGAACACAAAGAGCAGGATTATGAACAATGTAAAAAGAATCACACCCAGGAGCATAGACACAATTTGAAAACGCTCTTTGCGCAAGCGTGAATACTGAAACTGCATTGAGAAGTTCGCAACTCCCCATAAAAGATAAGCCAACACAGAAACGTACATCGCCACGTTGAGTGCCCCTGCCCACGTATTCGCGAAGTAATAGTACTCACCCGAACCTCCGACCATGCGCAGCTCGAAAGAAACAAATACATGAAGCCCGGAGAGTACCGAGAACATCAGAGGAAGAAGAAAAAAAAGAAACCTTGTGGCCTGATGGTCGAATCGTGAATCGATCGAATGAGGAAACGAGAATGACAACAAAAGGAAAAACACCGATGCAAAGACAAGTGCCGTCACAAAAATCTGACCACCGATGGACGCTACTTCCAATGTCGGACTGTTGACGATAATGATGTCAGCCATATTCCACACAGCGAAGCAGAATATCAACAGGGCAAACAGCCGGTGCGTACGGCTCTTCAGATTGTCGAGAAGAACGATAATGACGAGCGAAACGTTAACAACAAACGCCAATAAGGGTGACAGCGAATACGGCGACACGGGGGGATTCCTCTTTTGGGTAGCTTTACCACAAAGTTAGCAATGAAAGGCTTGTGAATCAAACGCCGCGTCGAATGATCCTTGTAGTTGGTTCTCAATCTCCTCATCGAATCGATTTATGTTCGAGAGCATTGGACAGATGAAAGGATACATCGTTTGGGGAGTCGTTGAAAACTTTCTGATCAATACATGTACGTTGAGCGTTGGTCAATTTGCTTTTCAGTTCGCCGGACGTTAAATTTTATCAGGCTTACAATATGACTCTTATTTCCAAATCCCTGCTTGATTGCGAGTATTTCCGTTTCTTGATGCAGGCACAGACAGATGATTGTAACATATCCGGACGAGCTGCTCTATAATCCGGTTGCAAAAATGTTGCGCAACGATGTGGGAAGATTGCCAGTAGTCAGCAGGGAGAATCCCAATCAAGCTGTTGGATATCTAGGAAGAGTCAATGCTATGTCCGCACGGTTACGGCAATTTGAAGAAGAGCAAATTCGCGAGCAAGGATTGCGTGGATGAACTGCCCGGACGGGATGGGCCGCGTCAGTCATTTGTATTTCTTTCGCTATCAACCAACAATATTCATGGAAGATTATGAACACACCTGATGATGTCAACGAACTTATCGACAGCTTACGTACTAAAGACGGTGTTCGCCGCGAACAAGCTCGGAAGAAGTTGGTGGTAATCGGAAAGCCAGCCGTTGCTCCCCTGCTCGCCTTGCTCTCTGATCCTGTGCACCATGTTCGGTGGGAAGCGTGCAAAGCGCTTTCCAGTATTAGCGACCCTGCGACGGCCCCTCAACTGGTAAATGCATTGCGTGATGAGAATATCGAAGTACAATGGTTGGCAGCCGAAGGGCTCATTGCAATCGGAAGAGAGTCTATTGCGCCACTTCTTAAGGCTCTTGAAACCAACTTTGATTCCGTATTCCTGCGTCAAGGCGCTCATCACGTGCTACACGCTTTTGAAAGACAGAAAATATTGAATGACAAAGTTCTTGCTCTCTTGGACACACTTCGCTCTGTGGGGCCGGAATCACTGGTTGCTGTTGCTGCCCACCAAGCGTTGAAGACTCTCTAATAAATGATGGATGAGTAGTGGCAAATTGGTCGTAGTTGATTGGGATTTTGAAAAACCACGAGCCGGGATTTTACACAAAAGCCGTCGACCCTTACACTATTGGCGCTATGTTTTCATGCCTCTTGACGTGTACCAGAACATAGGCAACAATCCTATCGCACCGGACAAGGTCAAAGTGATACACCCCGGCATCACGATAAGCGCCGCCGATTTGACGTTTGAGCATCTCCTTTGCTCTGTTCAAACGGACTTTGACATTCGCCGCACTTATTCCGAGAGATTCACTTGTCTCGGCGATGCTCATCTCATCAATCTCCCGCATCACGAACACCGAGCGATATTTCATCGGCAATCCATCTATCGTACGCTCCAGGACGTCCCGTAACTCATCGTTCATGACTTTCTCCACCGGATTCTCTTTTGTCGGAGACTGCAATTCGTGATACTCAACCATGTCTTCACCCTCTGAGGAACCGTTCCCGATCGGAATCGACCGGTTCACCCGCTTGGTTCTTCCCAATGCTTCGTTAATCAAAATCCTCGTCAACCAAGTGGAAAATTTCGACCGTCGTTCAAATCCCGGCAAGTGCTCATACGCGCTGATGAAAGCCTGCTGAACGATATCCTGCGCCTCATCGCCATCATGCACATACGCTCGGCTAATTCTGAACAACCGTTGATCATACCTACGGATGATGATTTCATACTGTTCCTTCTCTCCAGCCAATACTCGTTCAATGATCTGTTCATCGGAACGGGTGTCGTGAGAAACCGTCGATTGTGTCATAAGCGATGTTTTCCTGTGTCCGGAGGTCTTCTTATTTAGAGGAACGAACGGCCGAAAGGTTACAACAATTGTGTTGTAACCTTTTGTGGCTTCCGTACTCTAATCTGTATACGCAATTCTTCAATAATATAATTCAGGAGAACTTAAGAATGAACGCAACCACAAGCAAACCATCGACTGGCCTGTCAGGCTCTGTAGCCAACAGTCCCAGTCTGACAACCACATGGATGATCCTCAAGTACACATTCGGGCTCGTTCCCATTGTCGCGGGTCTTGATAAGTTCACGAACCTACTCGTCAACTGGGAGAGTTATCTCAACCCGTTAATCTTGAAAATTGTCCCGCTCAGCGGACATGCTTTTATGGGCATTGTTGGTGTGATAGAAATCGGTGCCGGCATTCTCGTGTTTGCCCGTCCCCGTATCGGCGCATTTGTCGTTATGGCCTGGCTGATTTGTATTGCGCTCAGTCTGGTCGCGAGCGGGAATTACTATGACGTCGCGGTGCGCGACATAGTGATGGCGATCGGCGCGTTCACACTTGCAAACCTTACGTCGATTGTCGAACGGACAAAAGTTACTGGGCGTCATTAATCATAATACAAGCAGAAAGGACTTATCACCATGAAGCGAAGGGCAGCGTTATTTGTGGGTGTGGTTATTGGCGCCATACTTCTGGGAGTTTTAGGATGCAAGAACGATTCGAATACATATGGAACCAATCCTCCCAATAACCCACCGAATACGGTCAGCTTGAGGTATGATGCATTTAATCCCTCAAATATTACAGTGACAAGGACGACTACTGTAACTTGGCGGAACGACGATGCCGTCACGCACACTTCCACAAGCGACAGCACAGGTTGGGACACGCGCGATATTCTTCCGGGTACGAGCAAAACGACAACCTTCAATACTCCGGGAACGTTTAGGTTTCATTGCACGTATCACCGCACAATGGGGATGACAGGGACAATCACGGTTCAATAGGTAACATTGCTCATTGGCTTCGTCGAAGCTCATTGGGACACTGCTCAATGTGCAAAGCGCCGTTCCAGTATCCATGAAGGCTGAGCATTGATTGATAGAATTCAAGAAAAGGAGTCCATGAACAATATACTAAAGCTCGAGCAGCTCGGTCAGAGCATCTGGTACGACAACATCAGTCGGGGCATTATTAAACGAGGCGAACTGAAAAAGATGGTGGATGAAGGTCTATCCGGCGTAACTTCCAATCCAACGATATTTGATAAGGCGATCTCCGAAAGCAGCGACTACGATGATCAGCTCCGCGAGCTTGTTGAGGGCAATCCCGATATCGATGCCGCGGAGATTATTCAGGCGCTTATGGTCACCGATATCCAGATGGCGTGTGACGTGTTGAAGCCCGCGTACGACCGCACGAAGGGACGCGATGGTTATGTCAGCGTTGAAGTTTCGCCGGGCAAGGCGCGCAATACGCAGGCCACCATCAAGGAAGTGCGCGAGCTCTGGAGGAAAATCGATAGGACGAACCTTATGGTGAAAATCCCCGCCACGAAGGAAGGTGTTCCCGCCATAGAGGAATGCGTGAGCGAAGGGATGAACATCAATGTCACGCTCATCTTCTCTGTCGAACGGTATAGAGAAGTTGCACATGCGTACATCACCGGTCTCGAGAGAAGACTGAAACACAACAAGCCGATTGACCACGTCTGGTCGGTTGCGAGTGTGTTCGTCAGTCGCATCGACACGCTGATTGATGACCTGCTGCAAAAGAAAATTGCCATAACGACAGACAGCGCGCAGGTCGAAAAGCTTCACGGTTTACGCGGGAATACTGCCGTTTCGAACGCGCGGATGGTGTACAAGGCGTTCAAAGAGATCTTTGGATCACAGCGATTCAAACATCTGGAAGAGAGAGGTGCAAACCTCCAGCGTCCGCTGTGGGGCAGTACAGGCACGAAGAATCCTGAATACAGCGATCTGCTCTACGTCGACACACTCGTCGGTCCACACACCGTGAACACCGTTCCACCCAAAACTTATACGGCGATTCTCGACCATGGCAAGCCTGCACCGAGAGTCGAGTCTGATCTCGATGGTGCTCACAAGGTGCTTAGCGATGTTGCCGCCGCTGGCATCGATATGAAATGGGTGCTGCAGAAGCTCGAGGATGACGGCGTTACGGCGTTTGAGAAATCGTTTGATGCACTGCACAAGAATGTGCGTGATAAGCGAAACGCTTTCGCGACGATTGAGGTGTCGTCTAAAGCATCGAGGCTCTGAGCGAAACGAAAGCGTAGTTCACCAAAGTTGGAAGTCGACCTGCCGTCGCCAAATGAACCAAGCAAAAAGTTATCCAGAGCTAACATTGCAATCATGAACGATAAAGATGGAGCATCAATATGATGAATGAATTCAAATATGTCATCGTGGGAGGTGGATTGGCAGGCGCTTCAGCTGTCGAAGGAATCCGCGAACATGATCGCACGGGGACGATTGCGTTGTTTGGCAAAGAGAATCGGCTTCCGTATGATCGCCCTCCACTCTCAAAAGGCTTGTGGCTTGGCAAAGCGAAGCTGGAAGATCTTCCCGTTCACGATGAATCCTTTTATAAATCTCATGATGTTCGACTCTATCTCGACACGGAGGTGACTGAAATAAACCCATCGAAGCATCAAGTTCTCGACAAAGCGGGAAACTGGTACACATACGATAAGCTTCTGATTTCAACCGGCGGTTCACCGCGCAAGTTGTCATTTGGTGATGGAGCGCTGCATTATTATCGAACGTCGGATGATTATCTTTGGCTTAAGGAAGAGGCCAAAAGAGCGAAAGAGTTCATCGTGATTGGAGGCGGATTCATCGGAGGCGAGCTGGCTGCTGCTCTCACATTGAATAGCAAGAAGGTCACGATGATCTTCCCAAGTCAAACCATTTTGCAGAAAGTGTTACCGGCGGACCTATCGTTTTTCGTCACCGATTACTATCGTTCAAAGGGTGTCACCGTATTGAGCGGTGAGCTGCCGATAAGCGCTGAGCGCTCGAATAACAGGACGACAGTGATCACCAAGTCCGGAAAGAAGCTTTCTGCAGACGTAGCGATCGCGGCAATCGGCCTTGACCTGCATGTTGAGATGGTTACGCGTGCCGGGTTGAACGTGGAGAATGGAATAGCAGTGAACAATCTCCTTCAGTCCTCCGACCACGATGTTTACGCTGCAGGAGATATAGCATACTTTCCTGCCAAATCCTTGGATAAGAATATCCGGATTGAGCATTGGAACAACGCACAAGCTCAAGGCAAGCATGCCGGTGAAAACATGGCTGGCGCAGGCAAGTCGTTCGAGTACCTGCCATACTTCTACTCAGATCTCTTTGACCTCGGCTTTGAAGCTGTGGGCGAGCTCGATTCGCGCATGAAGACGGTTACAGACTGGAAGGAGAAGTTCCGTGAGGGTGTGGTATACTATCTGGACAATGGCCGTGTCAAGGGCGTACTCCTCTGGAATGTCTGGGAGAAGGTTGACGCAGCTCGCAAGATTATTGACCTGAAGAAGGTGTACAAAAACACGGACGAACTAAAGGGTGCATTGCAAACCACTTGATGTTGTGCGAAATGCTCGCACACAAATTAAACAATCACTAAACTCCAGAAAGGACTTACGTATGAGAAGCAAACCTATTGTATTTTTGGCTGCCTCTCTTCTCGTTGGGGCTGTTCTACTCGTTGGCTTTAGATTTGGTAACGACGAGCAAGGCAAAGCGCCACCCACGGCTTCCAAGGAAAAGCCCTTTGAAAACGATCGCATGATTACCGCTCATGCGCAGCAAATGATTGAGGAGGGAAAACGAATCTTTCGTTTCGACACGTTCGGCAGCGAAGCGTTCTGGGGTGACGCACTCCAGCTTCACAAAGCCATCGCCGGAGAAAAGAACGGCGGCGTCGGAGGCGGCGTAAGCCCAAAGACAGCGTTATCGGTCGGGCTCAAGGTAGATGTGGACGCTCTGCCCAAAAACTTACAGGATCAACTAAAAGCCGGCAAAGTTAATCTCGACGATCCTGCGACAACACTCGCTCTGCTGAAGCTCAATTCAGTCGTGGGTGTCAAAGGCATATTTGACAGCAAAGGAAACTTGAAGTCGATGGGCATTCAGTGTGCCTTTTGCCATTCAACTGTTGACAACTCTTTGGCACCTGGAATTGGTAGGCGGTTGGACGGTTGGGCGAACCGGGATTTGAATGTGGGTGTCATTGTGTCGCTTGCTCCGAGCCACAAGCCGTTTACCGATCTCCTTGGTGTTGATGAAGCGACGGTAAACAAAGTTCTCACGAGTTGGGGTCCAGGTCGTTTCGATGCAGAGCTCGATAAAGATGGCAAAGCTTTTCGGCCAGATGGAGGTCAAGCGGGGACACTCATTCCGCCTGCCTTTGGTCTTGCCGGAGTGAATCTGGCTACGTGGACGGGCTTCGGATCTGTAACCTACTGGAACGCCTATGTTGCCGCGACGGAGATGCACGGATCAGGTACCTTCTTCGATGCACGCTTCAATGACAAGAATCAATATCCCGTTGCTGCGAAGAGCAGCGCTGGCAATACACGTGGCACCCCTGACATGGTTACGTCAAAACTCGCTGCGCTTCATTTCTATCAGCTCGCCATTCCCTCACCGAAACCCCCGAAGGGTAGCTTCGACGAGAAGGCCGCTGAACAGGGAAAAGAGATTTTTGCCGGCAAAGCAAATTGTGCAACATGCCACGTTCCACCACTTTTTACCGAGCCGGGGAATAACCTGCACGCACCGGGCGAGATTGGTGTCGATGCGTTCCAGGCCGACCGATCACCAACGCATATGTACCGCACGGCACCGCTTGCAGGACTCTGGTCACACCAGAAAGGAGGATTTTACCATGACGGTCGGTACGCTACCCTTCGAGATGTTATAAACCACTACGATAGTTTCATGAAACTCGCACTGACCGAACAAGAGAAGAATGAACTCGTTGAATACTTGAAGTCACTCTAGAAGATAGTGCAGGAACTGCAGCCCAAGCTTGCGCGCTATGAAGAAGTGCCTCGGTAGGGGGATGAACGACTGATGCTGGTGTACGAGGCTTTCGTGTCTGCAGGTTTGGGCGTTTGTTATCGACGGTGTTGCTTTACGATTCTCTGCCCTTAACTTCGACAGTATCGTTGTGCGTTTCAGGCGGAAAATACACTGCTTGAATGCGTAACGAAATCACAGATAGAGACACTCAAAAGGACAAATGGTTTATCTAACACGCAAAGAACATTTTAGCGCATCTCATCGTTTGCACAATCCAGATTGGTCCGATGAGAAAAACCGGGAAGTCTTTGGAAAGTGTAACAATCCCAACGGTCATGGTCATAATTATAAAATGGAAGTGACTGTTGTGGGCAGTCCCTCTAAAGAAACTGGAATGGTGATGGACTTGAAGAAGCTCTCCGACATCATCAATGAAGAAATCATTGACAAGGTTGACCACAAGCATATGAACCTTGATGTTGACTCCCTGCAAGGACAGATTCCCACGGCAGAGAATATGGCAATCGCGTTCTGGGACATTCTTAACAACAACATTCAAAGCGGAAAACTGTATGCAATCAAGCTGTATGAATCAGATAACAACTTTGTCGAATATCTCGGCGAATGGGCGAGCAGTAATTCCCAAACCAAGAATGGAAGAACTGGTTGAAGAGATGTTAGAAGAAATGGGTGAAGACCCCGGGCGCGAAGGTTTGCAGAGGACCCCGCATCGGGTAGCCAAAGCAATGGAGTTTCTCACGGGCGGCTACGGAAAAGACATCGACGCCGTGTTGAATGGCGCCATCTTCAATGAGAAGTACACCGAAATGGTGATTGTCAAGGACATCGACTTTTTCAGCATGTGTGAACACCATATGTTGCCCTTCTTCGGTAGAGCACATGTAGCGTATATTCCCAATGGCAAAATCGTTGGTCTTAGCAAATTTCCTCGTATCGTTGACGTCTTCGCCCGGAGGCTGCAGGTGCAGGAACGTCTTACCCGTCAAATTGCCGATACTATTTTCGAGTACCTGAATCCAGCCGGTGTCGGCGTTATCATCGAAGCCCGCCACATGTGTATGATGATGCGTGGCGTGGAACGGCAAAACGCAACTGCGACGACCAGTGCTATGATCGGTACGTTTCAGGATGACGAGAAGACGAGGCAGGAGTTTTTGGAGTTGACAAGAACTGGAAAGGTTTGAATCAATTGAAAGTGGATGTCAGACAATGTCCATTGCAAGGCCGTCCTTAGTGAATGAGAATATTTCGTCTTTCGAGCTAATCCTACCGGTAGGCAAGTATTTCATGGTGATGAGGAATTTCACAGGCACCGCTTTCCTCCGATCAGAATGTATGCGGCAAATACTTCATCTATACCATAATACACGACGGCAAAGAAAAGCTTCTCAAAGTCACCGACCGACTCGAAAAACAGTTCCGCAAACATGATCTGCAAAACGGGCAGGAGCTTCAGTTGCGGAAGGATGCCGTGACACCGAAACAAGGTGAACCATACAGCATGATCAATCTTGTGGTTGACAAGGCAGAAACTATCCTTGGTTCACCATCCTTGCTCACCAACCCGCAGATTAAACTTCTGGACAATGTCATCGAGCCGAATGAAGAACTGCAACTTTTCAGTGCTGCATTGAATGATGCCCGCAACATCTGTAAAACGAACGGCGACACGAGCATCATTCCGGAAGTCACGCTTGCCGTCGGACTCTTCCTTGCCCGTACGATCAGGGCGGCAATGAATGGAATCAACAATTCTTCGAATCATCGACCCAGAAGGTTCACGCGCAGAACTCCGAAGCCGGCAAGCGCGCAGGACAAGGCCTGCCCGCCATGCTTCACCTCTGGGCGGGATCCCATTGCAAGGCCAACCAGACCAGAGGACGATCTGCCGTTCTGATACATCAAGCAAAGTCTAACGAAGAAGCCCGGACGATTCGTTCTTGACCGTCTGGGTTTTTGACCAAATCCGTCCTTACCAGAAATAGCCCATACTTGCTATTGTTCTCTGTATCACGTATTTTTATCCGTTAATAACGATTAAATAGCAAGTCAGACTTGTTGTTTACATCTGAATCCCGAACAAAAACACGTAATTCCAAAGAAAGTGACAAGTATTAAAACCGACATACGCGAATTCTTGGAGCACCACCCCGTCTTCACACTTGAAGAGTTCCGCAAGGAGTTCTCGATACAGAATGGCGAACGCGAAGCATCTGAGAAAATCCAGCATAACAAGAGCATGGGTCGCGTGGGGATGATTAAAGCAGGACTGTACTACGCCATACGGCCGGGCCAAAGCGCGCCGACAGCTCCGGTCGATCCGTTTCTCCTCGCATCCAATCTGGCGCCTGATGCTGTCTTGTCATACCACACGGCACTCGATCTCCTCGGATTCGGTCACAGCGCGTTCAACACATACTACTGTTTTTCAAACCGGTCGCGTCCGGCGCTTCGCTTTCGACGGGACCATTTCCGGGTTGTCGTAACCCCGGAGAAGTTGCAGAAAAAATCAAAAGAACTCTTTGGTACGGAGATAGTCGAGCGCGTTGGTGTGAAACTTGTCGTCACCGGCAAAGAACGCACTCTCGTCGAATGTCTGGAGAAGCCACATAACTGCGGTGGCTTTGAAGAGATGTACCGGTCACTGGAAAAGATTCCCTTCATCCGTCCGGATCTTCTGATGCAGTATCTTGAGGTCCGCGAACAAAAGAATCTGTACGCTCGTGTTGGGTTCTTTCTTGAGCAACATCGTGAGTACCTTCACGTTGAAGAATCTCTGCTGCGTCAATTGGCACAGAACATTCCGTCCCAGGCTGTCTACTGGACACAGTATCGCAAAGGGGGCGTTCTCATGAAGCGTTGGAACCTCATCGTTCCCGAGGCAGTCCGCGACCGAAGCTGGGAGGAGCGTTAGTGTTTTCAGCGGAATATCTTAACGCACTCGCTGCAAAGACTGGATTCCAAACATCAAGCTTGCAGAAGCAGATGTCGCTGATCGTCATCCTCCGGGAGATTGAGCGGCATCCACTCTTAAGCAAAGCGTTCGTGCTGCGCGGCGGTACGGCGATCAACCTGTTCTGGTCTAATCTTCCGCGGCTGTCAGTGGACATCGACCTGAACTATATCGGCAGTCCAGACAAGGATGTCATGCAGCAAGATCGTGAGAAACTGGAAAAAGAATTATCCCGCCTCCTGGAATCACTTGGCATTTCTGTCGAGCGAAAGCCGGACGAGCACGCCGGCGGCAAGTGGAGGCTTCGTGCAACGAGCGCATTCGGCGGAAACTTCACGCTCGAAATCGACCTCAACTACATTATGCGCGTGCCTGTGTGGGGTGTGCAGTCTCTGACTGCACGATCGCCGGATATAGATTTCTCCACAAACTTCCCCACTGTCAGTAGTGAAGAGTTGTTTGCCGGGAAGATCAAAGCACTGATGGATCGTTCAGCCGCACGGGATCTGTATGATGTCTTTCGTGTGGCGGAAAACCCATCAGATATCGATCTGTTGAAGCTGAGAAAAGCTCTCATCCTCTTTGGCATCACATGCGAACAGGACTGGCGCAAGAAGGACGAGTCTACCATCAATGCCATTACCAGGACAATGGTTGAAAGAGATTTGACCCCGCTGTTGCGTCCGGGTGATGGACCAAATCTGGGGGCAATGAAGAATGCCGTGAAGGCATTTCTTGCCGGACTCATGAAGTACACGAGCGATGAGCAGTTGTTCCTCGATCAATTCTTTGACAAAGGAATCTATGAGCCTCAACTGCTCTTTAGTGACCCCGAGCAGGCCAAAGCACTGAGCGCCCATCCCGCGGTATTGTGGAAACTGCAGAATCACAGGAAGTTTCTTGGACTTGATTCAAAATGAAACACGTATACTACAGTATAGAATTTCTGGATGAATCTTGAATATCCGCTCAAAGACTCTCGCAATTATCTTTGATAGTGATGGCGCCGAAGGTAACTCGGCTGTGGAGGGGAGGGATAATCTCCGCGAGGCATTCAACTCTCCATTCTGGCCGATGTGTTTGGTGACAACAGCAGTGGGACAAGAGTGACTCGATTTCCACAGGTACTGTAATCATATTGTTCACTGGAATCTTTCACCCAATCCTGTGGACTTTGAACAACGAGAGGGCCGGATTCAACGGAACGATTCTCTTCGTCGTGATGGCGTTACTGGTGCTAAACTTCCTTGCATGGTCGTTCCTTTCAGAATAAAACCACACATTGGATTGTTCGTGTCAAAAATCCCCAATCCGGGCGGAATGGTTTATGTGCTTTATGATGGATAACGCGCATCAATGACAACACCACCAACTATTGATTTGCTGCTGTCATTGGATGAAGAATATCGAACAAAAGCAGCCGGCGGCGACTTGAAACTGATCGCACCCAAGAAACTAAATCCTGAAGGCAAGGCATGGCTCCCAATAATGAGAGCTGCGCGAGACGGTTGGCACTTTACAGTTTTGTTCTCAAATACTCAGAAGGCACACACCTCAGCAAAACGAATGATTGGGCGGTTATCTATTTCGATGATGGGAACGGAGAACAAAAATGTACCGTTGTAACAGAACACAAGGACGAGCTGGTTGGTAAACGGGTCGTGCGTGGCCGTGAGTAGGAATGCGAGGAGTACTACAAGAATGCCCGACACAATCTGCCATAGCGTTCAGGGCGGACTCATGCTCGCGGCTCCGTTCTTATCGCAGCTCAAGAAGCGGGCATGGCTCTGGTCACTTGTTGCTTTGGGCGCAATCATGGGCGCGTTGCCTGACCTGATTGGCGCAAACGGCAATTTAGTCGAGCATGACCACTGGGCCGAATACCGCGTCGCGCATTTTGGATCCACTGCAGATGTTCTGAAGTATGTGCCGATGTATGGGCTGCATTTGTACATGGATTCTCTTACGCATCAGCTCGGGCATCGCTGGTGGAAGTGGAATGAACGAATGTGGTTGGAAGTGTTGCTCTGGATTGTGAATTTCTTGATCATAGGATGGATGGTGAGAAGGTGGAAGCGAATAGAGCAAGAATTACATGATCGAACGTGACTACATCAGGCGGATGATCTCCATGCTGTCGCAGTTCCTGGCCCGGGTTCTGCTTCACAAGCATCCGTACGAATACCCAATAGCAAGAAAAGAACTAGCTACTGCATACAAAAGTATCTTGGGATTAACTCCTGAGTTGATGCATCAGTTCTCGGACACTCAACTTGTTGAGATGTTCGGTAACGATGAAGATATGAAAGCGACCAAATGTTATGTACTCGGCTCGTTGATGAAAGAAGAAGGGGAAATACTACACCTCGAAGGAAACCCGGATGCCGGCGACACGGTGCTTCTTCGGTCACTACATATGCTGCTCTTGTCGTTCAATAATGCCGGGAACGAAGCCGAGCCGGGACACCTCGACAAAATCGACAAGCTGCTGACTGATTTTTCAGGTACGGAGGTTCCAGTGTACATTGACGAACAACTGCTTACGTATTACGAGATTACCGGCAAGTACGACAAAGCAGAAAATATCCTATTCGAGCTTGTGGAAACTGATTCATCATGGGGGAACAAAGGACTGCTATTCTATGACCGCTTGCTAAAGCAATCCGACGACAAGCTGGTTGCCGGTGGTTTATCGCGCACGGAGGTCGTTCAAGGAATAGATGATCTGAAAAACAGATTGTGAACGGAAGAAGTTTCTTTCTCTGTTCTGGACCTACCCTTTGCGTACACTAACTCCATCTCCCAGGTCCTCCGCAAAGGATGCGCCTCTGTATTGAAGACGATGGTTCTGAAATCCAATGTTTCCGGTGGAGCAAAGAGAAGATAGAGGTACTTCAGAGTCTCCGCAAAAAAAAATGACTCCATCCTGTCCGATCGTTCTTTTGTGACGACACTTTTCAATTCAGCATAACCCCCGACAACTTTGCAATAGCGCTCCAGGTTTTTCGGAAACGTCCGCCCCATCGTTAAATATCTGGATCGCCGGTGAAGAATGCACGACACGGATCCTTTTTAAGGATTGATTTTCAGTCAGAGAGAACACGCTAAAAAAAGCGATCATGCTCAGAGG
>JBKJJX010000078.1:0-9608 GCA_046597825.1 Bacteroidota bacterium | reverse complement strand
ATTTCGCTGAACGACTATCGGGGGAAGAAAAACGTTGTTCTTTTCTTCTACCCAAAAGATTTTACATCGGGCTGCACGAAGGAAGTCTGCTCGTTCCGCGATAACTACGATCAACTTCTGAAATACGATGTCCAACTGCTGGGCGTAAGCGCGGACAGCGAGAAGTCACATCAGGAATTTGTCAGATGGCACAATCTTCCGTTTCCACTCATCAGCGACCGTGATAAATCAATAGCACGCGCCTACAGAACTTCGAACCGCTTCATGGGCTTGCTTCCAGGATCGAAGCGGGTTACATACGTAATCGATAAAAAGGGGAGGATACGGGGAAGGGTTCACCACGAAGTGTTCATCGGCAAACATATTCAGGAAGTTCTGGATGCGGTAAAGATGCTTCCGTAAGCATCTCTAAACTTGCGGTTCCATGTTAAGACGTGGTCCAAATTCTTTGAGAATTGTTTCGCACATTTCTTTCGCCGCCATCAAATACAGGGTGCAAATTTTTATAGACATAGCAATGTGAACTTCCTCGCCGATAATATTCCAGAAAAAAGCCCGCCCCAACTTCCACGGTGGTTCATAGCCTGAATAGCCTTCAAGACATTTCCGGTATGTCAGGAACCGGTCGGCAAGGACTGCCTCCCATTCTGCTTTTTGTACCGGCGTTGCCCCTTGTTCATGTAGATGGTTGAAAAAGTCAGCCTTCATCGAAGCAATCATTTGCTGAGCAGCCGGAATACTTGCGCTGCTTTCAATTGCGAGCGTAGCACCAAACAACAGCCCTATCATTATTTCTCCCACATGCTGCTCGTCCAATTCTTCCTCTGTTACTTCCAAACCGGATAATAGGCTTGCCATGGAGTGTTCATCATTTGATTGCATCCTCTGCCGCAAGCGTTCGTAAATGTGTGCGCCCAGATCGGCAGGACGAAGATTTTTTTGGAATAAGCCCAATTTATCTCCCAATTGTTCAAGAACAAGATAGAAGAATTTTCGACAATGGAAAATAAGTCAGACGGCACTTCACAGCCTCCCGACTTCGTATGCAAATTATTTTGGTGGAAGAATGATGAACCATTCGCATTGAAGCATCTCCATTCATTCATTGTATCGAAAAGAACCCAATATATTCATTGCTAAAGATTCGTTATTTCGGTAATATTTAAGCAATTGACTTTATTGGTCTTGTAAGGATGAGTGAAGGGAGGATTGAGTAGAAATTCTTCCGACAGATGATTACCTGTAGCGTTTGTGGCCTGGAAAACGATGATTTGCGGACGCTCTGCGTTTCGTGCAAGAGTTTCATTCAGGGAAGGGTGGACGCGCTCAACTTGTTTGAGACTATTTGGGGAATCATCGAGTCACCTACAGCAACGTTTCGCCGCATCGTATTAGCAAAGCATAAGAACTATTCAGTTGTTCTCAGCTCTCTGGCCGGAGTAGCACTCGTTTTCTATGGTGCATGGTATAAGCACATTGCCGATCGAATCGAGAGCTTGTTGCCTATAGTTGGTGCTGCTCTCATTGCCGGGCCTATAGCGGGAATCTTTTTCGTCCTTGCGCTTGCATACGTCGTACGGTTTCTTTCAAGGCGAATTGGTGGAACACCAGAATTTAAGAGTCTCTTCGCTGCAATTGCATATAGCACGGTTCCACTGGGTTTTGCTGTCGTGTTTCTGATTCCGATAGAAATAGCCGTGTTTGGATCTGATTTTTTTGGAACAAACCCGCCACCGATGGCAATTCGTCCGCTTGAATACTCGGTGTTGCTTGCATTGAAGGCCCTCTCTGGAATATGGATGATGTTTCTTCTTGTGCGTGCAACGATGGCGGCAAATGCATTTCCAAAAAGTAAACTTTTCCCGGTCGGCTTGATGTTGACTTCACTTATTGCGGGAATCGTTGCAGCGCTTCATTTCCTGAACATTTGATGGTATTCTCCAAAGAAGAGTTTGAGAACCTTGCGCAGGAAGTTTTTGATTCACTTCCCGATCAGTTTCAGCAGAACATGGAGAATGTCAGCATTGTCGTTGAGGATGAACCTGGGGTGGAAACTCTGAACAAGATGCGCATTCAGTCACCGAACGTGCTACTGGGACTCTATGAAGGAATTCCCCTCAATAAGCGGGGAGGATGGTACGGAATGTCGGCATCGGTTCCGGACAAGATTTCGCTCTACAAAACGAATATCGAACGTGGCGCTGCGAGCGTTGCGGAAATTCACGCACGCATCAGGCGAGTGCTCATACATGAAATTGCCCATTACTATGGGATGAATGAGGATGAAGTGCGGGCAGCAGGCTATTGAATTAATCTCTAATCATCAATCTGTTAACAGAAAGGAATACTAATGCCAAGAGTTTTGTTCATGATTTCCTACACGATCAAACCTGAACGTCGGAACAACTACTTGACACTCATTGCCGAGATCAAGAACCACATTGTCAATATCGGCAAGAATAACTACACGGTGTTTGAGGCGAAAGGTAAAAAAAATCAATTTACCGAGCTGTATATCTTCAACAGCGAAGGAGAGTTTGATGCACTTGATGATTCTCAGGACCCGCAGACGCAGGAGTTACTCGGCAGGCTCGAATCGTTTGTGGAGGGAAGCATGAAATACACAACAGCGCTGGAAGTGTAACGTGCCTCACTCCAAAGACAAGGCGCACATCGATCCCATTGCCCAACTCATGCAAGAGCATGATGATGCATTACTGAAACTTGCAATGTTGAACAAAGCAACCCGTTCCATTTCAGAAAATGGTTTTTCGGAGGACGCATATTCGAAAGTTCTGCTGGCACTCGAATTCATCGACGAAGAAGTAAGCGTACACAATAAGAGCGAGGAAGACGCCCTCTTCCCGGTTTTGGAACGCTACGTCGAAGGACCGACGCAACTGATGCGCAAGGATCATAAAATCCTGAAAAAGGAATTTCGTCGCTTGCGAACGGCCGTCACCAAAATGAACAAGTCCCGCACTGATTCCAATGCTGCAAAGGATCTGTCGGTGACAGCCAAGCGAATCGTTCAGCTGTTCGTGAACCACATTCACAAAGAAAATCATATTCTGTTTCCACTGGTACAAAAGTTTTTGACCAAGGATGCGCTTCGTGAGGTTGCGCGCCGCATGGTATGAACATTCAATTGAAGCCTTTCGCCGTACAAACTGTTACGCTTTTCCTGCCGATTACAGAAACTCTGCCTGTCAATCTCAGCTTGCATATCCCCGTTACGATTCCGGAGGGAAGATTGTCGTGATCGAAAATCCCGGTTTCGACGATTTGATGAAACTATTCCACATTGTTTTCGAATTGGGAAGCGAAGAGGGTGATCTTACGTTCCTCGTCGACTTGCCCGACGTTCATCTCCCTGATAACGAAAGATGGTCGGACAGGCGCCTGATTGCAGCGGAGTGGTTCGCCCTCTTGACTTCCAGGCTTCATGACACGCCCTTTCGTGCAATCAATTTATGCACATATGCCAATGTAGGCAGCAATAATAATGATTTGCCTCCGATTGTAACGAAGGTAAACCAATTTCTTGGCGACGCGTCGCTCGCCGGGGGAAAACCCGTCCCGTTAGATGAAATTCTGTCCTCATCAGGAATCGTCATTGCTCTGACGGAGATGTCTGCAACCGCGCCGTTGAAGATGTTGGCAAAGCGTTTCAAATTTCGGGGCGCATCGATGCCCGGTTTCCTTCGATCCATGATGCCGACACTTTTAATCAACTATGAAGATGTCCATGCGCGGGTTGTTCAGTTGAAGGAAAAGATGGACAAAGCGGTTTCGGCAAAGGTAATTCTTCAATCGAATTCCACGTCCTACACTTCCGTCTACGACCTCCGATTTCGAAACGGTCATGCAAGCGGAGGACTTATTCGTGAACAGGGCATTGTCGCAAATCTGCCTTCAGGAGAGGCATTCATTACTCCGTATGAGGGCGAACGTAAAGAAGAGCCAAGCCGCACATCCGGACTATTACCTGTGCAATTCGGCGAAGAGATAGTTGTCTATCGATTAGAAAATAATCGGGCTATAGACATTGAATCTCGCGGCAGATTTTCAGAATTGGAGATGACAAAGCTAAAAGAAGAACCGGCGTATGGAAATATTGCTGAACTCGGCATGGGAATTCTAAGTGAATGGGGCGTTCAACCTGTCGGGAGCATCTTGCTCGATGAGAAGTGCGGACTTCATATTGCATTCGGAAGAAGTGAACATTTTGGCGGGATTACAAGCCCGTCATCGTTCAATAATCCCAGGAACGTCGTCCACATCGATCGTGTTTACCTTCCGTCACTTCAACCTCAGATTTCTGTAAAAAGTGTTACATTTATTTATCCGGAATCCGAAGAAGAAATTATGGCAGACGGAAAATATCTTGTATAGAATTTACGCGAGAATTAAATATCAGTAGAGGAGATTACTCATGAGATGCAAGAAGTTAAGGGTTTGTTCTTTCGTGTCATTACTCGTCATATGCTTGGTTGGTGTGACATTCAGCGATACAAAGATTACGACTCAAACGGTTCAATATAAGAGTGGTGATGATACGGTCATGGCATATCTCGCAATGCCGGATGGAGAAGGACCGTTCCCCGCCTTAATCGTTATTCACGAGTGGTGGGGACTCAACGATTGGGTAAAGCAAAATGCTGACGAACTTGCCCGGCGTGGATATGTTGCGTTGGCGATCGATCTTTATCGTGGCCATGTGGCAACAACCTCTGAAGAAGCACACGAAATTATGCGCGGCTTGCCTGAGGACAGGGCGGCAAAAGATCTGAAAGCTGCCTTCGGTTACCTCGGTGAACTGACTGCCGTTTCCCGGCAGAGGATTGGTTCCATTGGGTGGTGCATGGGAGGGGGATATTCGCTTGCTGCTGCTTTGAATATCCAGCAACTGGCAGCATCAGTGGTTTGTTACGGACGACTCGTTACCGAGGATCAGGAGATAAAAAAAATCGCTTGTCCCGTTTTGGGAATTTTTGGTGAGAAGGACAGAGGTATCCCCGCGGCCAGCGTAATCGCGTTTGAGCGGAGAGCTCAAACGCTCGACAAGGACGTAAGAGTGTCCCTTTATCCCAATGTCGGACATGCGTTTATGAATCCCAATAACAAAGAAGGTTATGATGAAAAGTCCGCTGCCGAGGCATGGATAAAAATCTATGTATTTCTTCACACAAAATTGATGGCAAAGAATTAGTGCAGCCGAGCAAAATTCACCAAAGTAATTCCGGCGAAATCGGAGTAACATGGGATGATGGGCATGACAGTGTCATCTCCCTGCGTGTACTTCGGGATGCCTGCCCGTGCGCCGGTTGTAAAGGTGAAACGGTTCTCTTCAAAACGTACATACCACCGTCGTTCAACCAAGAAACTCCGGGACGTTATCAGCTAAAGGCTGCAGTCCCTGTTGGCAATTATGCCCTTAAACTTACGTGGGGAGATGGACACGAAACTGGCATGTACACGTGGGAGCAGCTTCGATCCCTGTGCGAATGCCCAGTCTGTGTTGTGGAAAAAAACTTAAGAGGATAACCTGTTAGAAAAAGCGACTCGAAATAAAATTCTCGGAAAGATTCCTTACGGCCTGTTCATTGTTGGTGTAGAGACAGATGAAGGTTTTGCGGCAATCGTAGCTAATTGGATCGGACAAGTTTCCTTCGAACCGCCGCTACTTTCAATTTCAATCGAACGTGGTTCAGAGATGAGACATCACCTTGAGAATGCAAAGTTCTTTTCAGTGAACATGTTACCAATAGGTTCGATGGAAATTGCAAAGGCATTCTTGAAGAAATCAAAACCTTTCCCCTCAACTCTTAACGGACGAAAGATTACAACGGGTAAGCATGGTTCTCCTTTTCTCGAGGAGGCGGCGGCTTCACTTGAATGCAAAGTCGTATACAACATGCGCATGGGGGATCATGTGATGTTTGTAGGTGAGGTGATTGACGGAGCGGGATCGTCCGGCGATGATATTCTGACGCTCCGGGAAACAGGTTGGAAATATAACCGTTAGACTCACAACAGAATGAATTGACCAATGGCAGCACGCGACGCATTCGAAAACTTCATCGGCACACTCGCACCGGAAACGAAAGACAAACTTCGTGAATACCTACGCGAACAAAGGACAGAAATGTTTGCAGCCAGAAGTGAAGATGAACGGACTCGAATAACAGATGAGTTCGTCAAAGAAGTTCATGATCGTTTGAAAAAAGCCAAACCTGCGGCGTAAAAGCGTGGAAAGGTAGAATCTACCGCTTTTGCATAGTGGCAGAGAAGGAAAGCGTTTTCCCATCCCGCTGTGCCTCAACAGGCACAACATCTCCGGATTTCAGTTCACCCAGAATTCCCATGTAGTCATATATGTTCATAATTTTCTTTCCGGCGAGCTTCGTGATAACGTCCCCCGATTTCAATCCCGCTTTTTCTGCCGGGCCATCCGCTCTTGTTCCCTCAATCCGCAATCCTTCGACTGTCGAACTGTAGTCAGGCATAACTCCGAGGGTTACCGTGAATCCGCGTCCATCACCGCCACCCGTTGTTGCGGGAGCAGTTGATTTTGTAAATGCAATCGACGTTTCACTTTGTTGGACAGAATTTGCCAATTTATATATGTAGCGAACAATTCGCTCTTCATCCCTGTAATTAACTTTTTCCCAATCATCGGAAGGCTTGTGATAGTCGCTGTGGGTGCCTGTGAAGAAGAAAAGTACCGGGACATTCTTCGCATAGAATGACGCGTGATCGCTTGGGCCGAATCCTTCATCAATTGTTTTAATTGCCAGTGTGTCGGCTTCATTGTTTAATGCTCGAACGATATTTGTCCAGCTTGATGAAGTCCCTGTGCCTTGAATAGTTAGAGCATTGTCTTTCATCCTTCCAACCATATCAATATTTAGCATGGCAATGGTTGAATTCAAAGGAAGGAATGGGTTGTTGACGTAGTATTGCGAGCCAAGCGTTCCAAGCTCTTCACCTGAAAATCCGATAAAGAGAATCGATCGCTTAAGAGATTCCTTTCCCGCAGAAAATTTTTGAGCGAGTTCAAGCAATGCGGCGGTGCCTGAGGCATTGTCATCGGCGCCGTTATGAATCTCGTGGACATCCGGTTGGAGCGAGCCGGAACCCTCACCACCATACCCCAAGTGATCGAAATGCGCGCCGAGAATTACAATCTGCTCCTTAAGACCCGGATCATTCCCCGGCAGATAACCGACTACATTCGCTGTGGTTTCCTTTACCTTAACTACTTCGGTTTGCAAATCGATTTTGATCCCGGGAATTTCAAATGTAATGGGCACCTTGTTTACTTTGATTGTCTCTTGAATTGATTTTAAATCTTTCTTCAGCCTGACAAGCCATGATTCAAGAATTGATCGACGCAATGAGACGCTCGGAATCCCCGAACTCGAAAATGATTGATCATAGCTGAGCTTTATCAAATCATCATCGAGCGGGTCGACCACAATCAGCCCCACTGCGCCTTTATCCCGCGCAACACGAACTTTATTCCGCAGTGCCGTAAACCGGTAAAACTCGCTGTGCATATCATTCCCATCGGGACCGTAGCGCAACACAACAACAATTTTGCCTTTTACATCCTGATTGTCGTAATCATCATACTTTTTCTCCGGAGCAGAAATACCATAACCCGCAAAGAAGAGGGGCGCTGAGATTTTTCCGTCAGATGAAAAGCCGAGCGGGCGAAAGTCCGTATCAAGTTTCAGGGACGCCCTCTTTCCATTTGCTTCGACCGTCATAGCGTTATCGTTACCTTCTTTGACTGCGGAAACGAACTCAAACGTTTGATAGTACGTTCCGTTCTCTCCAGCCGGCTGCAGTCCGTATGCCCGAAATTGTTCGACGAGATACTGCGCCGCTTTGGTATTCCCGGGCGTCCCCGACCCGCGACCTTCCAGTTCATCAGAAGCCAGATATTTGATGTGAGTCTTTAGTTCGTCTGCAGTAATTTCCGGGGACGAAGACTGTGCGAGCAGTCCCGATGCACAAACAATGGAGAGAATAACAAGACGCTTTACCATATTAGTCGTTCCAATCTGCAATAAATAAATTTGTTTCTCCCTTAACTTTTCCATTTCTGTTTGAAGCAAAGACAAGTTTCCGCCCATCCCTTGTAAACATGGGAAAACTATCAAACGTCGGGTTGAATGTGATCTGTTCTAAGTCCGTGCCGTCATCTCTGACAATGAACAAATCAAAATTCCTTCCCTTCGGATCGTTCATATTTGAAGCGAAAATAATCCTTCGATTGTCGGGGAGAAAAAATGGGGCGAAATTTGCGGCTCCGTTATGCGTAATCTGTCGCTTGCCTGAGCCATCGGCATTCATGGCCATGATTTCCATTTTTGTCGGCCGGACTAAATTCTGCGCCAGCGCTTCTTTGTACTTCTCCACTTCCGTGGAATCAGTGTAGTGCCACGCTCTGTAGACAATGCGTTTGCCATCCCACGAAAAGAAGGCTCCACCATCATAGCCAAGTTCGTTTGTCAATTGCGTAACGGCCGAGCCATCGAGATTCATTGTATATAAATCCAGATCGCCGTTTCGGAGAGATGTGAAAATGATTTTGTTCCCGGTGGGAGAAATAGTTGCCTCTGCATCATACCGGGCAGTTGTTGTCAGCTGATGTATTTCTGACCCGTCAACATTTACCGTAAAGATATCGTATTCAGGCGACACCATCCACACATATCCTTTTGAATAATCAGGCGGAGCTGGGCATTCAGCCCGAAGATGATGAGTGGATGAGAAAAGAATTCTTCGCTCACCAGGAAAAAAATATCCGCATGTCGTCCGGCCCTTGCCCGTGCTGACGAGATGAACATCGCCGGAACCCAAATCCATTACATATTCCTGGTCGCATTGAAACGAATCTCTAGTCGATTGGAAGATCAATTGGGTTTCATCAAAAGAAAAATATCCCTCGGCATTTTGTCCGCCAAACGTGAGCTGCCGGATATTCGAGAGATGTTTTTCTTGAGGCAATACAAGCGAGGAGTCGAAAGTGTTTCGGCCAGGATTTGAAGAGCACGAGATACACAAGGCCAGCGCCAAGGGGAGGAGTTGTTTCATCGTGGTTGGTTTAATTCGTTCAGCACTTCGGCAGAATGATTATCGACGCGGACATTCTCCCACACTTTCTTAATTATTCCGTCTTTGCCAATAAGAAATGTCACGCGCTTGGCTTCGTGGTTCTGCTCATCAAATACTCCAAACCAACGAGTCATCACTCCGTCTGTATCTGAAAGAAGAGGGAAGGGGAGAGCATTCTTTTCCCGAAATGCCTTATGCTTCTCCAAGCTGTCTGTGCTAACACCCAGTACAACCGTTTCAGCGGTTTCATACATTTGCAATGAATCCCGGAATGCGCACGCTTCTTTCGTGCATCCCGGCGAGTCATCTTCGGGATAGAAATACAGCACAACATTTTTCTTTCCCGTGTAGTCTTCAAGCGAGATATTCTTTCCCTCAGTCGATGGAAGAGATATCCTGGGAATCCTGTGTCCGGGACCGAGCGGTAGAGTCATGTTTCATGTTCCTGAATTGTTAGATGGAAATGTCCTGCGCACCGG
>JBKJJX010000012.1:0-7147 GCA_046597825.1 Bacteroidota bacterium | reverse complement strand
TTCAAACTCGGCATCGCAATGGATCCGATCGACAATGAAGACTCAAAGCTGACGACATCGTTACAACTCAACCATCCGAACGATAATTCCGAGCATTTCAGAATTGGCGCCGAGTATTCATACCACAACACGCTGTTCCTGCGTGGCGGCATAAAACGAACGATTGGGCAGAAATTATTTGGGGCGGACGAAACCTCTCCCGAAGATTTTAGTCTGGGTGCCGGATTTGCTGTTGAACTCGCCGGGATCAGCCGTGTGCGTGCCGATTACGCGTATGCAAAATTCAGCGTGCTCGGATCTGTCCACCGTTTTTCTCTTGCATTTACGTATTGATGAAAAAAACTTCTCTCATAGTGTTATTTGTCGGACTGGGATTTCTCTTTCATTTTGGCTGTGAGGAGAAACCTCCGTTACTTGCGCCTGTTCCCGAATCTGCATTCGATACATCGTACGTCCAGATTACTCCGGCACTCGGCGGATTCACCCGGCCTCAGGACATTATGATTGGCAACGATCAGCTGTTATATGTTGCCGACACCTATGGCGATTCTGCCGGCCGCGTTGTCATGATGAACAGGGCGGGTCAGATCCTGAGCACGAGAAAGATGCTGCGGCCGGTTTCTCTCGCACAGGATAGCCGGCTCGATTTGCTTGTCGGCGGACAAATTATTGCACCGAACGGCGACAGTGTCGGCGCCGTCTTTCGCATACATCTTGTAGATGCAAACCATGAATTAAGCGCAGCACGCATCGATACAGTATGGCGTGAACTTGCAAAACCTGAGCGCCGCTTTCCCGGGATAACGGTCTTCGGTGATAATACTTATCTGGTTGTCCGCAACGGGTCGGACAACACCAGCTTCGTCGATCCTGATTCGCGTGTTCTTCAATTCGACCGCAACGATCATTTCATAACTCCGGTTGCAGGCCTGACGACGCGCACCGGTAGCGGCATCACAGATATTTACCGGCCAACGGCCATTGCCGCGTTCCCGAATGTCAAAGATTTTGTTCTGACGCAAACGAACGAAGGAATCGTCTACGGCGCTCTGTGGATGCGGTACGAAAGCAGCACTGAATTTGAAGGCTGGTTGCCGCGTTATGACCCCGCACGAGTTGAAGACCAAAGCGTTGATTTCATTCGCCCGGGCCGCTTCCAACGGCCGGAAGGAGTAACAATTGATAAAGTCCGCCGTGATGTGTTCATCGCTGATGCAGGACTCGACAGTGTGTTTAAGTTCAATACACGCGGTAAGTTTAAAGCAGAATCATTCGGCAGAGCTAAATCAGATGGAGCCATGGTTAATCCCACCGGACTTGCATTCTTCGATCGAATGCTCTATGTCCTCGACGGAACGAAAGGAATCATATTGCGCTTCCGCCTTACAACAGATGTTCCCCGATAAACTTGTTGCAAAGCGTCCGATATTTCCCTAAATTTTGTTCAGAAAATTTGTATTCGTGTCTGAAATCAGACGCGGCAATCTTTTGGTTGTGAATTGGAGAGGTGGGTGAGTGGCCGATACCAGCGGTTTGCTAAACCGCCGTAGGGGGTAAACCTCTACCGAGAGTTCGAATCTCTCCCTCTCCGCCAAACTGCGTCCTGCTGGAAAGCAGCAGGACGCAGTTTGACAGGCCAAAGAGAGTCTTCTTACGAATGGATTATTGGTACGTTTACATTCTCAAGAGCCAAGGACGAGACTTCCTGTATGTGGGGTCGACTAACAACCTGAAGCGAAGACTCATTGAACATAATGATGGCAGAGTGCAGTCCACAAAAGCATATTGCCCATTGTTGCTCGAGGCATGTGTTGCAGTGAAGACAGAGTTGAAAGCGAGAGAGTTGGAGAAATATTTTAAGACGGGTTCCGGGAAGGCTGTTCTCAGGAAACGAATCTTGACCGACGAAGCTCGAAGAGCGTAGTCGGTCTCTCCCTCTCCGCGAAAGGATCTTAGCCGACAAAGCCCGAGCAGCGAAGTCGGTTTTTTACATTCATAGTTTGCAGGTTCCAGTTGGGAATATCGACATCTATTTTGAATCGCTTTCTAGTGTTCTCACTCCTGCTTGTAATTGTCCCTCGTGTATTCCCCCAATCACGCGAACAACTGAAAACCCAGGCCGAGGCACAACTCCGTGAAATGACACCGGAAGAGATTGACCGCAAGCTGAAAGAATACGGCGTCTCCCGCGAAGAGGCAATCCGCCGTGCCACCGCGCTCAACATCAGCCTTGAACAATACCTGCAAAAACCTGTGGCCGGGACATCCGAGAAACAGCAGGCTCCTGCGGTTGCGGCACCGGCAACTCCCGTTCCCGCAACGCCGGGTGAAACAAGTGTGCGCGTACCAGTCCAGGCCATAACCTTATACAAAGTACCGGGTATTTCTGAGGGAAGAGGAGTTGATGACCTCCAACCGTTCGGGATGGAAATTTTTCAATCGCCTTCATCCGCATTCGACGTCGTACTGAACCTTGCATCACCTCCATCGTATTTGTTGGGCCCGGGTGATGAGATTGTGATTACCGTATGGGGAGAAACAAAGCTCAACTACCAGCTGCAGATTAATCGCGAAGGAAATGTAATTGTGCCGGACGTTGGCCCCGTGAATGCAAACGGCTCCACTCTTGCACAGTTCAAGCAGCGTCTTCAGAATCGGATGGCATCAATTTACTCCGGACTCGAAGGCCGATACGGAAAACCCAACACGTTCCTCGATGTGTCGCTCGGAAAAATCCGCACTCTCCAGATTTTTGTCCTTGGAGAGGTGGTAAAACCCGGCGGGTATGCCATTTCTTCGTTTGCCACCGCGTTCAATGCGCTGTATCTCTCCGGCGGGCCGACCATCAACGGCACCATGCGTAATGTTCAGATTGTGCGAAAAGGCGAAGAGGTTCCACCTATCGATCTGTACGATTACATTATTCGCGGGGATAACTCCAAAGATGTGCGCCTTCAGGATGGCGATATTGTTTTTGTGAAGCCTGTTGGACGCCGTGTTGCAATTGCCGGAGGAGTTGCCCGTCCTGCGATCTATGAAGTCAAAGAAAAGGAGTCACTCGGCGACCTGCTCACTCTTGCAGGAGGCTTGCGGTTCGACGCATACGTTGATCGTGTGCATATCGAGCGCGTTATTCCTTTTGAAGAGCGCGCAAAGTACAACAAAAACCTTCTTGACGTCGATTTGAAATTCGACTCTGAGACAGAACTTCTTAAGAGTCCATACAGATTGCAGGATGGAGACGTTGTCAGAATTTTCAAAGTTACAAATCTTGCACAGAACCGTGTTACAATCTCCGGCAATGTGAACAAGCCCGGCCAGTTCGAGCTTCATCCCGGCATGCGCATGCGGGATCTTATTCTCGCTGCGGACAGTCTGCAACGGAATACATTCAGCGAGCGGGGCACGCTCTTCAGGCTGTTGCCAACTCTGCGACGTGAAGTCCATCCCTTCAATCCGCGGCAAGCGCTCGAAGGCAGCGAAGCCGACAACATGGTTCTTCAAAATGAAGACAATATCGTCATCTATCAGGAAAGCCAGTTTTACCCGCAGCAGAATGTGACAATCGCGGGCGCCGTCCGGAACCCGGGCACGTTCCCGCGGGATCAAAACATGACTGTTGCGGATCTTGTTGTTATTGCCGGGGGATTGACAGACGCTGCGTCGTTGCAAGGATGGGAGATATCGCGTCTTGATACAACCGAGCTCGGCGTGTACAACAAAATAACTTCCATTGATGTTACACCCTCGTATTGGAATGCCGAGAACGGCCAACAGTTTCAGCTTGCCGATAATGATTTCGTATTCGTTCCATCTGATCCGCGTTTCTCCCGGAAACAATTTGTTCAAGTTGATGGCTACGTAATGAACCCGGGCGTGTTTGCGATCCGGTATGAGGGCGAACGTCTCGCGGAAATTATCAAACGTGCAGGTGGTGTCCGGCCAGGTGGATATCTCGCCGGCTCACGCTTTGTGCGGCGTCTGAATTCAACCGGAGTAATTCCGATTGATTTCGAAACGGCATTGCATGATACTTCATCCCGGGACAATCTCATCGTAAAAGCGAATGATTCCGTTCATGTCGCTGCACCCGAGGCAGTGGTCTACGTCTCGGGAGAAGTCTTTGTGCCCACGGCAGTGCTCTACAAAAAAGGCGAGAGCCTCGATTATTACGTCCGGCAAGCGGGAGGCTACAGGGAAGAAGCTGATGAGGCCCGGGTTGTTGCATTTCTCCCGAGCGGAAAAAAATGGGAGCCAGGCTGGTTCTTCTTTGGCGATCCGGAACTTCCACCTGGCAGTGCGGTTATCGTTCCAAAAGCAATTGTGAAGGAAGATAAAACGCTTCCTGTTGTAAGAGACATTGCCACCATACTTGCCAGCCTTGCAGCAATTACTGTTGCTATGGTGCAGATTTCAAGATGAGGTAAGTGCCAGGCCTGAATTTTGCCAGTCCGAAGTCATTCCTACATAGGCCACCATAACACGAGTCGCTTCTACACGGAATCTGAAACTCGTAATCTCGGTACGCATGTATGCACAAAGTTACCGTCCAGCCAGACTTAGCAACGAGGTAGGAACCAGGTAGAACCGAGGTAGGAGCCAGCTCGGCTCAAGGTCACCGAAGTCCTGAATACAAAATTGGTAAGCATGATCGAGCAAAGGGGAGAACGGAAGTCGGAAGTCAGAGATCAGGCGAAGTTATGAAGCTATCAAAGGAAGAAATCGTGCCTGTAGTGAGAGAGATGCTCGAAGGACGGGCTGAAATTCTCTTCGCATATTTTTTCGGGTCGTTTGTCGAAGAAACCAAATTCCGTGATCTCGATATCGGAGTATTCGTAACTGAGCCTGCCCTTGTCGCTGATGGTTTAAACTACAGCCTCCGGCTGAGCGGTGACCTGGAAAATAAAACAGGTTATGCCGTCGATGTAATTCTTATGAACTCAGCGCCCGATCATCTGATTCACTCAATTTCCAAGGGAGCGGTCCTGGTAAACAGGAATGAAACTTGTAGAGAGGAATTCTTCGCCTCGTCTTGGAGCAGATATATGGATTTTCGCCCGATTAGGCATCAAGCGCTAGCCGATTTGTTCGAATGATATGCCTAAAGTGAATGTGGACAAAATAACAACGTTGCTCGGTGAAGCAAAACTATCTCTTGCCCGTCTGCAACACTATGCGCTCATGGATGGGACGGAGATTCTCTCTTCGGACGAGCGACTCTCGAGTGTTAAATACCAATTCATAATCTGTGACGAGGCGTGCTTGAATCTATGTCAACATATCAGCTCGAAAGATTTCTCAACTGTTCCCGATACCTACGCTGAGTGTTTCAAGATACTCGCAACCAACAATATTTTGCAACCGGCGCATGCGAAGCGTCTATCAGAGTTTGCAGCATTTAGAAACCTTCTGGTCCACTTGTACTGGAAGGTTGACAATTCCCGTGTGATTGAAATGCTGAAAAACCTTTCCACTATTGATGAATACCTGGATATCATCTGGGACAGGTACGGGCTGCGTGAGCCGAATGAGAAGCATGGCAGCTGACAGGCTGCGTGGTTTGCAGATAAGCATTAGAATTTGATACTTAAGAGCGCTGAAAAATGAGCAGTGAAGCAAAGCCGGAAAGCAAAGAGGGGCCGACATTTCAGGAAATTCTGATTCCCATCTGGGCGGAGCGTAAGAGAATTCTGATTATTTCTTTTGTGGTGGCATTGATTACGCTGGGCATCAATTTTCTCCTGCCGAAATACTACAAGTCAACTGCAACTCTTCTGCCTGAAACTCAAAAGGACAAGCTCTCATCGCTGGGACAGTTTGCAGATATTGCAAGCCTGGCGGGCGTAAGCGTACCCGGAAGCGAGATTGCACGTCTTTACCCGATCATTGTTACGAGCGAAACAATCCTCCGGAGTGTTATACTTAAAAAGTATAAAACGGAAGCATTTCAGGATTCGGTGAACCTGATGCAGTATTTTGATTATACCGAGTATACGCCCAATGAGAATATGGCGAAAGTGCTGATCAGATTTCGGGGGTTAATGTCGGCTACTCATGATAATAAGACTAGTGTCGTCACGCTGACAATGGAAATGCCCGAACCTGAACTCGCGGCTACAGTACTGAACACCGTCGTGGCTGAGTTGGACGGATTCATGAGAAGCAAGAGAGTTACAAACGCAGGCGAGCAGGTGAAATGGATTGCCGTGCGGATCAAAGAAGTGGAAGACGAAATGAAGCGAGCCGAGGAGAAGTTGAAAGACTTTCGTGAGCGAAACAGGCAGGTTGGTGGCTCTCCTCAACTCTTGATGGAACAGGATCGGTTATCACGCGACGTTCAGGTGAAGGCAACCGTGTATATCGAGCTGAAGAAACAATACGAACTCGCGAAACTTGAGGAGATTAAGAACATTTCAATTGTGAATGTGCTGGATCCGGGAAGAGCGCCTGTGAAGAAGGAGAGGCCAAAGAGAGGAACGAATGCGATAATTGGGTTTTTTATAACTCTCATTGTAATCTCACTGTATTTTTCGGTTCGAACATTCTACCAAAAGAAGATGAGTGAGTTTATGAAGATGTTTAGGCAATGATCGATTGGGGGGATAGTGTTTTTTTCAAACGTATACACAGCATTGCATCTATGTTTTTTCGCGGGTCGCATGTACGCGAGCCCTTGGGCCACAGCCTCGCCTTGAAGAACCGCACCGATAGAAGAAATGCGGAAATGTCTGTTGCGTACGCTTTCACGATGCCTGTCTACGGATACTTGCATCTCCAATGACCTAATGACTTCAGCACTGATTTTCATCCCTGTAATCCTTCGCGATTTATTGTTTTCTCAGTGATTTAGAGATGGGTAAAACACGCGCACAACCAAAATTAATGACTTTTATTTCTCCGATAGGCTCTCTTAGATCATGATGAAATTATATCAAAAGGACCAGTATAGATCATTAGTTAATCGGACGCCCATCGCTCGTTTGCTCATATCTTTTTTCAGAGGCATAGGAAATAGGCTAGCATTCTTAATTTTCAAAATGTTTTACAAATCAGGGTTTTACCTTCTCCGGCGGCATTACTACCTCCCTATTCCCGATGAGGATGACTTGAGGAGCGTACGCAATTCCGATAAGTTCAGAATTGCGTA
>JBKJJX010000010.1:0-4229 GCA_046597825.1 Bacteroidota bacterium | reverse complement strand
GGAATTGCCGCGCTGGCGGTGAGCGGCACGAATCTTTTTGCCGGCGGATTTTTGGGTGTGGAGCTCTCGACTAATAATGGCGCAAGCTGGTCTCCGGCAAGCAATGGTCTCCCGTTTGTAACCACGATGCAGACCTTCGCCGTGCTTGGATCGAGTATCTTTGTTGGTTCATCAGCCGGAGTGCACCGCACAACAAACAATGGCGCTAACTGGACGCTGATGAACAACGGATTGGGAAGCGCAGCCGCACAGGTACTTGCTGTATCGGGACCGAACCTGTACTCGGCGGGCAACGGAATGTACGTGTCGACAAACGAGGGAGCGTCATGGACATCAATCGGCGCAGGCATCTCAAGTACCAGCATTCGGGCGATTACATTTATCGGAACAGATATTTTTGTGGGGACACAAAACGGCGTGTTCCGTTCAACGAACAATGGCGGAAACTGGACTGCGGTCAATACAGGACTGACGAGTACAAGTGTTCAATCGCTGACGTCCTTCGGATCGAATCTGATCGCCTGCGCCGGATTCGGACTGTCTCTTTCCACAAACAGCGGATCAAGCTGGACCGCCGTCAATACGGGACTGCCGGGCTACCTTGGCATTATCTTCCCGACGTTCTACTCTCTCGCGGCAGTGCCGTTAGCAACAGGCACAACAATCTTCGCCGGTTCATTTGAACTCGGGATGTGGAGAAGGCCAATCTCACAAATCACGAGCGTGGAGATCAGTTCGTCTGAAATTCCTGTGCGAACCAGCCTCTCCCAAAATTATCCCAATCCGTTTAACCCCGCAACAACGATTCATTTTTCAGTCGGATCGTATGATCGTGTGAGTCTGACTGTGTTTGATCTTCTCGGCCGCGAAGTTGCAACTCTCGTGGACGAACGTCTGAATGCGGGAAGTTATGAGACGAAGTTCGACGGAACGAATCTTGCGAGCGGCGTTTATCTCTATCATCTGCAAGCTGGTAATTTTGTTGAGACAAGAAAATTTGTACTTCAGAAATAAAAACAACTGAAGTAGCAAGAAGAATGAAACCCCATCCGGAATATTGGATGGGGTTTTTGTATTTTAGGCCAACAATATCAAGGAAGAATATGAATCTCCCCCTCTATCAGGTTGATGCATTTACCGACAAGCTGTTCGCTGGAAATCCCGCCGCCGTTTGCCCGCTGACAGACTGGCTTCCGGATAAACTGATGCAAAACATCGCTATGGAAAATAATCTTGCCGAGACAGCGTTCACCGTTCCAAGCGGTCAGGACTTTCACATCAGATGGTTTACGCCGGTGGCGGAAGTTGATTTATGCGGACATGCAACGCTCGCTACTGCACACATATTTTTCAATCACCTTAAACATCCAGGAAACGAAATCCGGTTTCATTCACGTAGCGGAGTATTGCCTGTGCGAAAAAACGCGGACGTGCTGACACTCGATTTTCCTGCGGACGAGATCGAGCCCTGTGAGATTCTTCCCATCTTTACCAATGGGCTCAATCTCAAACCGATGAAAGCCTTCAAAGGACGTCTTGATTATATGCTGGTGTTCGAAAACGAATCCCAAGTCCGCAGCCTGAACCCAGATTTCCGGATCTTATCAGGACTGGAATCCCGCGGGGTAATCGTCACGGCAACAGGAACCGATGCAGATTTCATCTCCCGATATTTCGCCCCGCAGTTCGGCATCGATGAAGACCCTGCAACCGGCTCGGCACACACAACGCTGACTCCCTATTGGGCAAATATTCTTGGAAAGAATGAACTGACCGCCATTCAGATTTCGCCCAGAAAAGGATATCTGCAATGCAAGCATCTTGGCAAGAGAGTGGAGATCAGCGGGAAAGCCAAAACATATCTCGTTGGAGAAATACGTGTGGAGTAAAAACATATGTGATGAGGAACTCAACAGCTTCAACTCAATTCAAACACGCAGAAAGGTTTCTTTATTGATATTGCGCGGAGCGATGCCTATCATATTATAGTAATTATTGTTTACGGGGTGAACTATGAAAATCAAAGTATTTGACGGAAGTAACTATTTCAGAGGCTTGTTATTACTCATCAGAAAAGATCATCTAATCACAGAACCGGAGATCGAGCTGATGCGCCATGTCGGCAAAGCACTCGGCTTCGACAAGGACTTCTGCAACAACGCGATCAGGGAGATTCTTGAAAATGAATATATCTCGGACATTCCTCCCGAGTTTTCATCGACAGACCTTGCGAAGAAGTTTATCAGAGACGGACTGGCGTTTGCCTTTTCTGACGGACCTATGCATTCGGAGGAAGAGGAATGGTTGCGATCGACTGCTTTGAATAATCATGTGGACCTGCATTGGTTTCAAAACGAGATCCAAGATCAATCAGCTGTTCCGTTTTCCCCCGTTGTGCTCGAGGTGGACGGCATTACGGTGACGCATTCCTGGGCACTAGCAGACGAATCACAAATATGAGATCTGCATTTCTGATTCTGTCTCTTCTGCTCGGGCTTGATGATATCGCCCGATCTGAATCACGTGTTGGCAAGATTTATATCGTCTACGGGTCCGATACTTCAATCCGATCCGGGCTGGATGTTTCGCGATATCACATCACCGCGAAACCGGACTTGTTTCTCGCCCCAAATTCCGCGGCAGAACGCATCATGAATCCCGCGTACCGCGCTCAGATTACGGACTCGTACGGCCATCCCTTTATCATGACATGGTGGATGCTTTGCGGAGGGATTTTCCGGTATGGAACAAATACAAATGTTCCGTACGCCAACACGTTCCCGTTGCATCTGATGCAACAATACTACGGCGCACCGATACAACAATTCGGCGACGAGCTGACGCTGCATTATCACACTTGGAAGTGGACGGACTACGACGGCGATGGCACGTGGTGGTGGAATCAGTCCCGCACCTTTGCAGAAGTACGCGAGGATTTCAATTTTACACTTGCCCAATGTTTGATCGAAGAGAATATGTTTCCGGTTTCGTTCCGCAGCGGTTGGCATTATATGGACAATGGCTGGCAACAGTATCTCGATGAACTCATCCCTTACTGTATGCACAATGATGTCCCAAACGTGCATGCTGACAACACCGAACCGATTGACAACGTTTATGATTGGTCGCGGGCGCCTACGGAATGGAAACCGTTTCATCCATCTCCCACCGATTACCAACGGCCGGGTACTAGCAAAGGCTGGAACCTCCGATCGGGGTATATGCGGTTCATCCCCCGTGAACAACTGGAACAAGCGTTTGTACGGGCTTCCCAAGGAGAAGATCAGGTTCTTTGCCTGTGGGAACATCTTGCGGACGATACATTCTTTCCATCTCTCGAACGCGTCAATGGGTGGCTGCATCAATTGAGTCAGCAATATTCAGGGGTGCAATTCGAATTCAAATCCGCCGTTGACGCAATGCAAGTTTGGCGCGCACTCCAGGACACGGTGCCGCCGTTGCTTTCACTTCAGGAAATAAGAAACGGAACACAGGTTCGATACAGCGTTCAAACGAACGAGCCTCTGTTTCAGCGACAGCCATTCGTTGCCCTGAAAACGATGAGTGAACAATTTATTGTTGCGCAGATGGAATCAGTCGGGACGAATGCGTGGCGCACCGTTCAACTTTTTAATGCAGATTCGCTTGCCAAAATCGCTTGCGCAGCAACAGATACAGCCGGCAATCTTTCGAAACAATTCATTAAATATATTCCCGATGATTTGTTTTTCGACAATGCGTATTCCGGTTACCACGAACTCTCCGGAACATGGCGCACCATTGCTTCGGATACGTGGGGGATTGACTCCAGAGCCGCGACCATAGCGCCAAATGACTCGGCGATCGTCGAGTGGCAGGCCGTCATCACCGAAGCACGGCAGTATAAAGTCTTCGTTCAGCAGCCCGAGGTTTCGGATCCCGTTCGCCGTCTGCGTTTTGTTATTCGAAATAGCGGAGTCGATATTGCAACGCGAACATTCAGCGCACCGTTGCCGCCAAACAAATGGGTGTACCTTGGCACGTTTTCACTAACACAATCGCCAACAGTACGAATGGCCGGCTTCGCTGATGGCAGCACGATGAATCTCGGTGCCGATGTTATCAAGCTTTCTCCTCTTGTGCAGCAAAACGAAATGTATATCACGCAAGAGCGGCTCGACTTCAGCTACAGATCGCTCGGTGATACAGCTCGCACTGTTCTCCTTATTGAAAACAGAGGAAGTTCAGCG
>JBKJJX010000362.1:0-6579 GCA_046597825.1 Bacteroidota bacterium | reverse complement strand
TTTTTTTATTCATTCAAAACCCCAATTTGCTCTGTTGTCAAAACAAAATCTCTGAAACTTCAACATCGCAAACAACTTACATCAAAATCAGCAACCGTTAACTGATACGCTTATAAGGAGGGAGTCCTTCAAACCGCGGAGAACATCGGAGGAATATTCGCACTTCAATCTAAACTAAATCGGTCCTGCTAGCACCGAACACGATGAACAGTGTAAGTAATACCGACGTTTACTTGCTTGGCGGATCTTTTTGGCGTGTTGCTTTGACACCGGTCAGAATTGCAATACCTACCAGCACGATTGTACCAACTATAATCCATTGCTGGGGAACGTGCATCAAAACGGCGCCATATATCAGTCCACCGATTACAATTATGAATCCGATCATATACAGTGCGTACGACATAGCTCCTCCTGTTAGGTTAGTGCCTGTTGCTGAGCAAGCAGGGTCATTCAGATCAGAAAATCTAAAACACGCTCACCTTCACATATCGGCTCGGGTTCTCTTTGAAATCCCTCAAGAGCGAGTCGAGTGAGATAATGCTGTGGTCGAGATGATTGTATAAAGCATCGTCGCGTGTCAGCTTCCCGAGATTGGTGTTTGGATCATTGAGACGCACAAACAGGGAATCGGTACGGCGCTCAATCGAAATCAAATTATCATAAAATGATTCATCGACAATAAGTTTGCCCAGCGACCCTTTGCCTACTTTCAAGGTTGCGGCAACATCGGACAGATTTGCAACGAACGACGTAAAGCGAGTCGCAGTTTGTTGGTCGTTAATCAGCCTCGAAGCGAGTCCGTTGCCCGATTCAATTTTCTTTGTCAGCGATTCGACATTGGAAGCGGTTTTCATCAGCTTGTCGTTCAACTCGTTGCTGGTGATCAGGCGTCCGAGCGTTCCTTCTCCCTTGTTTATTTTTTTGGAGATGTCCTGAATCGTCCGCATTGTTTCGATTGCGGAAGCTGTGAGTTCATCAAACCCCGGCTCAGCTACTACATCGAGGTATTCGCCTTCCTTCAATTTTTCTTCGGACCGACCGATGGTGATATCCACAAATTTATCACCCAGTACCCCAAGCGCTTTGATCGTTGCTTTCGAATCTTTCGTGATGAGAGGGAAGTAATCACTCGTGATGTCAAGCGTGACAATAACGCCTGCGGTATCGTTGCGTTCCGAGAAGTCGAGACTTTTCACGGTGCCTATCTTCTTGCCGGAGATCGCAACCATATTTCCTTCCGACAATCCCTTGATACTTGCAAGAAACATATACGCAGTATCATGCCGCGTAAGCAGGCTTGAATTCTTGCCGATAATCAGCCCGAGAATTCCTGCAATGATAATCCCGCCGACAAAGAGCAAGCCTGTCCTGAGGTTTCGCCAGCGGGTGCCGCCGGTTGGTGATGTATCAACTTTTGCCATGAAAAAATCAGTCTGTTAAGTCGTGAGTGTATTGAGTTCGTTCATAATTCTTCCGGATCTGCGAGGAAGGATTGGACGAAAGGGTGATCGCTTTCCTTCATCTTTTCCGGCGTATCATTGAAGATCAATTTGCCCTGATAGAGCACAACGACAACATCCGCAACTGCAAATACATCGCTGATGATGTGCGTGACCATCACTGCGCCCAATCCCTTTTCCAGATTTAATTGTTTGATGAATTCAAGAATTTTTCGTGAACTCACGGGATCCAGTCCTGCAGTCGGTTCATCGAACAAAATCATGTTCGGCTCGAAGATAAGTGCCCTTCCGATTGCAACACGCTTTCTCATTCCGCCGGAGAGACTGTCAGGCAACTGGGCGCCGTGGGCTTCGAGTCCGGCGAATTTCAATTGGTCCTGCACGCGCCGGGCAACTTCATCTTCGGGCAAATTCAAATTCTCCCGCAGAAAAAAGCCCATATTCTCGCTTACACTCATCGAATCAAACAATGCATTTCCTTGAAAAACAATTCCCATCTTTCTTCTGATAGGAAATAATTGCTCCTCGGAAAACCTGCTGATGTCCACTCCCTCCACCACCACCTGGCCGAATGTCGGTTGGATGAGTCCCAGCATCAGCTTCACGATGGTGCTTTTGCCTGAACCCGAAGGTCCAAGAATCGCTGTAATTTTTCCGTCGGAAATTTGCATCGAGATTCCCTGAAGAATCTTCCGACCGGAAAAGTATAGATGAACGTCTTTGAGTTCGATCATGCATTTCTACGAAGCGTAAAACTAAAAATTCATATTCTCCAACACCAGCTTGGAGATGTAAAAGTTCGCAACCAATACAAGCCCGGATGCAACCACGATGCCCTTAATTGTCGATCGCCCTACACCGGCTGTACCGCCTTGTGCAGAAAATCCGTTGAAACAACTCACGAGCGTAATGATCAGGGCGAAGGCAAACGGCTTGAGCGCGCCGACGACAAAATCTTTGACGAGAAGCTGATTAAGGGCGGAGTTCCAATAAAATCCCGGATCAATATGATGATACGACTGCGCTACAAGTCCGCCGCCGACAAGCCCCACAAAATCGCTGAGCGCCGTCAGAGGAAAAAACATTACAAGCGCAGCGATCAATCTTGGCATAACGAGGCGGGCGATCGGGTCGGTGCCGAAAGCACGGAGCGCATCAATCTGTTCGGAGATTTGCATTGCTCCGAGTTCCGCGCCATTGCGGGCGCCGACCCGTGCGGAAAGCATAAGGCCTGTAACAATGGGGCCCATTTCGCGGATTACAGAAAGTGCGGTCGTTCTGCCGGTAAGCAATTTGGCTCCGAAGCCTTCCAGTTGATTTCCCACTTCAACAGTAAGCAAACACCCGATAGCGAGAGAGCTGACAACGACAATCGGAATCGATTCCGTGCCGCTGACATACATTTGATTGAAGATTTCGTTACGGTAGCGTCCGATGCTTTTGAAATTCTTGAATGTCCGCATGCAAAACCAGAAAAAATCCTGCATGGTCAGCGCGAAATCTTTGAAGCGCTCGTTCAGACTTTCGGCATAATCTCCGGCGCCGTTCCAGATTCTGTATGAGAGTGCGGGCTGTTCCGAATGTTCCATACGCTTAAGATACTCAAAAAGATGATTGCGATGTACGCCTTACTTGTTACGTGGACTTTTCTTTCCGTCTTTCATTCTGCCCTGAACGACAATTCCGATGAGTGCCAGGACGAGCAAAACACCAAGATGAAGCGAAGGAGCGAGAGTAAAGCCTTCCGTTATCAGATACGCTCCTGTCAAGGATGACAGTACGATCAATGCCCATTCAAACAGAACAGAGAGGAGTATTGCACCAAGCACTCCCCCGACAACAAACGGCAGCCACCAAGGCAACGCATTCAACGTGGAAAAATCCCCCCAGAGACTGAAGAACAAAAATCCTCCCGCAAGAAAACCTGCGATACGTAATGCGAGCTTCTGCAGAAATACTCCCGCCACTGCCGCAACAACGCCAATTCCTACTGCAATATAGAATATCAGCGAATCGTGATGCGGGAAGTAGTGGGGCACAAGCGCCATCACCGCCATGAAGATTGAAGCGCCGATAAACAACCAGAACAGCTTCCTGCCAAAGAACAGCAGCAGGATTCCGAGAATGATGGGAAAAAGTGAAATCAGATCGAGCGGTGGCATCATCGCTGCAATTTCGCCCGGCTTGGTTCAGGCGGAAACATTTGCCCCGACTCGCGGGCAAAGGTATTGATCGTAGCGCAGTGAGAGCGTGTGTATGTTTTGAGTCTCTGTTTCAAAAAATTATTTTCCTGATTTGTAGTAACGCATCGCTTCAGGTAATTCTTCCTTAATTTGTGCAATGCGCGTTGCGTCTGCCGGATGCGTGCTCATAAATTCGGGCGGCGCCGAACCGCCCTTGTTTGCCGCCATCCGTTCCCAGAATGTTACTGCTTCATTGGGATTGTATCCCGCCATCGCCATAAAAATTAATCCAAGATGATCTGCTTCGGATTCCTGCGTCCGGCTGAACGGCAGTAACACACCGAATTGCGCCCCGAGCCCAAATGCTGTCATCCATAGTTGTTGTGTCTGCTGCGGTTTGCTGGACAACGCCTGCTGCAATGCCATGCCACCCAGATTCGCAAGCAAGCCCTGACTCATGCGTTCGTTTCCGTGTTCGGCAACTGCGTGCGCGATTTCATGTCCCATCACTACAGCAAGCCCTTCTTCGGTTTTCGTTACAGGAAGAATTCCTGAATACACAACCACCTTACCACCCGGCATGCACCACGCATTCACGTCTTTGCTCTCAATGAGATTGAATTCCCATTTGTAACCGGCCAACTGATCTCTCATACCATTGTCCGACATATAACGCTCAACGGCATTCTGAATGCGCTTGCCGGCTCGCTTCACCATCGCGGTTGCCTGCTGGTCTGTACTGAGCTTATTCTCCTTCAAAAACTGATCATATTGCGTAAAACTCGTAGACATGATTTCCGAAGCCGGAATAAGACTCAACTGCCTTCGTCCGGTAATGGGGACAGTGCTACAGTCCATGATGAACATTGAAAGAACAACGAGAATGAGAGCTGCAAAACGAGACCGGAAGTTCATACACTTCTCCTTAAGATGGAAAACATAAAAACCACTGAATTTATTGTGCGAAATAAGAGCCTGCCAGTCATTCTCCCGCCATCTCTCTAACACAAGTTTGCAGACATTCGTTACAAATCCTCACTGCTGAATTCAAAAACTTTCGCATCAGCAATTCTAAAATAATCTTCCGATTGCATGATGATGGAATCCGTCAACAGTCCGGCGTTGAAAGCAATGAGTCGGTTTTGGCGGATCGACGTGTCAACGAACAAATCAAGCGGCAGAATTGGCCTGCCAAATGGCGGAACAGAGCCCGGAACGAGTCCGGTGGATTGTTGCAATTCTTCGGTGCTGGCAAAGCGCAGTTTCTTTGCATTAAAATGCTTTTTGATTTTCCGAGAATCGACTTTCTTTGCCGCGCTCAGGACGAACAACTTGAAGCTTTCATCCACCTTCATCAGAATTGCTTTTCCGCCTATCGAAACATCTTCACCTCTCGCCTTTGCAGACTCTTCGGACGTCAGCGTTGGTTCATGATGAACTTCACGATACCGGACGCCCTGTGTGTCCAGAAAGGATTTGAGACGGAGGAATACGGATGGCTCTTCACTCATCGCGAAATCATTTGCATACCGGATGATCTCGCATCGTGCGATTGCTTCAGAGCGCGGAACAATCTCAATTGCCCGTAACTGAATTTCTCGCCGAGCAGTTCATGCACGCCGGTTAGATTTCCAAATCCGAGCTTCAAAAATGCAGCCGAGAGATCATCGTGAAATTCAGGCTGAACGATCATGTCCAGATTAAGTTCTTCTCCCGCGTTTACCGCGCCAAGCAGATGCCCTTCAATGGTTGTTGTCGCCAGATTCCGGCTTCGCGCAATTGCTTCAATCGATTTTCCGGACAGGAAGAGTTTCAACGATTCTCTGGAGGTTTCATTCAGGCGTTTCGAAGCTGATGGTGATTGCTGGGGCTCAATGCGAAACCCGATGCGCTTGTGTGTCAGGAGATAACCGGCAATCTCTCTCATGAACGCTTCGCCGAATTCATTCAACTTCTTTTCTCCAACACCGTTGATGCGGACGAACTCAGTGGAATGGCTCGGATAATTTCTCGCCATCTGCCGCAATGAAACGTCGGAGAAGATAATATACGCCGGCACGTTTCGTTTATCGGCCAAATTCTTGCGTAGCACGCGCAGCCGTGTAAACAATTGTTCATCGCACGCAATTTCACCAACAGCGTGTTTCACCGGTTCAGCGACAACTGCAGGCTTGGAAAGACGAACGGTAACTCGCTGTTTTACAACACGCAAACCTTCTTCCGTCAATTCAATCACATTAAATCTTTCGGCATTCTGCTGAACATATCCCAGCCGCAGAAGTTGCCGGCCGATGGCAAGCCATTCGGCGCGTCCCGTTTCCTTCCCGATTCCGTACGTCGACAATTCAGTATGATTCCACTTCCTCACCTTCCCGGTATCCGCCCCGGTCAGAATTTCAACGACATGATTCAATCCGACAGAGAATCCGCTCATCTCCTTAATGCGATAGACACACGAAAGGAATTTCTGCGCTGCAATGGTTGCATCGTAGACTTCTCTTGGCGTACTGCAATTGTCACAGCCATTGCAATTCGATTCGGCATAACGTTCTCCGAAGTAACCCAGCAGCAACGCTCGCCGGCATTCGCTGCGCTCGGCATAGTGTACCATTTCCTCAAGCTGTGCCTTTGCGATGCGCTTCTCCTGCGGATCCGTTTTTTCATCAATAAAAAATAACTGCTTCATCATATCACCCGGACTGAAGAGCAGCAAGCATTCCGCGGGCAAACCATCACGGCCTGCCCGGCCCGTTTCCTGATAATAGCCTTCGATATTCTTCGGCAAATCGTAATGCAGGACAAAGCGGACGTTCGGTTTATTGATGCCCATGCCGAACGCAATGGTCGCACAGATTACCCGGATATCATCGCGCAAGAATAATTCCTGGTTACGCGTTCGGTCTGCAGCGTCAAGTCCGGCATGGTACGGCGCG
>JBKJJX010000359.1:0-8509 GCA_046597825.1 Bacteroidota bacterium | reverse complement strand
GTGGAGCTTACAAAGGCGCGACTGATGCTCTGCCGGGCGACAAGGGCGGTTTTGCGTAATGGATTCAGCGTTATTGGCATCACAGCACCAACCCAGATGTAACCGTTTTCGTTGCCTTTCTCTACCTGATTCCGTATCTTTTTTTAAGTTTCGACTCAGAAAGGAATGTCAACTCGCCCCATTGCTACGATTGTCCCTGATTGTGTTGTCGTCCTACCTTAATTGTTCGCATGTTGATTATTAATTGAGGAAAAATTCCCCCACCACCCGTTTCGGGCTAGTGCATTACGTTACTATCAGACAAAAAACCAATGTTCAAATCAGGAAAAATCGACGGCATCATCGTCAAGAATCTTCCCAAGTTCGTGGACGACCGCGGCTGGCTGACGGAAACATTCCGTCATGATGAACTGGAAGAAAAATATTTTCCCGTGATGGGATATGTTTCAATGACCAATCTTGATGTTGCCCGCGGGCCGCACGAGCATGTTGATCAGTCTGATAATTTCGCATTTATCGGTCCTTCGAATTTCAAGATATACTTGTGGGATAACAGAAAAAATTCTCCCACCTACATGGTAAAGCAAATACTCTACGCCGGTGAAGATTCGCCAAAGTCCGTAATCATTCCGCCCGGAGTGGTGCACGCATACAAAAATGTTGGTGCGAAACAAGGAATGGTTCTGAATTTCCCCAACCAATTATTCGCAGGCACAGGCAAAGCTTCTCCTGTTGACGAGATTCGCCATGAAATCGATCCGAATACAATTTACAAGTTAGATTAGAATGAAAAACGTGTTGGTTACCGGCGGAGCCGGATTTATCGGCAGTAATTTTGTCCGGCATTTTCTCTCGGTGCATCCGGATGTCCGGGTTGTCAATATCGATAAGCTCACCTATGCCGGCGATCTCGAAAATCTTGAAGATGTCGCCGGCAACGATCGCTATCAGTTCGTAAAAGGAGACATCTGCGAACGGGAGACATTGGAGTCTGTGTTCAAGGAATACGGGATTGATTCCGTTGTGCACTTTGCCGCCGAATCGCATGTGGATCGCAGCATTCTCGGCTCTTCAGTGTTTGTTCAGACCAATGTTGCCGGAACGAATATTCTGTTGGATGTCGCCAAGCAAGTTGGCGTCGAACGATTCCTTCACGTATCGACTGACGAAGTCTACGGCTCACTTGGTGCATCAGGATTATTTACCGAAGAAACTCCGCTTCATCCGAACAGTCCGTATTCTGCAAGCAAAGCGAGCTCCGACCTTCTCGCCTTCGCATATCACCACACGTATGGGTTGCCTGTGGTTGTCACGCGCTGCTCGAACAATTACGGGCCGTTTCAATTTCCCGAAAAGCTCATCCCGCTCATGATCATCAACGCGCTGAATGACAAGTCGTTGCCGGTGTACGGCGATGGTTTGAATGTGCGCGATTGGTTGCATGTATCGGATCATTGTTTTGCGCTCGACACGGTTCTTCAGAACGGAAAAGCGGGAGAAGTGTACAATGTCGGGGGAAACAACGAGTGGAAAAATATTGACATCGTCCAGCTGGTATTGCAGAAAGTTGGAAAACCAGAAAGCCTGATTAGTTTTGTGAAGGACCGGCCAGGCCACGATCGGCGCTATGCAATCGATGCATCCAAAATCAAAAAAGAACTAGGCTGGACTCCGGCGTATTCGTTCGAGGATGGTATCCAAGAAACTGTCCAATGGTATCTGAACAATTCGGCGTGGTGGAAACGAGTAATGACTGGTGAATATCTTGAGTATTACAAAAGGCAGTATCATGAGGTAGAAAAGTAATGATGAAAAATCGATTGCTCGCGTTTTTGGTTTTGTCGGCATCACTCGCGTATTCGCAAACAGGCATCTCGCTGCCCGATTTCTTCAAGCTTAAGTCTGAAGGAAAGACCGATGCATCGCCCTTGAATCAGAAAAGCACTCCTCTGGATGCTCCTGTTGATCCGGCAGAGTATTATGTCGGTCCCGGCGATGCATTTGTACTGAATATATGGTCTAGTGCCCCTGTCGAGTATCGCATTACGGTCACACCTGAAGCAACACTTCTAATCCCCAACGTCGGCGTAGTCGATGTTCGCGACCAGACACTGCAATCTGTAAAAAAGAACGTTGCCAGGGCAGTAGCGAAGAGATATACATCCACAGACGTTACATTGAACCTGGTTGCTCCCCGTACAATTGTCGTGCAGATAACGGGGGAAGTTTTTAACGAAGGCAAGCACGAAGTAAATTCTCTTCAACGGGTTGACAATCTGATTGCTCTTGCAAATATGCTACCGCCCGGCGTATCCGATCCGGGCCTCTTCTGGGCAACATCAAATGCCCGGACTTCCTCGTCCCTTAGGAACATAATTATTCAGCGAAGGAATGGAATTAGATTGCGCGCGGATCTGGTGCGTTACATGGCAACCGGCGAAGGCAAATATAATCCATACTTGCGTGAGGGTGATCAGATTCTTGTTCCGTCCCGATGGGAAGCTGGAAATGCAATCGGCATCAGCGGCGGCGTGAGGAAATCGGGAGGCTTCGAGTTTGTTCCCGGCGACAGCCTTTCGGATTTGATTGCAATGGGATATGGATTTAAGAGAACTGCTGATTCAACACAAGGAATCCTTAATCGTCTCACTGCAAATGCCCGATCAGCGGAGGAAGTCGAAGTAAATCCTGCGGCAATACGAAGCGGCGCAGTTCCGAATATTGCACTGCGTCCCGGTGACCGCTTGATCATCAAAGAAGTTGCCGACCCTCGGAAAGCATACATCGTCGATGTTTCCGGAGAGATACAACAACCCGGACAGTATCCTCTTACATTGAATTCCACCAAGCTTTCCGAAGTAATCCGCGCAGCGGGAGGGTTTACACCAAATGCAAACATCAAGTCGGCAACACTGATCCGTGCACGAATCTCTCCACAGACTACATCAGACGAAATAGCGCAAGAGCAACTTCTGAGCGCACGGAATAACCTGAGTTTACAGGATACCTCGTACTATCTTGCTGAGACCGCGCTGCGATTAAAGGGAGAGTTGGTGTCGGTAAATTTCGAAAAGCTTTTCGTGGAGAACGATACGACACAGGATGTTACGCTGAGAAATTACGACCGAATTATTATTCCGACAAAAACCGGAAATGTGTACGTGTTCGGACAAGTGCTTGCGCCCGGCCACATTGAGCACAAGCCCGGAAAAGATTATCGCTATTATATCGCAAAGGCTGCCGGGTTTGCAGAAGAAGCCCGAACGGACGAAGTGAAGGTAATCAAAGGCGGAACACGCATCTGGCTCAATCCCGGAGAAACGGAAATTGAAGATGGAGATTATATTTGGGTGCCGAAAGAAATACATCACCCCTTCGCTTACCACCTCGCAATGTGGGGCCAAATGGCGGCAATCATAGGGACCGTAGCGACTGTAATACTGCTTATCAAAACTTTTTCAAAGTAGTAATCATGGAAGAAATGGTTGTCGTTTTCTCTAATCTAAGAGCAAAACATTGTTATTTTTGTTGTTTGATCTCAGCAAAAAAAAGTCAGATTCGACAAAATGATACTTATGGAAGTTGCGAGGTTTAGTCGTGGACAATAAACTAGAACGGGAAATACAAGCTGATCAGCCACGGAAAATTAATATGTTAAACGGTGTTGTGATTATCGCCAGACACAAGAAGATGATCCTCCGGGTTGTCTTGTCGGTGTTCATTCTCTCGATCATCTCTTTCTGGCTACTTATTCCTCGTTGGTACAAATCCACAGCAGTTATTATGCCCCCCAAGCAGAAAAATGCGCTTGGCTTAATGAGTACGTTGAGCCGGGCGACCTCTTCGCTTCGTTCCCTTGGGCTTGGATCCCCATCTGATGATCTGGCCCAATTTCTAACCATACTTGGAAGCAGACGCGTATTGGAAGAAGTCATAAATAGATTTGACCTCCAGAAAGTGTACGACCTTGAGACGATGGAAAAAACCGTGAAAGAGTTGGGAAGTAACGTTCAGATTTCGACGGGCAAAGAAGAGGTTTCAGTTGAGATAGTAACTTTTGATACTGATCCTCAAAGATCTGCTGACATGGCAAACTACTTTGTTGAGGTACTTAACAAAGTATATCTTGAAATGTCTGTTGCGGAAGCGAAGAGCAACCGGGAATTTTTAGAGAAAAGATATCTTCAAAATCTCAGCGATTTAAGGAAGGCAGAGGAAGAATTTAAAGCCTTTCAAGAAAAGTATTCGGCCTATTCTGTTCCGGAACAACTAAAGGCAGCTGTTGGTGTGGCAGCAACACTTCAATCGCAAGTTGCACTCAAAGAAGTAGAATTGGGAATAATTTCCAGATCTACGGCACCTGACAATCCATCAAGACAAAGTATTGAACTGGAGTTGCAGGAATTGAGGAAGCAGCTTGGCACGATGAAAACCGGATCGTCGGGGAGGGATGCCAATATCCGCATTTTTCCTCCTTTTGATAGGGCCCCCGAAATTGGAATGGAGTATTTTCGCCGTTACAGAGAATTGGAGATTCAAGGAAAAATTCTTGAATTATTGATGCCTCTTTACGAACAGTCAAAGATTGAAGAACAACGAGACACTCCTTCGGTTATTGTGTTGGATAGTGCGGTTCCCGCTGTTAAAGCAGATAAGCCCAAACGTGCCATATTAACTGTGCTGATTACAATGGCCAGTTTCATCATGACTTTTTTCATAGCACTCTTGCTTGATAGATCGGCGCAAGCAAGAGATAATCGGTCGAAGCAGGAAAATGAAAAAATTGCGATGATCAGACATGAATTACATTGGCGCAATCTCTTTCGTTAGCCCTAAAAAATAGCCCTCATAAATCTGTTCACCCCATTGATCTCGATTTCACAAGTAAGTTCTATTGAATCAGATAATTTCTTTGGTTTAGCGATCAAAGACTGGCTGCTCTATACTTATGCTGTTGTTTGCCCATTATTTATTTTCTCCGTCTTTTTCACCCGAGATACTCCGGCGAATTGGGTCATTGCGCTCATGCTACTTGTTATGCTATTTGATTGTGTCGAGTCAGGTGGTGAGTTCTGGTGGGATACAAGTTTTTTCTATTTGCTTATTTTTTTTTCAATCTATCTTCTCTCCACCTCTTTGATATTCATCGAGAATCCCACGAATAGTTGGGCTGGGCGTACACCGTTAGAACGTGCCATCGGCACCGATGTCAGATTGTTAATTGTCGTGGTTTCATTTTTTGTTTTCATACATCACTTGGCGGATGCACCCCCACATGTATTTTCGCGAATTCTACAGATTCAATTCGTGGTGGGTGGGCTATTGGCACTTTTCGGGATAGTGCAATACATATCGTACACAGCCTTTAATTCTTCCGCATTGATTGGAATTGAATCAACGAACGAAGCGTATGCTTTAAGAACAAATTTTTTGGGTGTTGGAAAAGATAGAGTGTTTCGTACCTCGGCGATTTTCAGTGAGCCATCGTACTTTGGCTTTTTCTTGATTCCGCTATTAGTTAAGTCCGTCATCGCATATCAGCAAAAAATATACATTGGCTCGCGAAGTATCCATGCATCGATGACAGTCATCTTCTTATTGGCTCTGATTTCAAATTTCTCTTTCACCGCAATTTTGACACTGATTGGAATGGCGTCAATATTCGGGATAGTTTATTTCCGAAGAGCGCCGAGAGTTGCCTTAGGGCTTGGTTTGATAACAATTGCATTTATCGCTGCTCTAGTACTCTCCCCGCTTGGCGATGTCTTTCTTAGTCGTTTCGAGGATATCCTGAAAGGTCAAGATTTATCTACCATCGCGCGGGTCATGAGCGCCTATTTGGGGTTTGTTGTTTTTTGGGACAACCCTTTGTTTGGAGTTGGGCCCGGTGGGTTTGCTTTCCTTTTCGCAAAAATGGGGATACTTGTCGGCAAAAATCAAATGCACACGCCATTGAACGCATGGTTATCCATTCTCACTGATGTTGGCATCATCGGGTTTGTGCCTTTTTGTGCACTCCTTTGGAGTATTCTGAGGCGTGCAATTCGAAACATAGAACGACATCCGCTCATTGTTGTCTACTTGTGGAGCTGCGTCAGCTATTTGCTTTTGATTACAACCGCGGACTTGTGGTTCCTCGACATGTTCTGGTTCGAACTCGCGATCTTATTGACATTGTCCGTGAGCCCTACGCTCAATTCCTTCGACACTCCTGAACTTAATCTGAGGGGAGCTATAAGATAAGCACCTCAAAACAGTTGTTCAGAAACTTTGCACAGTTGATTTTTTCCAATGTGTTAGGACAATTGTTCTTTCTGTTGGCTATGTTACACATTGCCAAGATTGTTGGTCCTGTTTCATTCGGCCTTTGGAATCTTGCTCAGGCGTGGATGTTGTATTTATTCCGATTCGGCGAGCTTGGGCTTGAGGTGGTTGGAATTCGAGCGGTGGTGCGCGACAAACTTCATCTCGCGTCAATCGTTTGGTCGGTTGTCGTTCTTCGCCTTCTGATCTTGCTTTTGTTGATTGTGTGTATTGTGACGCTTGCTCTTCTGGATCTTTTCCCCCCAGGTAGCACAAAATTGATCGTGATTCTGAGTCTAGCGTTGTTGCCCCTCGCCTTGTTATTGGAGTGGGTATTTGAGAGCTATCAAATTGTTGGATCCATTAGCGTGGTTCGTGTTCTCCGGGGATTTCTATTTCTCGTCCTTATTTATTTCTTCGTTTCGCGTGATGATCAGATGGTGGATGCGGCGTACTACTATGTTATTAGCGTTGCGATTGCGAACCTTGCTATTAGCTGGATAGCAATCAAGAGATTCAACCTCCTTCCTCTGCGTCCTCAACGCGACATTGCATCGCAGCTCTTTCGTGAAGGACTTCCCGTTGGCATCGCGACTGTCCTGGCAAATTACTCGTTTTTTGCCGGTACTATGATGATCGGATATATGATTGGCGGCAACGATTTGGGATACTACACCGCAGCCCACCGTCTTATTGTGTTCTTCTGGGCTTACGGAATTGCAACTGCACACCGAGTTCTGCTACCCCAGTTCTCAAGACTCTTCCATGAATCTCCACAGAGTCTCAATGAATTTATTTCCAAAGTAACGAAGGCGACGAGTCTTCTTTCGTTGCCGGTGTGCATCATAGCGATTGCTGGCGGTGATCAGACGATCGAGCTCCTGTACGGAACCCGCTATGGCAGCAGTGCGCCGATTCTAAAGATCTTTGCCGGTGTGTTCTTCATTTCCATTGTCCGCTCCATTTTCGAGATTGGTCTTCTTGCAGCAAATAAGCAGAAACAATTTCTGAAAGGGATGGTTGGTGTTGCTGTTATGGCAACACTGCTTACCTATGTGGGTGTTCGCCTGAGAGGTATTGAGGGTGCTGCTTGGGCTTCGTTAGTCGTTGAGGCCGGCTATGCGTTCTATCTATTTCGCGTTTCCCATTTTGTCGGAGCTCGGCAGATTCTGTCGGTTGTTGGTAAACCGATATTACTTGCAATTGTTACCGTACTCGTGTTGCTTCTCTCGGGCCTGACATCGCTCTTCGTGATAATTCCCGTTGGAACAGCCTTGTATTTCTTGTTGCTTATCATCGCCGGTCAGTTGTCCAGCAAAGAAATTCAACTTGGACTTAATTTGGTGGGATTGAAATCGGCATCCCGCTGATTCGCCGGAGAAGTTGACTTGCGGCTCCCCTGCTGAAGCATTTAATGGACGGATAAGAAAATGGAACAGTTATGCACTCGATAAAAAAGGCTCTTCAAGAAATTGCTGCTGTGATCGTTCTGCTTCCAGTAGTTGGGCCTCTGTGCCGTGCCATTGTTAGAATTCTTAGAATTTCGGAATCCATTACGCGGCGTGTGCCCGTGACAAGAAGCTTTTCATTCACAATCAACGATAAAACATTCACCTACCAGTCATCGATGTACGACGCAGTGGGTCGGGTGCTCTACTGGCAAGGGTTCGATCAGTATGAGCATGAGACCATGTCCGTGTTCAAGAAGCTGATTCTTCAAAGTCGCACGTTTGTTGATATTGGAGCCAACACAGGAATTTTCTCAATCGCCGCGGCGGCTTTCAACGAACAGGTGCCGATACATGCTTTTGAGCCGGTTCCAGGTATCTATGAAAAGCTGATACAGAACATGAGTTCCAATCGCCTTCAGGCGCGAGTCAAAACAAGCAAGCTGGCGATTTCTGATCAAGTGGGCGAAGTGCAATTTCACGTGCCGTTTGACAACATGTCGAGTGGGAGCCTAAATGTGAAAGGGGCACACAATCTGTCGGGACGGATTGAAGTAGTACATTGCACGACGCTTGACGCGTATGTGTTCGACAACGCGATCTCTTATGTGGATCTCATGAAGATTGACGTTGAGGGGTTTGAACATCGCGTCCTCCAAGGTGCGCGACGAGTTTTGGAACGTGATCAGCCTTCCATAATTTGTGAGTGTTTGCCGGGATGTGATTCGTCTTCGCTTGAAACTACATTACGACCCATC
>JBKJJX010000360.1:0-11808 GCA_046597825.1 Bacteroidota bacterium | reverse complement strand
GACTCGATCATGGTGCAATTGCCGCGCTGTTGGTTCCTCCACCGTCAGCCACAATCATCGCGACACTTCGTTCCATCCTTGAAAAGCATAATGCTCTTGAAGAAGAAGAGAGAGGGCTCTACCTTTTGCTCAACAGGCTGGCAAGTAACGAGGAGGATGGCTTGCTGGGGTAAATGAGCAACACGCGTGAGGTTCCTGTCATGCCGTATAACGGAAAGCTGCGCCTTGCGAAGAATCAGCAATAGACAAAACTGATAGGTGAAATAAAGTTTTGCAATATCAAAAGTTTCTGTCCCCGCTACAAGTTCTAAAGAAAGACCCTCACTGGTAAAAGCTGGTGAGGGTCTTCTGTGTTTCTGGATAGTTCCATTCGATTGAGATCGTCGCATGATGTTTGTTATGTAGCGTGAACCTTGTTGTGTCTCCATACTTGATTCGCCAATTCAATACTATGCTTGCTTGATATTCCTAAGTTCTTCAGTCGTTCCATTTCTCGGTAGCTGATCTCTAGGGTTCTTGTCAAGGGTGCGAGTCCTTTCTTTTTTGAAACTCTCACGATACTTGGCATTTCTATTGGGCGCAAACCCTGACATTTCTACTGAGCTATAACAACGTTGAAAATATCTTCACTTCTTCTCTTGACAAACCCGATTTCATTTCGTACAATTCATGCAATCGTTTGCATGAATTTAATAATATTCGCTAAAATATGTCGATATGAAGTCAAAAAGCTATGCAAATGATTGCACATTCAATTTGATGTAGGGGAAAAATCAATGCGGGCCACGCTTAAGGATATAGCTGAACGCACCGGGTTTTCGGTCTCAACAATCTCTCGCGTCTTACATGATAAGTCCAAGAAGTACAAAATAGGGGAAGAAACTAAACAGCAAATCAAAAAGGCAGCCGAAGAATTTGGGTACAGGCCGAACACACTTGCCAGGGGTCTCCGGCTTCAGCAAACCAATGAGATCGGTATCGTTGTCCCGGATATTTCCAATCCTTTTTTTTCCGCGCTCATCAAAAGCTTCGCAACCGAACTCCGCAAGAGTGGTTACAATTTCATCGTCTATGAATCCGATGAAAGTATCATGCTTGAACGTGCATGCATAAAGAGCTTGTTGGAAAAACGGGTGGACGGTTTGATTATCGCTTCGGTTGGCCAGGACTTTACACATCTTCGCGCTCTGCGCGAAACCGGTGTGCCGATTGTTACTGTCGATCGTTGTTTCGATTCGCTTGATGTTGATTCCGTCAGCGTTGACAACGCAAAGGGAGCGCTTCTGGCTGTGGGCCATCTCATTAGAGAAGGACATCACCGTATCGCGTTCATTCAAGGACTGCCGGGAACATATGCAAATGAGGCAAGACTTCAAGGGTATAAAATGGCGTTGGAACAGGCAGGCATTCCGATCGATGACCGACTCATCGTCGGCGATGACTTCCGGTCAATGAATGGATATCTCGAAACAAAATTGCTGCTGAAAATGACTCCGCCGCCAACAGCAATTTTCACTGCAGGGGACTTGATCGCTCTTGGTGCGCTCGAGGCATGTAGAGAAAACGGTTTTCACATTCCTAATGACGTTTCCCTCGTTACTTTCGATGATCCTGTTTTTACCACATACTTGTCGCCGGCATTGACTGCCGTCGAACAACCGATTGCGAAGATGGCTGAGATGGCTGTTGCAATGCTATACCGGCGCATGCGCACTCCCAATGACGAGCGCCGCCAGGTTCTCCTCGAACCCAAACTCAATGTTCGGAATTCCGTTGCTCGTCTGTCTCCTCTGGTCGGAGTAACACAGTTGATGCGAAGATAATGTCGATGAATGATTTGAAGAGATTCTTCCAATGAGTGTTGACTTACGCTGCTTCATAGCTGTCGTCGTGATGGCCGTAGTTGTTTCCTCTTCGTGCCTTTCGGGTACTGTCGGAAAAATTTCAGGAAAGGTAACTGATAAGACCACGGGCGATCCGCTCATTGGTGCGAACGTTACAATCAAAGACTTCAAGGTTGGCGCCGCAACCGACGCGAATGGAGAATATTTCATTCTGAATGTCCACCCGGGAACTTACACTGTGATCTTTTCCATGCTGGGGTATGAATCTGTTACTAAAAGCGAAGTATCTGTGATTGTTGATCGAACAGCAAACATAAGCACGGCACTTGTTCCGTCGCTCATTGAGGGGGAGACAATCACTGTCATTGCTGAGAAGCCGGTTGTGGATAAGAGCCTGACAGCGAGCGAGCAGATTGTCACGGGACAGTCAATTGAAAAGGCTGGCATCAGAACTATCAAAGAGGCTCTTGAAAAACAAGCTGGAATTTTCAGCGACAACTCATCTCTTGCGTGGCAGCGGGGCAGAACAAAATCATACGTCCGGGGAAGTTCGGTCGTGCAAGCAGTCTATATGGTCGATAACCTTTCAGTGAATAGCGGCATAGTATCCGATAATTATTCAGGGTTCAATACATCAACTATTGAACAAATATCGGTCCTGACTGGAGGCTACAACGCTGAGTATGGTGAGGGCCGCTCTGCTGTTGTCAACATTATCTCAAAAGAAGCTCCGACGGGAATTCACGGGACTTTTCTCTCGCGTGTGCGACCTGCTGGCATCTACCATTTTGGTCGTAATTTCTACAGCAAAGAAAATAACGATTATGCCAGCCTCAATCTGAATTACTGGAGAGACCAGTCTTTGGATCCAAATAGCCGGTTTTTTCGCAGGAATCCCGACTCGCTCCTGACTGCATGGCGTACGCAGATTACTCCTAACGATACGCTCGGCAACTACGCCAATCGTCCGGAGTACGAATCCGAAGGAACATTGTACGGAGGTTTAACGGATGAATTGAGTTTCCTTATTTCAGGGCGTTACAAACAGGGTGTCGGGATCTTTCCGCAAGCTATACCGTACAATCCTGAATTCAATATTCAAGGATACGTTAACTATAAATTTTCTCCCGAATTCAAGCTTCGTGTCGGTGGATTCGTCGGCGGGTACGAAAGTGCAGATTACACGACCTCCAATTTCAATACAACCGAGTACGGACAGGAATCAGCGTGGCTTGCGCCGATGAGAATCGATGAGCAGTTTGCGCGAGCAAAGTATAGTCTGTTCGGTGCACCTTACCGGCAATGGCCCGAACTTCGCCGATGGTCCCAATTGTATGGAAAAATCACCCATGTATTAAATGTGCAATCGTTCTACGAACTGACTGTTAGTTACCTGAAAGACAGAATGGACAGATCGGACAGAGATCACCGCATTCCAGATACCCTTTGGCTGCCGGATGTGGTGTCGATGCATCCGCGGTATACGTTGAAGAGTTATTATCACACCTGGACGAAAAGCTTTTCACAATCATATCAGCTCAAAGGCGAGTATACAAATCAGATTACACAAACGCATAATATCAAAACCGGTTTTGCGTTCAAGTCATATGATTTCAATTATGAAAACTTCGCTGCCGCATCGGGAAGCAGCAGGACGAACGAGATGAACGTGTTCGACGGGAACCCGTACGAAGGGAATTTCTATCTGCAAGACAAAGTAGAAACGCCCGGACTTATTGTGAACGCAGGTGTCCGCGTAGATTTCTTCAATCAGAACCGAAATGCGCCCAAAAATATATTTGACCCGCTAGCGTTTGAGTTGACAACTCCCGGCCATGATCTGGGAGCGCCAATTGGTATCCCCGGAAACCCGGAGCGTGAGCGCACCAAACTACAGGTTGCATTTGCACCACGGCTTGGTATTTCCCATCCCATAAGCGAGAATTCGGTGCTTCATTTTGTATACGGACATTTTTATCAGAGGCCATCGTGGACAAAAATGTTCGGATTTCCTTTTGTCAATTACACAACTATCAGGGATAGCGTTCTGAATCCATATGCAAAACAGACTACTTATATGGATGAATGGCAAGGCTATTACGGGAATCCGAATTTAGGCTATGAACGAACAATTCAATATGAGCTCGGCGTGGATTACAATATCGCTGACATTTTGAAACTCGACCTCACCGGATATTATAAAGATGCATCGAATGAGTCGAACGTGATTACAGGAGTTTATTCTGCGACCCATCCCGCAACGAAAGCTCTCATGGTAAGCAACTCCGGATATTCTGACGTGCGTGGCATCGAAACCAAAATTGACTCACGCTTGAACGGCATGTTCAATTTTGGGGTGAGCCACGAAGTCTACTGGTCTTTCAATGGAGAAGTGGGGTTCAGCAGATTATATGAAACCGGTTCCCAGAGTATTGATGTCCCGAAAGGATTGCGGCAGGGACGGGGTGCGTGGGGCAATTATCAGCGCATAAAAGGCTGGGCAAGTTTTTCGATCGACAAAGATGAAGGTCCGGAGATATTTGGCTTTCACCCGTTCAGCGATTTTTACATGTACTCCACTTTCTGGTGGCGTACGGGAGATCAGTTCACCTATCATCCTCCCGGTGATGTTTCAACTGAACCAAACAACAGGCGATGGTTCAACTATTATCAGATTGATTTGAAAATCGCCAAGGGTTTCAACCTCCTCGGACTGCAAACCGAGATCAGTGTTGATATTAAGAATGTATTGGACATGAAATTCTTGCGGCTGCTCTCTGGTGACGATCTCACCCGCTATATGGAAAACCCCAACTTACCGGATAGCGAGCGACTTCCCAAGACTCTAGATTTTTCGGAGCCGAATATTTGGGAGTGGTATTCGTACGAAGTTCCACCGAGAAGAATTAACGTTCAGGTTAAGATTGACTTTTGAAAAGCATAACGAAGAAGAATGAAAATCAGAATCAATAAATTCGCTGCCGTACTTGTTTTGACTTTGCTTGTTGCAGGAACATCTGCAGCTCAGGTAACGTGGGGCAAACAAACCTTAAAGCGGGGCAAGCTCTGGGCTACGGTGTGGAACTCGTTGCAATACGGAGACCCGACAGAAATCGAAAACGGATTTCACACACTTGATTATCCGGGCTACTCAAAAGCCACCAATGCTAATGATGCGCTCAATTATGCGGAAGCTGTCGGATATGCCATCTATGGAGTTCGTGAAAATATGGCATTTTCGTACACCATTAACTCCCGCTTTTTTCCATCCGGACAGGATATTTTTCCGATTGAAGAGGCGACCCTGACGCAAAATTACAACCTCCAGGATTTGGGCGTTGCTGGGGAAGAAATTGTCAGTGGTGCTCATCATGTGAACGGCCTCAATGTGGATGTCGCCCGTCGTAGTATGGTTTGGAGTTATCCGGGAATAAGTGATTTCATCATTCACGAAGTTACAATTACGAACAATGAACTCACGTCGGTCGATTCGCTGTACTTCGGCATGCGGTATGGAATTCGAATTACGCAACGTTCGGGAAGCCGGGGCGATGAAAAATATGGGTGGGATGCGAATGAAAACGTCTTCTATTTTTATGATCATCGGAGATTTCGAACCACGGATGAAGTGCCTATCGTCTATAGCTTTGGTGTTGGCCCGTTGCGCGGGGATATTGGTGATGCACGGGATATCTACCAACAGGGAATTCGCGAACACGAACTGGATGCGCCGGGGTATTTTACCGTCGCGGTTCTTGATTCGGGCGGTGCTCGCGTCTACCAGAATATTCTGGAACACACAGGCCAGGGACTAACGGAAGGAGCTCCTAGTGAAGACGTGATGTTCATTCAGGGAGTTTCTCCTTCTGTTCGTGTCAAGGAAGTCATGACGCATCAGCAACCGCGCCTTTCGTGGGATGCAGCAAGGGCTGCCGGCGGCGAAGGTGGGAATAAATACGAACGGCGTCCTGAGTTTTTGGTGAGTGTCGGCCCCCTTACCATGTCTCCCTTTGGATCTGCGAGAATTGTTTTTGCGGAAGTGATCGGCGAAATGGATCGAGCAAAAATTGTAGAAGGCGGCGTGGCGAATATAGATTTGATGGCGACCGCTTCACGAGATTCAATGCTTGCGCATGTGCGCGCCGCCCGCCGCCTGTTTGCAAACAATTATATGCCGACCGTTCATCCGCCCCCAACGCCCACGAATGGCGAGAACAGTTTGGCGATTAAAAGCGAACCCGGCCAAATAACAATAGAGTGGCCGCCCATTTCATCAACATACAGAGATCCTCTTACCGGCCTTAATGATTTTGCAGGATACAGAGTGTATCGTTCGACCTACTTCACAATAGGTCCATGGACACTGGTTTCAGATATCAAAAAGGATTCAGTTACGCTCGTGAATGGAAAAGTGCGATACATCGATCGAGGGCAGCCGTTTGGTGTTGGCAACTATTATTGTGTCACAAGTTATGATGCAGCGGGAAACGAAAGCGGGAAAGTGAACAATACGCGATTTCCTACTTACCCTCTTCGTGCACCCAACGGACAGTTTCCGAAAAATGTATTTGTGGTGCCGAATCCGTTTCGACAGCATAGCGGGCTTGCCGGAACCGGCGAGCGGTTCAGAATGGAATTTATTGGGATTCCTGCACGATGCAAAATCAAAATCTATACGCTTGTCGGCGATTTGGTTCAAGAAATTGATCACGATGACGGCAGCGGTTCAGAAGCGTGGGGAAGCATCAAACGGTTGGACTATCAACTCAACAAATGGACACTCGGTGTCGCTCCCGGCGTTTATCTCTACCGGGTCGAATCCCTTGTTACGGGTCATCAGGGAGAGTCGTTCATTGGTAAACTCGCGATTGTGAAGTGATGGAGATGAATTCCATGTCTCAAACAAAACGGCTACTCGGCGCAATAACAGTTGCAGTTATCTGCTTGTCTGCGCGTGTGTACACACAGACAGGCATTCCCCCACGCGACATTGAGCGGGTTGGCCAATCAGGTTGGCAGTTTCTCAAGATCAACGGGGACGCCAGGGCTTCGGGAATGGCAGGAGCCTTTACGGCAATCTCGCTGGGCAATGCAAATGCTGTGTTCGGCAATCCTGCCGCCCTTGCCGATGTAACGGAGTACGATGTTCAACTCAACACGATGAAATGGATTGCGGACATCTCCCATCAATCGGTGGCTCTTGCGGTGAACCTTGGAGATTTTGGTGTTGTGGGTGTTAGCCTTGCAACTCTGGACTATGGAGATATTCCGGAGACGATCAACAGTCCCATTCTGGGGGAGAACAGCACGACACCGTTAGTGACCGGAAATGTTTTTTCCGCCCGGGATATTGCCGCAGGGTGTTCTTATGCACGAAAAATTACTGATAGACTCTCCATCGGGGGAAATTTCCGATGGATGAGACAAAAAATTGCAGAGTTGGCAATGAATAATTGGTCGCTCGATGTCGGCACGTTGTATTACACGGGCTACCGAAGCCTCCGGGTTGCAATCGCTGCGAGGAATTTTGGACCCGACTCAAAGTTCGGGGGCTGGAGCGAAGAATACCAGACGGAATCGGACAACGTTCGCATGCCGCTGGATTTGCGCGCTGGCATCGCGATGGATTTCCTTGACGAGAAAGACAGTCCACACCTCATCACGGTTGTCATCGAAGGAGATCATCCGAACGACGGCCGTGAAAAATTTCATATCGGCGCAAGTTACACGTTCGACAATATTTTCTCGGTGCGTGGGGGTTACAAATTTAATTACGACGAGCAGCGCTTTACATTTGGTGCCGGTGTTAGCTACCCCGTTGCAGGAGTATTGAGTACGATCAATTATGCGTACGTCGATTTCGGCGCGCTCACGCAAGTTCACATGTTCTCTCTCGGCTTCTCATTTTAGTTCGCAATGTGTTAAGCGGGCGTGTTGTCTCCGAAGACGTGTTTACGCGTCGTCGAAACAGACAATCGCAAGTCGGATGTACAATTAGATTTCACGACAGAGATGAAAGATATAAGAGTCGTCGTGGTCGGCAGCTATAATACCGATCTCACAATCAAAACCCAGAAAATACCTCGTCCCGGTGAAACTGTTATTGGAGGTGTGTTTTCCAGGGGCGGTGGAGGCAAGGGCGCGAACCAGGCGGTTGCCGCTGCTCGTGTCGGCGTGAGTGTGAGCTTGATCGCGAAGATTGGTGAAGATCCGCTTGGCAGGGAGGCGATGGCCCGATTGATGGAGGAACACGTTGACACGCAACACGTCCTTCTCGACGCAGAGGTTCCGACCGGGGTCGCATTTATTGTTGTTGATGACAATGGGGAGAACAGCATTGTTGTTGCATCAGGCGCCAACGCCTGTCTCACTCCGTCCGATATAGAGCGTGCAGGAGATACGATCGCGGAGGCAAAAGTACTGCTCGTTCAATTGGAGTCGCCGCTTGATGCAGTCCGTGCAAGCATAGCGCTCGCACACACGAATGGCCTGATGGTCATCCTGAACCCCGCGCCTGCGCACTCGCTTGACAGTCGCCTTCTCAGTCAGATTGATATTATTACCCCGAATGCTGTGGAAGCGGAAATGCTTACGGGAATCAAGATTGCTGATGAGCAGAGCCTGTGCGCAGCTGCGCAAGCGCTGTTGCAATTCGGGATTGGAAGAGTATTGATCACCCTGGGCAAGAGGGGAGTGTTTTCCGCAACGAAAGTAAGAACAGAATTGATTCGGGCATTCAAAGTTCATGCAGTCGATTCCACTGGCGCTGGAGATGTATTCAATGGCGCGCTTGCTGCGTTTCTTGCTGAGGAAATGCCAGTGGAAGATGCGGCACGTATGGCTTCGGCTGCTGCCGCTATTGCTGTAACGCGCATGGGCGCGCAAGTCTCGGCACCGTATCGTTCTGAGATAGAAGATTTCGTTCGGAACCATGCTCCTTCCGAAATAGAGTTAATAGGTTGATGACTTCAAACTAATTCCATCATAATCACAGTGGAGGTATGCATGAAACCTGTCAAACTATTTTATGTGGGCCTTATCCTTTTAATCTTTCCCGCGCTGGTTTCGTTTGGGCAGCAGTCTTTCAATGTTTCCCTCCTTGGCAATTTCGGGAAAGGTGAAGGTGAATCGAAAGCAGTGTTTGCCGCGGGCTCGCTTGTTTTTTATGGGCTAGGAAACAAAGTACAGATAGCAAGTTTTTCAAATCCTGCAGCTCCGGTACGAATTGCCAGTGTAATCCTGTCCGATGTGGTCGAAGCGCTGGTACGTACCTCTATTGGTGGGAACCAATATATCGTTGCAAGCGGCGGCAGCAAAATGTGGATCATCAATGTGCAGAATCCAACAACTCCATCGCTCGTCTCGACTGTTGATGTGGCTCCCGGTACGACGTGCGAAGGTATTGCAACGAGCGGCACATACGCGTACGTAGCGGCAGGAGCTGCCGGATTCAAAGTGTATAGCATTGCTACCCCTTCGGCGCCGACGCTTGTCGCTTCTATTGATAGTCTGGCATATTGTGAAAGTGTTGTCATCGCTTCACCCTATGCGTTCATAGCAGCCGACACTCCAGATTTTACAGGGCGGAGCTTCATCATCGACATCTCCATCCCTGCAGCTCCTGTTTACAAATCGACCATGCTGGGTTACGGAGGCTACCATCAGTATATGAGTGTGCGTTCCGGTTACGCGTATATTTGTGATTATAACGCCGGATTGCAGGTAATTAATGTTACAAATGTAAGTAACCCTGTTAACGTGGTAGCAATTCCGTCGGGTCAACGGACAGGATCCATAGTTTTTGACGGTAATTATGGCTATGTAGCGGTCGGCGATTCGGGTATGAAAATTTACAATGTTGTGAATCCAGCAGCTCCCGTATTCGTCAGCAGGATCGGTACGACCGGACGGGCTGCGTTTGTGAGTTACGGGGCAATCACAATCGGCGGTAACCCGACAGGCCACATCTTTGTTTCAAATCGAAATCCCGCTCCAGGCATAAGTGCAATAAATGTTTCGAATGCATCAGTCCCGACCACTTCAGGATTTCTTGCCTCGCTTGCCTCCGCAACAGGCTCGGCATTTTCTCCGTTCTACGTTAACGGAAATGTTTATGTGGCATACGGAACTGCGGGTCTCCGCATAATTGATGTCACGAACCCATTGCAGCCATCACTTCTCTCGACTCTGGCGCTTGGCGGTGAATCGCGGGGAGTCGTGGTCTCCGGCAATTATGCATATGTGGCAGCGATGGATTCCGGTGTGCACGTCATTGATGTTACGAATGCGGGCAGTCCTGTCAGACTCAGGACGATCAATTCATCGCGCTCCCGCGGGATTGCCATCAGTGGTAATTATGTTTACGTCGCCACACGCGATAGTGGACTTGTAGTCTTGAACATAACCAACCCTGCAAACCCAACATGGCTGACGAATGTGCGTGGCATCGATGTAGAGAATGTTGCTGCTTCAGGCAATGTTGTGGGGACAAGTTTTTACAGCTCGATTCGTTTTTATGATGTTACCAATCCCGCAAGTCCCGTCGCGAAGGGTAGCACACCAACCTTTAGAATTGGCAACGAGGGCTTTGCCATTGCAGGGAACTACGCGTATGTGCCAGATGGCGACAGTCTCAAGATATTCAACATCACCAATCTCCTGACGCCGACTCTGGTTTCCAAGATCAAGACTGGCGGTTATGGTTACATGGCAGCAGTGGCAGGTAATTATTGCTACGTCGCTTCGGAAGCGACAGGCGTGCGGGCAATTAATATTTCCAATCCACTATTGCCGGTCGAAGACGGCTATTATGACGGCGTTCCGCAGTCACGTGGCATCACAGCAAATGGCGGATCAATTTATGCAACCGAGAAGGTCGACGGATTATCGGTTTATAGAAACGATCTTGTTACTTCAGTCGGTGGAAAAGAAACGACGCCGATGAGATTCGATCTTCTTCAGAACTATCCGAATCCGTTTAATCCGGTGACGAACATCGCAATTGAATTGCCAGAACGCACATTTGTTACGTTGGAGGTTTACAATCTGCTTGGAGAGCGTGTTGCCACCCTGGTGAACAAGCAAATGCCTGCAGGATCATTCAACGTTCAGTTCAATGCTTCTGCGTTGCCAAGCGGCATGTATCTCTATCGTATGCAGGCAAACAACTTTTCGTCCGCCCGAAAAATGTTATTGCTGAAATAGATTTCGCAGAAAAATGGTCTGAGAAGTTGGTGTAATCCTAATTACCTAAATCATATTTCATACTTCTACTTTATGGAGGCACTATGAATGATCACCGCAAGAGATTATTTGCTGCCATGTTGTTTATCGTAGCAATAAGTATCTCGGTGTATGCCCAGGCCCCATTGACAAATAATATGCCCGCGAGCGGTGTATTAGGTCAAACGGACTTTGTAACGAGGACGACGGGGAAAACAGCGAGCACAATGAACAATGCGTTTGGCGTGGCGATCGATCCGACAACAGGGAAGTTGTTCGTTGCCGATCGTAACAACAACCGTGTCCTGCGTTTCAGTTCGTCGGCAAAACTGATTAATGGGTCTGCAGCCGAAGCAGTGCTGGGCCAGCCGGATGATACAACAAATACAAGTGGGATATCAGCGGTGAAGATGAACACTCCTATTCGACTTTTTGTGGATGGATCTGGACGGTTGTGGGTCAGTGACTATGGAAACAGGCGCGTGCTACGGTTTGACGGTGCATCGACAAAAGTTACGGGCGCAGCGGCAGATGGAGTTTTGGGACAACCGGATTTTGTAACGAACACTGCCGGAACCACTGCTGCGAAAATGACCCGTACGACGGGACTATATGTCGATGGGGCGGGACGGTTGTGGGTTGCCGAACGAGACAATAATCGTGTGCTTCGGTTTGATAATGCGGCAGCGAAAGCGAATGGGGCACCGGCGGATGGTGTTTTGGGGCAACCGGATTTTGTGAC
>JBKJJX010000216.1:0-6628 GCA_046597825.1 Bacteroidota bacterium | reverse complement strand
TCGAACATCTTCCTGCGGACGATTACACCCGGATACAACCAACATCAACAAAAAAAGAATGCGATAATTCATTTTGATTTCCGAAAAGTTGAGTTATAGTTTATAGCCGATTGTTCTCAGAAGTTCTTTTCGCTTCACGATATCAGCTTCGGTTTCGATTCCCCTGGTTGTCATGCCGTCCACAACGCCCAGGATTCCCCTGCCCTGATCGGTCTCAGCGATAATAACCTCGGTCGGATTTGCGGTCGCACAATAAATCCTGCAAACCTCAGCGACGTTCCGAATAGCGGCAAGAATATTGACCGGAAAACCCTGTTCCATCATGATAATGAACGAATGTCCGGCGGCGAGTGCCATTGCATTCTTCTGCGCAAGACCAATCAGCTTCGCGTCGTTGCCTTCACTGCGCACAAGAGCCGGTCCTGATGCTTCGCAAAATGCAATCCCGAACTTCATCGCCGGATTTGTCTGCACGATCGCTTCGTAGATGTCTTCGACAGTCTTGATAAAATGTGAATGGCCGAGAATGAAATTCATTTCCCCGGGCTTTTCGATGCGGACAATCTTCAATTCCATGCGGGAATAATTATCGGGGTGAAACAACATTCATTTTGCCGACCATGTCGGGAGTCATCAGCCAACGCAAGTGAGCAGAATTATCGCCTTCCACTTCCAGGCATGCTACTGCACAAGTCACCATATCGACTGTTGCTGCACACACAGGCGAAATAAGATGTGCTATGAAGATGCTCATATCCGGCTGGTGTCCAATGACCATCACGCCGGCGTCATTTGATTGCGAAAGAATTGTCTCAGCAAGGGCGGACGGCGAAAAACCCGGCGAGAGCCATCGCGATATCTCCGGACTTCGCTTCAACTCCTTGCCGAAAATTTCTCCGGTTTCGACTGCACGCAGTAACGGACTTGTAAAGATGTGACGAATCCGGGCATCGACATGATGAACCGCCTGTGCCATCAGTCGGGCATCTGACTTTCCGCGTGTTGTCAGGGGACGATTGAAATCGCTGTCAATTCCCCCACCAAGTGCCTCTGCTTCAGCATGCCGGACGATGTAAAGATTCACGCTTCTCCCCTTCTCAGAATTACCCGCACTTTCATTTCTCCGTTTTTTTCCGTCCCAGTTTTTGCCGGGCTTTAACATAACCCGGTTTGATCACGTCATATATCAGTTTTATGCGTCGGTTGTATGGAATGAACGCACTCTTCATAGAGTTGATCGTGACCTTCTCAAGTTCATCCAATCCCAACTTGAATATTTTGTGGGCAATGCCGAGCTCCTTGGTCATTGTTGTATTACTCATGAGGCGGTCGTCGGTATTCAAGGTAACACGGAATTTGTAGCGATAGAAAATTCCAAACGGATGCGTTGCGAGCGATTCAACTGCCCCCGTATCCACATTGCTCGTCAAGCAGATTTCAAGAGGAATACGTTTGTCAAGAACATATTGTGCAAGGTAACCCATCTTGGTCACTTTTGTCGGATCTTTCTTATCAAGCCCTATGTCCTCGATGAGCCGCGTGGCGTGCCCGATCCTGTGCGCTCCGCACCATTGGATAGCCTGCCAGATACTTTCTTTCCCGAACGCTTCTCCCGCATGCACGGTGATGTTAAAATTCTCGCGTTGAATGTAGTGAAACGCATCGACGTGTTTTTTAGGAGGGAAGCCGCCCTCTTCGCCGGCAAGATCGAAACCAACAACACCGCGTTCCCTGTAATCAACGGCAAGCTCTGCCATTTCCTGTGAAAGATGCATATTGCGCATTGCGCAGATTATGAGGCCGTATTCAACTCCGAAGTCTTTGTTGCCGCGCTCAAGACCCTTGAGCACAGCGTTGACGGCATCATCCCAATGCAGCCCCTTATCGGTGTGGAACACGGGAGCGAAACGGGTTTCGACGTAGACGACTCCATCATTGTACATATCTTCCATCATCTCGTACGCGACCCGCTCAAGTGCCTCCTCGGTTTGCATAACACCGCACGTGTGGGCGAAACCCTCAAGGTACAGGGGCAAACTTCCGCGCTTCGCGCCGCGATGGAACCAATCAGCCAATTCATCAGGATCGTCCGTCGGCAATTTCTTATATCCGGTCTCCTTCGCCAGATCAATAATTGTCGCGGGGCGAAGGCCTCCATCGAGATGATCGTGAAGAAGAACTTTGGGGAGTGTCTGAATAACCTTTTCGGTGAGTTTCATTCTATGTTGAGATGTTATGAATAATAAGTGATTTCAAGTTAAAGAGATGAGCGCAGAAAATCAACGAACGGTCTTCTCTGGTAATGTCTCAGTTTCAAATCAAGCTTAGTCTCCAACCCATTGTCATGCTGAAGGGTTCTTTTTCACCATCCTTTCAAGTTGTTCCTGGTTCGGATTCCGAATAAGAACATTTCGAAATGACGCGTGCTTCAAAACTGAGACTCTACTTCTTCTCGCCCCCTACCGGCTTAATGTCTTAAAATAATTTATCAGGCCGTTTGTCGATGAATCATGCGATTGAATCTTACCGGAGGATTGTAACTCCGGAAGTATTGCCTTTGCAAGCTGCTTACCCAATTCAACGCCCCACTGATCGAATGAGTTGATGTTCCAGATAATTCCCTGTACAAATATCTTGTGTTCATACAATGCAATCAACGAACCAAGCGTGCGAGGCGTGAGCCTTCTGAACATGATTGAGTTTGTTGGCCGGTTGCCGGTGAAGACTTTGTGCGGCAGCAGTTTTTTGATCTCAGAACCTTTCATTCCACTTGCCTTCAACTCCGCCCGGGCTTCCTTTTCGGTTTTCCCTTTCATCAGCGCTTCCGTTTGCGCAAAGAAATTCGACAAGAGAATGGCGTGATGTTCTCCCATAGGATTTTGCGTTTCGACCGGAGCAATGAAATCTGCCGGAATCAATTTTGTTCCCTGATGAATCAGTTGATAGAATGCATGCTGCCCGTTCGTGCCCGGCTCGCCCCAGATGACAGGGCCGGTTGAATAATCGACTGTCTTTCCCTCACGGGTTACAGACTTACCGTTGCTTTCCATATCTCCCTGCTGAAAATATGCGGGGAAGCGGTGCATATACTGGTCATAAGGAAGAATTGCCTGGGTTTGCGCCCCAAAGAAATTGTTATACCAAATACCCAGAAGGGCGAGTGTGACCGGAAGATTTTGCTCCAGAGGCGAGGTCCGGAAATGTTCGTCCATTTCGAAGGCGCCTGCGAGCAGTTCTTCAAAATTCTCAAAACCAATCGCGACTGCAATTGGAAGTCCGATTGCCGACCAAAGCGAGTATCGGCCTCCGACCCAATCCCAAAACTCGAACATGTTCTTCGTGTCGATTCCAAAGCGGGAGACTTCTTTGGCATTCGTCGAGAGCGCAACGAAATGTTTCGCAATCGCCGTTTCGTCACGGGAGGAATTCAGGAACCACGCTCTTGCCGACCCGGCATTCGTTAAGGTCTCTTGTGTCGTAAATGTCTTCGAGGCAATGATGAAAAGTGTAGTTTCGGGGTTCAGATGTTTGATCGTCTCCGCGAGATGCGTCCCATCAACATTGGAGACAAAATGAACGCGCAAGCCGTCCTTTCCATATGGTTTAAGCGCCTCTGTCACCATCACCGGACCCAAATCCGATCCGCCTATACCGATATTAACAACATCGGTAATCGCCTTGTTCGTGTAACCACGCCAGATTCCGTTTCGAATGGAGTCACTGAATTCCTTCATATGAGCAAGCACGCTATTCACCTCAGGCATAACATCTCTGCCATCCACCATGATCGGCCGGTTCGCCCGGTTCCGAAGAGCAATATGCAGCACTGCGCGGTTCTCGGTGATGTTGATCTTTTCTCCCTGAAACATCTTGTCCCGCCACGACTCTACATCAGCCTGGCGTGCAAGATTGAACAACAGTTTCATCGTCTTATCACTTACGCGATTCTTTGAGTAGTCAAGAAAAATACCGCACGCTGAGAGGGAGAAACGTTCAAACCGGTCCGGCTCTTTGGCAAACATGTCGCGCATATGGCTTCGGGACATTTTCACATAATGAGACCGAAGCTCTTTCCATGCTTTGGATTTGGTGAGTTTAGACATATCCCGTTCCTCAGATTATTCAATTTGTAAAGAAATATACGGCAGAAGAGGGACAATTCCTTGGAGTTGGAAATATTGGTAACGTCTCAGTTTCAAATCAAGCCTAGGCTTCCCAACCCATGTCATGCTGAACCCTTTTTTTCAGCATCCTTTCAAGTTGTTCTTGGTTCGGATTCCGAATAAGAACATTTCGGAATGACGTGTACTTCCAAGCTGAGACACTTTTTCAATATTGCTCTTCGACGACCAAATCTCTACCTTTATTCAGTGTAATTATCTCTCGCCAACTGGCTGATGCTCAACCTTCTACTAACTCGTCCACTCATTTTCTTCGATCTCGAAACAACGGGCACTGATTTCGTTGCGGACCGGATTGTTCAGATTTCAGTTCTAAAACTGTTTCCCGACAAAAGTGAAGAGATACGCACACGACTTGTAAATCCCGGCAGGCCTATCCCACACGGGGCGACAGAAGTTCACGGGATTACTGAGGACGATGTACAAAATCAGCCAACGTTCAGAGAAATTGCGAAAGGGCTTTTTCAATTTATTTGCGGCTGTGATATTGCAGGCTACAACTCCAATAATTTTGATATTCCTTTTCTGGTTGAGGAATTTGCCCGGTGCGGAATTGAATTCCCCGAAGATGGAACAAAGTTGATTGACGTCTGTACAATCTTCAAACGAAAGGAAGAGCGGACACTGACTGCTGCGTACAAATTCTATTGCAATAAGGATTTGGAAAATGCGCACAGTGCAGAAGCGGACGTGAGGGCGACTTTTGAGGTTTTTCGCGGACAGCTGGAGCGATACGAGGATCTCACGTCTGCCACACTGGAGGACCTGCACAAGTTTTGCAACAGGGATGGGCTTGTCGATTATGCCCGCAAGCTAATGAAGAATGAGGCCGGAGAAACCGTATTTAATTTTGGCAAGCACAAAGGCGAGCCGGTTCTCTCACGTCCTGATTATGTTCAGTGGATGATTGAAGGCGACTTTCCGGAGGGAACAAAAATGATATTACGGAAGCTCATCGGATCGCAACAAACACCAGCTCATACAACAGTTCCAAGCTTGTCAGATTCATCGAAGTAAACAGATCATCACAATCCGCTGCGCCAATCCTCTTTCGTCAACATATGTTCTTTCATATTGATCGATTGATAAAGCTTGTTATCGGGGTCGCTCTTCGGCAGTTCGCCAAATGAGAGCACCTCCATCGGACAATTCACAACACATGCCGAACAACGGACACATTCCACATCGTTCATTGGAATTCCCTTGTTCGCAAAGCTCATCACATCAATCCCCATATGACAGACGGAAGTACAGATATTGCATGAGATGCACTTCTTCTTATCGGCAAAAATTCTGTATCGTGTAAACCGGGCGTAAATTTGCATCAACGCTGCAAGAGGACACATAAACCTGCACCAGACTCTGCCGCTGAAGAAGAAGTACACGCCAAGTCCAAGTACGCCGGCGAAAATAATATCAACAATAACAGAATATACTTTCACGGCCTGCGTGCTAAACTTGGGGAGATTCAAGAACGGGATGCTCATACCGAAATAGGAATTGAGCAATACGGCAAGAGTTATAATCGCAATCGAGAAGAGAACGACTTGTCCAAGATTTTCCCATCTCTTCGGCACCGGGCCGTGCAACGCTGATTTCCTGTATTCATCTCCTAATGTCTCTGCCATCGCACCACACGAACAAATCCAGCCGCAGTAAGCCCCCTTTCCCCATTTTGTCACGATAAGCGGAATGAGCACAAACGTTTGAACGAGCGAAATAACAAGCCAGGCCGTGGTGGGCAATCCATACACAAGATTAGAAATGAACAACGGCCAGGCGAGAATCAAACCATATGCGCGCCAGAACGTCGGCTCTCCGCCGGCAGAATATGGAGGAAATATATTCTGAATAAGCCACGGGTGTACCACATTTGCCTTGTACAATGCCGGAAGAATGATTTCGGGGAGTAGAAAAAGGGGTAACGCCTGAATCAAAATCAGCGTCCAGGTTTGTAGTTTGATGTAGCGAGTCGGCTTTACGTACATCCTGCGAAGGCCGAACGTGAGTATGGTTACAGTGTAGAGAAACGAATACCAGAAAACCGGCTGCTTACCCAACAAATGATAGTCAAAGTATTTGCTGCCAAAAAAAGCCACGCAAAAGAACGTCATGGCGACAGCAAAGTAGCTGTACTTGAAGACATTCCACGATGTTGAAAATAGAGTCTGGAATTTCCTAACGACAAAAACAATTGCCCACACACCCAAAACGATTGTACCAATAAGCGACAGATACGCCACAACGCTTTTCAGAAGTCCGGACCAATCAGATGATTGTTGAACAATTGCAGCCGGCAAGGAAATAAGTCTGACGAGAAATGCCCCGCTGAAGACAAATGAAATAATCTCGCCAAACGATTGAAGCCGTACTCCCCCGGTAAGAAGATGAAGCTCCGAACTCTTGCTCTCTTCTTTTCCGGCGTTGTGTATTTTGGCAAGAGTTCG
>JBKJJX010000030.1:0-6291 GCA_046597825.1 Bacteroidota bacterium | reverse complement strand
TCGGCAACAGGAACAACACGCGGGCAAATGCAGGGGTCGTGCCGTCCTTCAACTGAAATTGTTGCGGACTTTCCGGACACCGTTACAGTTTCCTGCTTCTTCACGATGGACGATGGTGGCTTCACAGCAATGCGGAGGACGATGTCTTCCCCGTTGGAGATGCCGCCGGCAATCCCGCCTGCATTGTTTGTTCGCGTGCGGACGCGTTTGGTTTTCTTCTCGATATACATCGGATCGTTGTTCTCGCTGCCCTTCAATCGTGCCGCTGCAAATCCGTTGCCGACTTCAAATCCCTTGATTGCGCCTATGGACATGAGCGCCTTTGCAAGCTCCGCCTCCAGCTTATCGAATACCGGCTCACCGAGTCCCACCGGAGGATTTGTAACCACGACTTCAACGATGCCGCCGACGGAGTCGCCTTCCTTCTTCGCCTTCAATACACGCCGCTCCATTTTCTTTGCAGCGACAGGATCGGGAGAACGGAGGAAATTTTTCTCTATCTGATCAAAATCAATACTGAGAGCTTTGATACCTGCGACTTCCTTTGTGTAGGCGTGAATCTGAATTCCGCGCCGCGCAAGCCAGGCTTTCGCTATCGCGCCTGCCGCAACACGGGCCGCCGTCTCACGACCCGATGATCGTCCGCCACCACGATAATCACTGACGCCAAACTTCGCAAGATATGTGTATCCGGCGTGGCCGGGACGGAACATGTCTTTGATTTTATCATACGCCTTTGATTGCTGGTCTTTGTTCCAGATAATCAGGCAGATCGGAGTACCGGTTGTTTTGCCTTCAAAGACTCCGCTGAGGATTTCAGCTTTGTCCGCTTCGTTGCGCGCCGTGGTTACTTTGCTTTGTCCCGGACGGCGGCGATCGAGTTCCGTCTGGATAAATTCCATGTCAATCGGAAGTCCGGGCCTCACGCCATCGATGACAACACCGATTGCGCGGCCGTGGCTCTCGCCGAATGTTGTAATTCTGAATTGCGAACCGAAACTATTACCTGCCATGGTGTTGATTTATCCTTGCTCTTTGAAAAATCCGCTTAGGGGCGCTATGTTTCTAGAGCCAAAAAATTAGCCCAGCGAAGCGACATGTGAACTGCTCTTAACTATACACCTTTTCAAACTCACTCCAAAACGTTGGGAATGATTTCTTCACACAGTCGGGGTTTTCAACAAGAACGCCGGGAACCTTCAACCCGGCGAGAGCAAACGTCATAGCAAGACGATGATCATCATATGTGTCAAGCTGCGCGCCGTGAAGCTGCGAAGGTTCAATCGCCAGCGTTTCTCCCGAGACGGTCACTTCACCCCCGAGTTTGCGTAGTTCTGTTTCAATCGCCTGCAAGCGATCCGACTCCTTGTGCCGAAGATGCCCGATGTTTCTGATTCGTGTTGGCGTGGATGCAAACAACGACGTAACAGCAAGCGTCGGTACTACGTCCGGCATTGAGTTCATGTCAACATCGACTCCGTTAAGTGCGCCCGTTCGTTTTACTCTCACTCCATTCTCCTCAACAGTTATTTCACATCCCATTTGTTGGAGAATATTCAAAAAACCGGAGTCGCCTTGCAATGATTTTGTCTTCACTCCTTGGACAAACACTTCTCCACCACAAATCGCAGCCGCGGCAAAAAAGTACGAGGCACCCGAAGCGTCTGACTCAACCTCAAAATCAGATGATGTGTATCGGCCGCCGGCACGAATCATGAAGACGCCCGATGAACTTGATTCGATCTGAATACCAAAATGCTTCATGACTGCAATCGTCATGTCGACATATGAAGCGGAAGACGCCGTCCCGGCGAGCTCGATCGTTACATCGTGTTCGGCGTATGGGGCAACCATGAGCAGTGATGAAAGGAACTGCGAACTTTTCGCCGCGTTGAGTTTTGTCTTTCCGCCGCGCAGACTTGGACCATTAACCGTGAACCTTGAACCCTTGATATCCGACTCAACACCCAGAGCAGATAGCGAATCGATTAAATCTTCGATTGGCCGTTCTGCCATTCGATCGCTTCCCTCAAATACCGTTTTGCCGCGGGCAAGGGTCGCAAGAGTAATCATGAAGCGCAGAGTAGTGCCTGCGTTGCCGACAGGAATTGGAAACTTGGGAGCGTAGAGTTTTCCGCCTGTCCCTTCGACCTTCAACACCGGGTTCGTTCGCCGGACAAGGACTCCGAGTTGATTCAGTCCGTTGATCATGAGCGCTGTGTCGTTGCTGTCCGATGCGTTGCGGATGGTTGACTCGCCTTTCGCCAGCGCGGCGCAAATCAACGCCCGGTTTGTGATGCTCTTCGAGCCGGGAACAGTCACGCTCGCATTGACAACTCGGGATATCGGGCGGATTTCTTTGATCATAATACGATCAGCTTCCGAAATCAACAACAACTTTTGACATCTGCACCTTGCGCAGAAATTCGACGACCGTAACATGGTCAGGGTGCTTTTGGTACGCAACCAGCGAGGCATCATCATCAAAACCCGATATCAAAACCAAATCGTACGACGAATCAGAATGCAGGATGTCGATGCCGGCTTCAAATAATTTTATTTGGGGAATCTTCGGCGGCAACGCATCGAGCAGCGCTTTAGCCTTGCGGAGGTTTTCCTCTTTCGTTGAGCCATCGGCGACTTCTTTGAACTTCCACATCACGATATGCTTCAGCATGAGCGTACTTTATGTTGATGATGATTTGGAATTACTTTTATCGAGGAGCCGTCTCATAACTTTTTTTGACGGCCTTACTCCCGCATACAACTCAAACTGCAATGCAGCCTGATTGATATACATCTCCGTTCCTTGAACAACCGTTGCGCCGACGCTCTTCGCATCGCGCAGCAGTTTTGTCATCGGCGGATTGAAGACGGCATCAAACACAACTTTGTTTTTCAACGCATTCTTTGGTAGCGGCGATTCGTTCGCATTCGGCGTCATGCCGACGGATGTTGCGTTGACGACGAAATCATAGTGGGCGATTCGAATCCGGGCTTTGTCAACGTGCATAAGCCCGAACTCATACGCCAGCTTTTTTGCCTTTGCTTTGTCACGATTTGCGATCAAAACCGTTGCCCCTCGTTGCTGCGCCTCGTATGCGATCGCCCTTGCAGCGCCGCCGGCACCGACGATGAGCATTGCCTTTCCCTTCACTTTTCTTACGGCTTCAATTGCATCGAGTGCCGCGGGAGCGTCTGTATTTGTCCCGACAAGTTTTCCTTTTCTCCGGACAACTGTATTGCACGCACCGATTGCGGCGGCAGTTGCATCCACCCGATCCAGATATTTCATCACGGCCTGTTTGTGGGGGATGGTGACGCTGAAGCCGCTCAGTAAAGGAGCGACTTCCTTGACGAACGTGCGAAGATCTTTCACCGGAAGTCTACAGTACACGGAATTCCGTTTTGCGCGATGAAATAACGGATTGTGGATGTACACTCCCTTGCTCTGCTTCAATGGATTGCCGATTACGCCGAACACTTTCGTCCTTGAAGTATTGCGCTCGCTCCGGTACAGCTCTTTCAATTCGCTTGCCGGAATTTGTCCGGGTGCAGAGCTTTTGCCATCCTCGGTCGCAGCGTATGTTCCCCAACCGCCGAATTTCTTGTAAAGAATTCTTGTGGGCTCGCCATACTCTCCCATTCCGATTGCGACGGCTTTCTGGCCGTCGGCCTTTGCCAATTTCAAAAATGTTATGGCGTGACGGATATCCGACACATCATCTGCAGCGTATACGAATTTGAAAATGTCCGCTCCAAGCGCACGCATGCGCGCATATACTTTCGCAGGCGCAATTCTTTCTCCCGCAAACTGATGATGGGAGAGGATGACCTTGCTTTCATTTCTTCGATTGAGAAATTCCTTCATGAACGCTTTCTCTGTTTTCAATTCAAGATCGACGTATGAAGCGCCCAACACCGATGCAGCTTCGAGGATTTGCATGCGCTCGTGCTCGGTGCCATCGAAACGGCCTCCTTCCCATTTCGGCCGGCATGTTGCGATGAATGGCTTGCGCGTTGAGGACAGCAACATTGAGAGCGGCGGCTCTTCAATATGATCGAGACGGAACTCAAATATATCCGCGTACCGTGTTGAGCCTGCAACCTGGGCGAACGCATCATTGATGCGGGGACCCGTAATCGAAACTATGATCATGGAAGAATTGTTGTCGTATCCTGGATCGTCGTTCCGCCAGGCTGTTGAATTTTAAGCGTGAACTTGCCGGGATACAAAGGGTAAACACGATAGATTGCCGAACGCAGTTCCACGACAGCAGTAGCGCAACTGCTTCCGTCTGTAAATGTTCCGATAACTTTGACGGTTGCACTGAATGAATCCCGCGTTGTTTCGTACCGTGCAAATTGATAACACGTGGACGAACCGATTGTACCCCAGAGGCGGGCACGGAGCGTGTCGTTCCAGATGGTATTCTTTGAAAGCTTGAGACTGTCGATCTTCACCTGAAAGTCCTGTGGCGGATTGGACACCGTGACATTATCTTTCTTGCAAGACAGAACAACCACCGACAAAGCGAAAACGACTAGTACGAAAAACGATTTCACCGGGTTCTCCTTTCCATTAATATGCCCGACAACGATTGTTCAATCAACATGCGTTCAACCGGAACTCCGATCACGCTTCTTCCAATGCCGTTCAGCAAAACAAATTTAGCGACACTGCCGTCAGATTTTTTGTCCGTTGCAATCGATGAAAAGAATTTTCTTTTGTTTCGGATTGAAGGTATGCGCGTCGGAAGCTTTAATCGCCTCAGCAAATTGGTAAGCTGGTCATAATCCTTTGTTGTCAGAAGCCCAAGCCGGACGGCAATGCGCGCCTCGGCAGTCATTCCCAATGCAATTGCTTCGCCGTGTTTCAGTGTGTAACCCGATGTTGCTTCCAATGCGTGGCCGATTGTGTGTCCGAGATTCAGCGATTTTCGGAGGCCGCTCTCAAGCTCGTCGCGCTCGACAACGGCTGCTTTCAATGCGACGGAACGGGAAATTATCCGGGCAATAAGAGCGGGATTCTTTCTGCTGATTTGAGTTGCCTTCCGCTCCAATAAATCAAAGAACGGTCTGTCTAACGCGGCGGCAATTTTTACAACTTCTGCCAGTCCGTTACGAAATTCTTTTTCAGACAGAGTGATGAGTGTGTCCGGATCAATGAATACGGCTGCCGGCTGATGAAAAGCTCCGATAAGATTCTTTCCAAGCGGATGATCGACGCCCACCTTCCCGCCCACGCTGCTATCGACTTGCGAGAGCAAGGTTGTCGGCACTTGAATGAACGGGATGCCGCGAAGGATGGTCGCGGCAACATAACCTGCAACATCGCCTACGACACCGCCACCCAAAGCAATTATGAGACTATCACGGCGGACTCCGCTGCGCAAAAGTGCTGTGTGAAGCCGCTGAATTGTAGCTGTGTTCTTGTGTTTCTCTCCCGAATGAAATAACAGCAATCGCACATTGATCCCGATGTCGGCAAATTGTTTCTGTAAGTCTGTTCCGTAGAGTTTGCCGACATTGGTGTCAGAAATAATGAAAAGTCTCGAGCGTTTCCATCCAGTTGCAATAATACGCGGAAGACTTTGCAACACGCCGCTACGAATGGCGATCGTGTAAGACCTGTCGCGGGTATTTTTCAGTCGGACTTGTATCTTGGGGGCCATAAACCTGTGTGATGGACTCTTTCAATATAAATAAAAAACCATTGCGCGCAATTCTTTGAAGGGATTCACAACTTCCGTATCTTACGGTATTCATATCAATCTTCCCTGTGGAAAAACAATACGTCCGCTCGCTATTTGATTCTATCGCGTACCGCTACGATCTGCTGAACCATCTGCTCAGCGGCGGCATTGATTTGTATTGGAGAAGAAAAGCAATCGGGGAGCTCAAAGATATTGCCCCGAAATCAATTCTCGATGTGGCAACCGGCACCGGGGATTTCGCCATCGCAACATTGCGACTGAATCCTGAAAAAGTCGTAGGGATTGATATTGCTGAAGAAATGCTGAAGATCGGGCGTACGAAGTTAGAAAAGCGCGGTTTCGATAAGGTCATTTCTCTCCGCACCGGCGAAGCAGAGAACATTCAGTTTACTGATGGCACGTTCGATGCGGCGATTGTTGCGTTCGGAGCGAGGAACTTTGAACACTTGGAAAAAGGACTCTCGGAAATGCATCGGGTGGTGCGTTCCGGAGGCAAGGTTGTTGTTTTGGAATTCTCCCGTCCGAGAATGTTCCCGCTCCGGCAATTGTATTTTTTTTACTTCAGGACAATTCT
>JBKJJX010000218.1:0-20436 GCA_046597825.1 Bacteroidota bacterium | reverse complement strand
GTTGATGTTACTATTGCAGTGTGGGAATGGGGAAGCTATCTCGGACCCGAAGCGCTTGAGCAGGGCATTGATGTCTGCGTATCAACCTGGACTCGCCCCGCACCCAATACTTTTCCTACAATGGCGAAGACCGGCGGCAACTACGCCCTATCTCAAATGATGAAGGTTGAAGCAATCCAGGCGGGCTACAAGGAGGCTATCGCTCTCGACGTTTCCGGATATGTGAGTGAAGGAAGCGGCGAAAATATTTTTCTTGTGCGTGATGGAGTTGTGTTCACTCCGCCTATCTCCTCCTCCCTTTTACCCGGCGTAACAAGAGGCTCAATCATTCAGCTCTGCAATGACTCGGGCTTCGAAGTAAAGGAAACGAACATTCCCCGCGAAATGTTGTATATAGCAGACGAACTCTTTTTCACAGGCACAGCGGCAGAAGTTACGCCTATTCGTTCTGTGGACAAAGTGAAAGTAGGAGATGGGAAACCGGGGCCAAAGACACTTCATTTGCAAAAAGCTTTTTTTGATGTCGTCCGGAATGGGAATGACAAACACAAATGGATGAAGTATGTGTACATTGACTGATGCACGGCAGCCTTTATAAAATCAAAACGCGGAGGTGGGCAATGAAAAAGCAATCCTCAACAAAAAAGAAAGTAACGCCGAAGCGGAAGCAAGTGAAGGCGCGTGTACAACCGTCGGCCGGTTCACAGTCGTCACCGAAATCTCCCTCACTCCCGATAAATAATATTCTCGTCCCGGTTGATTTTTCTGTTCACTCAAAGAATGCATTGCGTTACGCTGTCTCGATGGCCTTGCAATACGGGTCATCGATACATCTTATCTATGTTATTGAGCCGATGATTTACCCCGCTGATTTGGGATTCGGCCAGGTCGTGATGCCGGGCGTAGAGGAGGAATTGCGGATTAAGAGTGAGAGAGAGTTGCAGAATTTGATCGAACAGGAAATTGGGGATAGCGTGAAGGCCGACTCTGCAGTCCGACTCGGGAAACCACATCAGGAGATTTTGAGTGAGGTAGAGGAAAAGAATATCGATCTCATTGTGCTGGCTTCGCACGGACATACAGGGGTTGAGCAAATTCTTTTCGGCAGCACCGCAATGCGGATTGTTCGCCTTGCAAAATGTCCGGTGCTGATAATCCGGCCTGCGTCAGCCTAAAGTATCAACGTTACTGCGATACAACGGCGGCCTACAAGGGCCGCCTTTTTTTGTATCCGGCTGAACCAAATTGTTTCGGCTTCCGGTTGGCTTCGGTCCATTTCTTCGGACCCGGAATAATGACGAAGGAACCCTGAAAATCGTACGCGTCGGAATTCAGAACGAGACCGGCTTTCACGGGCAGTTGAAACATCATTTCGGCCATGCGTTTGCTGTCTTCAGTTTTTCGAAGAACACGTTCAAGATATTTCCTTTTCCACAAAGGATGGCCAAGCAGCTCTTCCATTGCTGCAGAGGATCGTGAGCGGAATTCTGTAAGGAACTCCTTCATCATCGAGGTCTCTTCTTTCCCGCGTATTATGAGAACCAGCCGCTCGGGCAGGAAACAATACGCGTACACATCGAAATGATGTTCCATCGCGCTATCACGCAAAGCATTCATCACTACTTCCACCCTGCTTCGCTCCGTAAAAATCTTTTTTCCTCCGAACACCGGTAGCGTAATCAGATAACGATGCATCCCGCGGTAATCGAAACGATATCTGTCCGGCGGCTCGGTATCAACGAGATTGATTGATTCTTCAGCCATACTTATTTCCCCAGCATTTCTTGAACTCCGATTCGAATCATACTCACAGCAATTCCGGCAAGAAATAACGAAACTACTTTGCCAATCGCCCGTGAGCCCGACTTGCCGAGCAAGCGCGATATCCTTTCCGCCTGCAAAAACACCAACAACACAATGAGCATATTGACAACGAGTGATGCAATCGCCCAGCCGTAACCGTATGAATCAACCACCAGAATGATAGTCGTGAGAGCCGCCGGCCCCATAATCAATGGAATGCCGATGGGTACAACGCCCACTGTCGATTCGGGGTCACGTTTTCTTTCTTTGGAGGTAAGAAGATCGTTTACTGCAAATACAAGCAATACAATTCCGCCTCCCACCTTGAAATCGCTTTCCGTTATCCCTAAAAAGGAAAACAGAAGTTTTCCGGCTGCGAGAAAAACAACCGAGATGACAAAAGCGGTAAGTGTTGCTTCGAGCGTTAATTTTTTTCTATGCTCATTGCTCAGATGTTCTGTAAGGGAAACGAAAATAGGAAGGACTCCCACCACGTCGATTGCAACAAAAAGCGGAATGAACGCGAGAAGGAAGGTCTGCATGCAGTCTTAGACTTCGACGCCTTGTTGCCGCAAGCTCTCACGGATTTTGCTCAAGGCTTCTTCCTCGGCAATAAGCAAACGGGATCCTGCATTGTGCACGCATTGCTCAAGGGAATCCTGTTTGTCTTTCAACCAACGCCACACACTGTAACCAAGCCGGTCCCGATCATGCGGTTCAACAGTGGGAATGGAGGCAACAGAAGCGTAAGCAATTTTTTCGAGGCTCGCAGGCGAGGAAGGCTGTACGAGTGATGGAGGTTTGGTGCTCATGGCCTATAACAGTTTATGAATGGCGGATTTTGCTCACCACAATATAGGCAATCACGAAGAAAAATAACAGGAAGTGAACGCCGAAACAATCAGACAGTTTTGTGAAGACGCGCCGGAACACCGGCAACGACACTGTTTGCCGGGACATCCTTTGTAACAACGCTGCCGGCACCGATAATGGCATTTTCCCCAATCGTTACTCCACAAAGAATAGTTGCGCTGGTACCGATGGAAGCGCCTTTCTTAACAACTGTGGGCGTGACGGTCCAGTCGGACTCACTCTGCATCGATCCGTCGGGATTTGTCGCACGAGGCATTTTGTCGTTGATAAACGAAACATTGTGCCCGACGAAAACATTGTCCTCGATCGTAACGCCCTCACAGATGAATGTGTGAGAAGAAATCTTGCAATTCTTTCCGATCGTAACACCCTTTTGAATCTCGACGAACGCCCCGATTTTCGAATCATCATCAACCTTGCATCCATACATATTGACAAAATTGAAAATGCGGACACCCTTGCCAAGCTTCACGTCGGCGGCTATACTTTGATACATCGTGCTCATAATTTAGTTTTCAAATGTTGGAATGGAATACAGTGCGCGGCTATGCGCTTTTGAAACATGCGAGATATCGATTTTTCTTCCCGACGCTTTGATTGAAATATTCGCTGCCTCAAGAATTCTGACAACATTCAATCCGCTTTGTCCGTCCGATATCGACGGTTTGCCTGTATTGATACAGTCAACAAAATCCGCGGTCATACGGCCTAATGCTTCTCCCGTATCAATATTGGGAGAATACATATTTCCGGTGCGGTACTGAACCAATTTCTTGTACACTGAATCTTCATCCTTCACGTCAACACCACGGTCATAGACTTTAATTTTCTCGCTGGCTTCCATGTCGTCATACGCAACCATGAGTTTTGTTCCACCGAGGAGAATTTTTCGCACCTTCACCGGTGAAAGCCAGTTCACATGAAACTGTGCGATCAGTTTCTCTGCAAAATGTACAGTGAGATATGCAACATCCTCGTAATCGCTGAAATGATTCACTCCGACGCACGAGACCGCAATCGGCCTGTCCGCGATAAGGAAATCCATTATGGAAATATCATGCGGGGCAAGGTCCCAGATAACATTTGTGTCATGCTGGAACAATCCAAGGTTCACGCGGACGGAATCAAAATACAACACATCTCCGATATCGCCTTTCGTGATCAGCTCCTTCATTTTTTGGACTGCACTCGTGTAGATAAACGTGTGGTCCACCATAAGCGTCAGCATTTTTGAATATGCCAGATCAAGCAATTCTTCGGCTTCGGACGCCCGCGCAGCCATTGGCTTTTCAAGCAACAAATGTTTGCCGGCGGCCAGCACCTTTTTCCCCAGCGGATAATGAGTTGAAACCGGAGTGGCGATTGCAATTCCCGTAACGTCATCCCGCTTCAACAGGTCATCGAAACTCGAGGTTGTCTCGACGGTCGGAAACTTTTTCTTGATTATCTCCAGGCGACGCGGCATCATATCACATGCGATCACTCCATCGACTCCATCTGTGCTCAAAAAATTGCGGACAAGGTTTGGACCCCAATACCCCAATCCGACGACAGCTATCTTCATACACTTCTCCCTTTATTTCGCCCCGGTGCCGAACAACATAACCGGAATCGTCTTCATGATTACGCGCAGATCCAGCATTATGGATGCGGTTTGTATGTAATGCAAATCCAGAATCACCATGTCTTCGAACCCGACAACACTTCGTCCGCTGACCTGCCACATACCGGTTAATCCCGGTAACACGGTGAGCCTGCGCTTGTGCCACTCCTCGTATTGGTTCCATTCATATGGCAGACAAGGGCGAGGGCCGACAAGGCTCATTTCTCCCTTAAGAACGTTCAACAACTGGGGCAATTCGTCAAGACTCAAAAGGCGCAACCACTTGCCGACACTCGTTACTCGAGTTGTATTTACGATTTTGGTTGATGTAATCGCGGTCGGGTCGAATTTCTTTTTGTCTTTGATGAACGCCGACATTTGTCGCTCCCGCTCGGTATCATTTTCAGCGCCAACGCTCATGGATCTGAATTTGAAGAGTTTGAATTCCTTGCCGTTCTTCCCGATCCGGATCTGTTTGAAGAGCAACGGTCCATGAGATGTAGCCTTAATCAAAACTGAAATCGCAACGAGGATTGGCATGAGAAGAATTAATGCCAGCGAAGCCAGGACGACATCAAATACACGCTTGTACAATTCCTTTTTCGGACTAATCTCTGACTGGAATACGCTGATCACCGGAATACTGCCGTAGTGCTCAATTGCCCGACGCAAGGGAATAATTTCATATAGAGGAGAAGCGATTTTCACGATAACATTCAGCGAAACCGTTTTCTCCATCGTCTCAATCAATTTCGTGTGGTCAATCTTCTCATAGCAGATCAGGATTTCTTCGACACTACGCTCTTTAACGCATTCAGATAAAGCGGATGTACTGCCCAACACTGTGGCTCCGTTGAATACCGGAGTCCCGGGGCGCAAATCGTCATCAAGAAAACCTACAACACGCAAACCGGTATAATCATGCAGAAACAAATTCACGGCAACCTTGCGGCCGTTTTCGCCGGCGCCGAGAATTAACACATTTCTCTGCAACACTTTGTTTCGCGTCAGATACAAGTATATCTGCCGGAACATAACAACACGAACTGCAAGCATTAACAGGAACGCCCAGATTGCGAAGTATAAAATCAACAAGCGGCTGTCGATAATAAAATTCGCCTTCGTAAAGAAGGAAGCAACCGCAATGGCTATCTGCAAAACTGCCAGGCCCTTGATAATCTGAATAAGATGATGCACGACGGTGACAAAAACATGAATCTGATATAATCCCAAATAGTGAAAAATGAACACCGCCGTGACGCCGACTAACGTGACAAAAAGAATAGTCTCGTAAACGATGGGCTGATTAAAGTTCTGATGATCAAGCAGCCAGCGTGATTCAAAAACGAATGCAACACCGTATGCGGCAACAATGGTCACCCAGTCTATTCCGGCGAGCACGTATTTGTAGACTGCGTATTTTTTTGCGGTCGACATATTTTTGTCCGGTGACTTCATGGAAACGATCGGCGTGTTCGTGAACGGTACTGTGCAACAATTAGTAATAACGAAAGAGCGTACGGGGGATTTCTGCGGGGGGAATTCAACAGAAGGTTTCTAACAAACACGGTTACGTGTGAGTCGTAATCAACTTAGCATTATGTTACCTCTATTCCTGTGAGTGTCGCCACAGAAATTGCTGTTGAGAAGCGAAACACGAACACTCAGCGGTGACAATTTTTTGTATAACCTTTCTCTTATCATCAATCGAAAAAATCTTCGATGGCCTGAATGACTTCGTCAATTTGACTATCCGTAAGTTCGGCAAACATCGGCAACGACAAACCACGTGAGGCAACTTTTTCTGTCACCGGGAAATCGCCCTTCTTGTAGCCAAGATCCTTGTATGCTTCCTGCAAATGAAGTGGCAAAGGATAATGGAGACCTGTCGAGATGTCGCGGGATGTTAAATAAGTCTGCAACTCATCGCGCCCTGCTGTCTGCACAACATACAAGTGATAGACATGTTTGGCGCGGGGATGCTGCATCGGTACAATAAGATCACCCATGCCCTCGAGCTGTTCGGAATACCGGCGTGCATGCCGTCTCCGGGCCTCCGTCCACGAATGTAAATGTGGAAGCTTCACGCCAAGTACAGCACCCTGAATGCCATCAAGCCGGTAATTGTGGCCCCACATTGCATGGTAATATTTTTTTGAAGATCCGTGATCGCGAATCATTCTCATCTTTGCGGCAAGGGCGTCATCATTCGTCGTCACGCCGCCTCCTTCTCCATACGCTCCCAGATTTTTTCCGGGGTAAAAACTGAATGCAGCCGCAAGACCAAGCTCACCCACAAATTTTCCATCGTACTGCGCCAGGTGCGCCTGACATGCATCTTCAATCACCGGAATGCCGTGCTGCGCCGCGATCAATGCTATCTCTGCCATTGACGCCGGCTGCCCGTACAAGTGAACCGGAATAATTGCTTTTGTCCTTTGGGTGATTGCTTTTTCCATTGCCTTGGGATCCATCGTATATGTCAATGGATCGATATCAACAAACACAGGTCGGGCACCTGTAAGTGAAATACCTTCTGCAGTCGCGATAAACGTGTGAGACACAGTTATTACTTCATCTCCCGGACCAATACCGAGAGCCCAGAGAATAATATGCAGTGCATCAGTTCCTGTCCCTACCCCGATGCAATGTTTCATGTTGTGCGCTTCGGCGAAATTCTTTTCAAAATCAGTCACCGCCTTGCCGAGAATAAACTGTGATGTTTCCATCACCTTCTCCACTGCCGGAAGCATTTCGGCCTTCAGCGATTGGTATTGCGCATTGAGATCAACAAATGGAACTTTCATTTTCCTATACCTGTCTGTTAGAGTTTATATGTTTTATCAAATCGATATTCGATGGAATCGCCTTCCGCAACTACACGGATCACGACGGCTTCATCAGCCGCGGGACCCTGGATGACGGGAATGCCGCCGGGTGTTACAATTTCAGATTGTGAGCGATTCCGCCACCAGCGTGCGGCATCTCGGGGCAAGGCGAACCAAATATTTTCAAATGAAGTGATAAATTTCAGGAACTCTTCGTAGTACCACAACTGCTGTTCCGAAAGCATGTAATCCGGATGGATGATAATGTTGACGAGTCCGTGGTTGGCAATTATCCATGACGCTTTCTTCTTCCATATCCCGATATCTTTCGCGAGAAGGATTTCAATCAGTGTATGGTCTTGCGGCATCGTAATCGGCAACTCAACCATGTCCTTCAGAAAGAATGGAAAGATCGAACAGCATCCGCCGGACTGCGGTTCAAACGGGTCAGTATCCGGAAATGAGGAATCATACTCTGCCGCAAGCTCGGGCATCCACTCGGGATTCCGGTGAGTTGCAGGCGAACGAAACCCCGCGGCGTTCCATCCTTTGAGATAAGCATTCATCCTTGGCAATCGCTGTGTAAATGTGTCGCGTGAGCCCAGGTCATTTCCATCGTGATACAATCCATGAACACCGATTTCACATCCCTCATCAGACAGAGTTTTGAAAATCCGTTTGTCGAACGTGTAACGTTCGGGCACAAAGTTCCATGATGAGACTACGCCATATTTTTTCTCAAGCTCCCGAAGGCGGGGAATATTCTTCGCTCCGTATCCCCATTCAACATCATGCGTCAGAATTACAGCGGCCCTTGCCGAACCCGGCCAGAAGTTAATTATCGGCAGCTCATTTTCACCGCTCGCATCAAGCTGCTCACGCAGTTCCCGCTTCATTCGATCCACAAGAATCGGTTCGATAGGCCAGGCAGGAAATTCTACTCTCGCCTGTTTCTTCGCGTACATTCTGCGGATTGCAAGTTGCAGGCTTCTCGGCATAATCGGGCGGACCATATAATAGAGCCACATGAGAAGGCGCTTCTTGCCCGTTCTCTTGTACCGCTCGTGCAAGTAATACTCCACCGAACGTTCAGTGTGATTGCTCTTTACTGACGGTGAGATTACTGCATTATGTTCCAATACTTCGGCCATCTTCACGCAAAATGTTTGTATAACAATTCTCCGCTGAGCTTGCAGACGAAATCCGGAGAATTGCGGATTACCACGCCTACAAAGTCGCTGAATCTTGACGATCCCGCTTTCGGTTGTGTGTTTGCAATAGTTGAATACCCGAGCGGCAATTCCTTGCTTCCCCATTCTTTTTTAAATCGACGCAAGCCGTCGTTGTCTTTATCCGATCTGCCAAAATCAAACACATCATAACCCTCGACGCACGACCGCCGGATCGCTTCCCACATGCAGGCGTGCGACGGACGATACTGGCGATACTCAAAATCCGAAGCACCGTATTTGTAATAGGCGGTCTTGCCGAATGTGAAATACACTCCTCCACCGATTGCACGCCCGTCTTTGTATGCAAGCAGAATGTAACCCAGCCCGGCTTCAATGATATACTTCCACACTCCCTCAAAGAAATATCGGGGCTGCGCGGGAACACCGAGCCGTTTTCGTGTCATCACCTGCAGGTCATAAAACTTCGAGAGATCTTCCGGCGTTGTACCCTGACGAACAACAACACCCTCCTTCTCCGCTTTCACCAGCGAACGTACAAGAGATTTATGGAATGTGGAGCGAACTGTGTTTGGATCCTTTTGCAATTCCAGCAGATGTGTTACAAATGCTTCCTCGTGAAAAATATTTTGTCCGTTGTCCAGGTTCCATCTGACTTCAATTTTCGGCGTGTCTACCCCTTGCCTGGTTTTCAAGTAGTTCATCAGCATTGTTGTGCATTCCGGGTCTGCTGCCGGAAGAAGAGGCTTGCAGTGATCAGAAAACGGCAGCGAAACCCATCGCTTTCCCAGGATGGAGCTCCGCACATCGGCAAACGGAATTCCGGCAGTGATTGTATTTCCTGTTCTCATGCAGACTGCAAAGATTCTGTATCCGTACACATCACGCAACATCCGCAGCCACGAAGGATGATGAAACACTCCCGCATCCGGATGCGTGTTGATGAACGATACCCACTCAGCAGAAACGCATGGATCTATGATTTCAACTTTGCTTGTCTTCATGCAGATGTCATATCGTGTATCATTCCTAAATAACGTTCCGCCATAATGTTCCAATTGTATTGCGCATTGAATGCCCGCAAGCCGTTCATCCGTGTGGTGAGTAACCCTCGATCATTATAGATTGATCGGATTGTTGCGGCGAGCGATTCGGTATTATCCGCCTCATAAAAGAATGCAGATGTATCATCAAAGTAACGGCCCAATATCTCCAGCCGCGGCGCAATGGTCGGAATTTCCATCGCTGCATATTCCAACATTTTTACGGGCAACATGTAGTTCCGTTTTCGTTCGGTGTCCCGCTGATTGCCGATGATTCCGACATGAACTTTCCTCAAAACCTCCGGCAGTTTCTCGACCTCTGTGAACGGCCTGAAGTCGATCATCTCAAAAATACTTTTCTCTTTTGCATGCTGCTTCATTGCATCAAGGTCATCGCCTTCTCCAACACACAGAAAGCGTAGGCCGGGACAATCATGCTGAAGCAAGCCGAGCGCATCGACAATCAGAAACACGCCAAGTCGTTTGGCAATGGTGCCATGGTAACCGAGCCAGAGTTCCTGTCCGTTTGTCCCCCGACTCATCGGCTTGAAGTATTTGGTATTGCCAACATTATAGATAAGCTCGATTTTGTTATGTGGAATTCCATGTTCCACCAGGACTTCTTTGTGCATGACATTCGTCGTGATAACTTTGTTCGAGCAGGCAGCAGAAAGGAGTTCCTCCCGGACAAATAATTTGACCGGGAATTGATCCAACTCGTATCCGAACTTTGTTGCATAGGCTTCCGGCATTGTATCATGCACATCCAGAATCACTTTCGTGCCGAACAATCTGAACGGAAGTCCGCTCAAAGCAAGCACGTTGGGCATATTGTGCGTGTGGATGACATCATACCGTCCCCGGAACGAATGAAGCAGCAGCTGCATCATTGCCCGAACCATGAACTTTGCCGGCCCGAGAATATTTCCAAGCTTCCCCTGTCCGGTATATTTCAATGCGAGATTATGAATGGAGAGATTACCCGCCCGCGAAGAGCCGACAGTCTTTCCCAACGCAAATACATCGACTTGCGCACCCGCATCCAGCAATGCATCGACGTAATTCTTGATACGCGCATCGGTGAAATAATTTGCGTACGCAACCATCGCAACTTTCAGGGGACGCCTGCTCATGCGAACACCGTATTCCAAATTTCCACAGACAGAAGCAGGAACAATATTCGCTGATGATCGCATTTGCCGGAATTGTGTTCACGTTGAAGCTGCCGCACATATCCGATGTTTAACATTGTCCGTGAAATCGAATCCGGTTTTTCGATAAGCGAGGTCAGAGTCTGGTCAAGATTTCGTTTCATCCAGACGTTCATTGCCTCGTTGAAGCCGACCTTACGCCTGTTCACGACGGACGGCGGCAACCACTGTTCGCACACTTTTTTATGTATGACTTTATTTTTGAAATCACGGACCTTAAACGATCCGGGAATCGATTCAGCAATCTTCATCACTTCAAGGTCAAGAAACGGCACTCGCATTTCCACGCTTGCTGCCATTCCCATCTTATCACCACACAGCAGCAGATTATCGGATAACGACGTGCGAGCGTCGATATACGTCATCTTTTCAAGCTGTGATCCATCCGGAGCCCGTGCAAGCTGCGAGCGAATATAGTCCGAAAGAATGTGCGGCGAACTACGCACTGCAAAATCGGGACTGAACAGATCACGCCTCATCCCGGGTGTCGTAATGCTGTAGGTGCTTAACATTTGATCAATGTTGTTGTCGTACGACAGACTATCAATCATTCGTCCCGGCGACTCGTTCCCGCGAAAAAACGGCATGAGTGCAGAACCCAACGGCTGCATCAGACCGGACGGAATCCATTGCAAATAACGGCTGTACTGAGCGGCAAGATGACGGCTATATCCTCCAAAAGGTTCATCAGCACCTTGTCCGCTGAGGAGGACTTTCACTTTCTCACGGGCAAGCTTTGCAACAAAGTAGTAGGCTGCAGCAGATTCATTGCCGATAGGTTCTTCGAGATGCCACATGTATTTCTGCATAAAGCTGATGTAGTCATCCTCCGTAACATGACGTCCCGAAAAATCCGCATCGAATATCCGGGCTGCCTCCTCTGCATTGTTCAGCTCGTTGTCTCGTTCGTGTGTTCCTTCAAAGCCGACGGTAAACGTGTGAACATGTGCTTCTTCCTTGCTCATGAGAGCAAGCAACGTGTTCGAATCAACTCCGCCGCTGAGTGAGAGTCCGATGGGCGCATCACTCACCATCTGACGTTTCACCGCCTGAGGATAAACCGCCTTGAGTTCTTCAATCCAATCTTCTTCCGTACGTGAATGATCCACGACCGGAGCCATATTCCAATAGCAATTTGTGTGAACACCTTCATTGTTCACAACCATGTACGATGACGGCGGAAGTTTCCGGATACTTTTCAGAAGCGTCCACGGAGATGGCGTGTGGCGAAACGTGAGACAGAAATGCAGCGCATCGTAATCGAGGGCGCGTGAGACGGTAGTATCACACAAAAGAGCCTTTAGCTCCGAGGCAAAAGAAAGTGTCCGTCCATTATCATGATAGTAGAGCGGCTTCACGCCAAAATGATCGCGAGCCACGTAGAGCGATTGTTTTTTTTCATCCCAGATGCCGAACGCAAATATGCCATTAAACTTGTTGGCACATTCAACACCCCATTCTTCATACGCGTGGATGATTACTTCAGTATCGCTGGAAGTTTTGAACCGGTGTCCTCTTGTTTTGAGTTGTTCTCTCAATTCCCGGTAGTTGTAAATCTCGCCGTTGAACGTAATCCAGACAGTTCCGTCCTCGTTGCACATCGGTTGATCGCCGGTACTCAGATCGATGATCGAAAGGCGGCGATGCCCGAAGCCGAGCATTCTGTCTTGCGAGACATAGTAGCCGTGACCATCGGGCCCTCGATGGGCAAGGCTTTCAGTCATCTTTTCCAGCAACGGCTTGTCTACCGGTTGACGCGTACTATAAGAGAATGTCCCGACAATACCGCACATTATGATTTGCCTTCCCGCTTTAATGCGGCTTCGGTCGCGTCTACAAGCTGATCGATCGTCAATACATCAATTAATCCCTTTGCCCGTTGTTGTGAACAGTATTCGAGCAAAGGGAACAGCAAGCCATTCATCTGATCAAGTGGCAATGAAGGGTGGAACCATATATGCGCGCAGAGATTTGTTTCCGCTGCTTTGTCGACGAATTTTTTCAGGCGTTCAAGTCGCTCTTTGAAATCCCATCCGCTGCCCTCAAGATCAATGGGTGTCGAATCAGGAATATCCCACATCCCATCGGTGCGCTTGATGGGCAAGCTTATTTCCGCCCGCTTCACCGGAAACGATCGCACGTTTCTGAAACCTTTCTTTGCAATTGCCTTGAAATTTCCGACATCATTTCCGGGAAACACCCACGTTTTTGGCGTTAACCCAAAACCCTTCATCGCCTCAATGCATGCGTCGACCTCGCCATCGGCAACCTCGGGCGGACAGTAGCAACCAAATCCGCTGTGTGAAAAACTATGGCTGCCAATTTCGTGTTGCACTCTTGCTTCCATAATTTCTGTAATCAAATCGGGCGCATACCAAGCCGGGTCACGTTGAAAGTCCGAGCATGGATCGACTTGAAACCAGTCTCCTGATCCAAACCGCCAATAGTTGGTTTCAAAATGTGGAAGGTGAACCATGTGATTATGCGCTACGCCATGTTCGTCGCGGGCACAACTATCGAGGAACAGATGGCCTACCGTCGCCCACGTCGCCGAAATTTCGTATTGATCCATTCGTTCAAGTATCAGCGGGACATGCCGCCGCTCGCGAAGTCCGATGCTTACAGCCTCTTCACGCGTCATCCCTTTTGCATACGCCCATCCCCATGCGAGTTCAAAATCGATAGAAAAGGTCACCGCACCACGCTCCAAACCATTCGCTGGATGATGATTGAGGTCGTGATGAACGTGCGGCCGGTTGGAATACTTAAAGACAAGTTCCGAAGCAAGCACCTTCATCTTCTGCGGCAAGAGATGATAGAGCTGCGAGCGGAAACCTGACAAAAAAGAGTGAATGACCGAGTTGGCGGACTTCTCCTTTTGTTTGATATTGTTTGATCGGAGAAGTACACTCCCGGGATGCAGAAAATGATTATGAATTAACTCCATTCTCATCGTTCCTCCGCAGTCACGAAGGATGGCTTGTCAAACTTCATATCGACGTTCTTCAGTCGATCTTTCCTGGCAGAAATAGTTTCATAGATTTGTTCAAGATCCCGCGTCTTGGTTCGAACGTCAAGATGGTTTAATGCGCGCTGTGCCGCCGCTAGTCCCAGCCTTCTCCGCAATTGTTCATTTTCAAACACATCGATAAGCGAGGACGTAATACCCTTTATGTTTTTTTCTTCGAGAAGAATACCATGCGTGCCATTTGTAATTGCTTCCGGAATTCCGGCGTGTTGCGTTGCGATAACGGGTAACCCCGACGCCATTGCCTCGACGATCGTTCCCGGAATGCCTTCCTTGTCGTTACCGGGTTGGATCGTGCTAAAGTGGACGAACACGTCAGCATTCCAATAATATCGTACGAAGTCGGGACTAAGATGCGGCACATACCCTGCAATGTGAACACGGTCCGTTAATCCCTGCTCTCTCGTTATCTTCTTACATTCATCCACTAGCGGACCTTTGCCGACCAATGTAACCCTCGCATCAATATCGGGCCGCTGTCGCCGCAGTTCTGCAACAGCGTGAAGCAGATGATGTTGCCCCTTTTTCTTCTCCAGCGTGCCCACACAAAGAATATTGAAGGATTGTTTCCTTTCGTAGGAACGGCTCTCACATTTGAAGCGCGTAGCATTGATGCCATGATAGTGGACGATAATCTTTTCTTCCGGCGCGCCCAATGCGACTGCATCACGTTTCATATCCTCGGACATCGCGAGAAAACAATCCATCGCTTTGAATGCACGCTGCAAATACATTGTGCCGAAGCCGCCCAATGCCCGCGGAAACGACGACACATCATAGCCGTACAGGGAAACTATTGTCGGTATCCGGAGTTTTTTGAATAATGGCGCATAGAAAGTCGCGTCAACCGCGTAATGAAGATGCATGAGAGTGGGATTGAACTCGCGCGCCCATTTTGCGGCTACATTTACTTCGTGTGCGCTTAAAGCCCTGAGAACTTCGTACGTCATAAAACCAACTGCCTTGTGAAAACCGTGTTGATGTGCCTTAATGACGTGCATGTTCTGAATGTCGAATTGTCTGTTCTCGCTCAGATGATGGCATACGACAACAGGCGCAAATGCTTGCAGCCCGGTAATCTGGTTGCCAACGAATGTTTCCGTGTGCGACAAGTACCCTCGTATTCCGTGAACGACAACAGGCTTTTTCATTTTAATTCTTCAACATTGTTCGATACACTTGTACTGTCGCCGCTGCGACAGCATTACTTGAATACGTGAAAAGTGCCCGTTCTCTTCCGTTGCGCACAAGCTGATTTGCCAGACTGTTGTCGTGCAGAATTCTGGTCATGCGTTCTGCAAGCTGATCAATGTTGCCGCACTCGAACATCAATCCATTGATTTCATCCGTTATCATCATGGGAACGCCGCCAACTCGTGAGGCAATCACGGGCAACCCGACAGCCATTGATTCAGCAATTACCATGGGTGAATTTTCCTGAACCGAGGTGAGCACTAATGCGGCCGATTCACGCATCAGTGCCAGCACGTCCTGTTGCGTGCGGGCACCAAGGAAGTCGACTCCGGTTATTCCATTCTCCGCGATATGTTTCCGGATCTCTTGCATATATGGTTTGTCTTCCTCCTCGCCGACTATCCTGAGCGTTGCAGAAGGAATCAGCTCCTTCAATTTCCCGTACGCTTTGATTGCATCCAACGGGCGTTTCAACCGGGTTAACGCTCCGACAAAAAGGAACTGTTGCATATCATTGTCAGTACGGGGGCTTGCAAAAAACATTCCCCGAACAGGATTAGCAATATGATGCTTGCGAACGTGGAGTGGCAAGAATCTATCCACATACGGAGAAATCGTTACCACCTCATCAAAACGGTGTCGCACCCAGCGTTCAAGCTGTGCATCCATCTGATGGCTCCAGTATTCCGGCCCTTCCCACACGCTGGATTCTACAGATTTGATGCCATGAACAGTGAACAGTTTGCGAGCAGGCTGAGCGCTCATTGCCCCGATCGCCAGCGCCATATTATCCTGACAGTGGACGAGATCGGGTTGTAATTTCTTCAATTGTCTACGCGCATTCAAAATATTTGGAATGACATGCGGCCGCCCATACCACGTATGCGGGATCGCGATAAAGTGAAACATCATCCCCTCGCGTTCCTCCGTAGTATGCGAGCTGCAATCACGGGAGAGCGCAAAGATGTGAAAATCAAATTCATCGCGATACTCGCTCAAACCTTCAAGCAATCCCGCTGTTGCAGTCTCGACACCACCCGTAAACGTTTTTCCGTCGTACGGGTAGTTTGTGAGAATCGCAACCTTGGGCCTTGGGCGCAAAGATCCTTTTGTTGTTCCGGCGGAGATGATCTCATCCGCTTGAACTATTTCAAGACCAGCTGTCATTCAAATAATCCTTGCGGCGTTCAATTTTTTACAGGTTGAAAAAGATCAACGGCACCCAGCGACGCAAGACGACGAATCGCCTGAATGCCGTGAGCTTCTCCCTTGCCGTTCATCTTTTGAATAACGCCACCAACATTATTATTCCAATCAAGGTGCTTGAGGGCTTCAAATTCGCTGTCCCCAACCGGCAATGTCCTGTCACCCCAGAACACAACTTCCGTCGTTTCATCCCACTGACGGGAAAGCTGGCGATGAACGTAATCAACTCTGCGGCCCAGAAGCGGAACAGATTGTTTAAGCGTCTCATCGGATGCTTTGAGCAACGACAATGTTTGCTGGCGAACAATTTCCGTATAGGGATCTTCTCCGAGCGGATCGCAATTGAATGAATTCAGTTTCAGATATAGATTCGTGGTGTTCGCCGGATTCTCACGCAAGTGCCATACGGCATTTCCGCGGAAGATCACGATGTCACCCGGACTGTCTTCGATGATCACCTTGGTTGCGTTCTTCAGCAATTTCTCCGGTGTATTATCCTCCGTAAAACTCGCACGCAATCTTGCCGATGTATTGTAGGTGTTTACACTAACATCATCTTTCGGGTAGAGGACAAGACGCGATCCCGGCGGAACTGTAACAGACAACCCGACTGAAATCTCCGATGCATAACGGTCCTTATGCGCAAGCGGGTTGGGATTTGCATTTGCCTCGTACGCTTTAATGTGCCGTTCTGAAAGCGTCAGTTTTTTCGGGTCCAAACCACAGACTGTACCGATCGCCTGCATAAACTCAGCATAGTAATCTACGCCCTCGGGAAAGTGATAGAGTCCCTGCTGTTTATTTCCAATTGCCCACTCCTTCAGCCGGTTCGCTTCGAGATGATTATCGACTTGTGCCGAAAGAAGGTCGTAGAATTCTTTTGTCAGTCCGTTCGGGATGTGCACATACCCCTTTTTTGCAAATTCCACCGCATAATCCCTGGCAGAAAAATTAAACATCCGCTTTGTTGATTCTCCGCTTTGATTCATAACGTGTTCCCCTTGATGATTTATATGATAGTTCTGAAATTCGATTACCACGGTGTTTCCAGGTTCAATTCTTGTGCGAGATCTGAAAGGGGTTTTACTGTTGACTCGAACGGTAGTGGAATCCCTTCCTGTTCATAGCGAAGCGCCAACTCTCCTCGTATTTCCCCCGGAAATCTGACCGCATGCTCGTCTGTTCCTGCAGCTTTAATCCATGAAAGCAGCAAGTCTATTCTAGCCATGAAATAATCCGGTGAATGAAATTTTTCAACATCGATCGCTATGAAGACATGGCCTGTGTTGACAGGCCGTTCGAACGTTGAATACATCGAGCCAACTTCTTTTCCCATTGCGGCGCCGGCAAGAACGCCGCACAGAATCTCGACCATCAACGCGAGGCCAAATCCTTTCGCACCTGCAGCAGGAAGCAATGTTCCCTCTTTAACATCATCCACATCCGTTGTCGGGGAGCCGTTCTTATTTAGTGCGACTCCTTCGGGTAAAAGTTTTTCGGATTCATGAATCGAGCGAACATTTGAACCGGCAATCGCACTGGTCGAAAGATCCACCAGAATCGGAATCCCGGATGATGTCGGACAACCAAACGCAATGGGGTTTGTTCCGAACACCGGACGAACTCCACCATACGGCGCAACTTTTGAAACCGCATTTGTGGCGGTTATCCCGAGGCAGTTTGCATCGGTTGCGATTGAGGAAAAATATGACGCCGCGCCGTACAGATTGCTCCGCCGAACGCTGACAATTCCAATTCCCTGAGTCTTCGCAAGATCAACTGCACGCTGCATGCCCGCTATCCCGGCGACGTGCCCGAATGCATTATCCGCGTCGAGCATCGCAGCCGCCGGAGCGATTTGATTCCATTGAAACAGTGCAGGAGACTTGATGAGTCCGCGCTGGAGGCGCCGGATGAATATCGGCAGCCTGTTAACGCCTTGCGGATGGCGCCCGCGTACATCAGCCCATACAAGTGCGGACGCGACGATCCCGGAATCTGATTGACAAGCTCCTGCAGCTTTCAACAAACGGACTGCGAAATCTTCAAGATCCCTTCTTCTGACAGAAATATTTTTGTTGACAGCAACTGTCACGCTATGCCTTTGCCAATGAAACGTTACGAGCCGAAAACCTTTTCGATACCTTTGTCGAAGCTTTACTTATTTTTTTGTATTGCCGTTTCCAATAGTTGATCAATTGGAAAAGAAACGGCCCCGGATCCCACCACTTGAAATACAAAAAACATGTCGCATGCAGCCTGCTACGTAACCACTCACCAAATCCAAGCTCACCTTTCTGATGCAATTGCCTGAACGCAAGCAAATCTTCCCACGGCTTGGCGAGACAAATTCCCCTTCGGTACGAATCGAGCCTGGGAAGAGGAAGATTCGTCAGGCGGTTATACACAAGCGAGGCGAAATCAAATCCCGCCTTCAGCATCATTTCAGTCGGCTCCGTAAACCGGTGGTTCACTTCGATAAGCTTCAGATTTCCATCGCGAGGATCACGTTTGAATTCCACACACGCGAAACCCCGGAGCCCGATGCTCTGGAAAAACTTCAATCCTAACGCAGCAACTTCCGGATTCCAGTCGGTCACATGAAATGTCCCTGTGCCGAAACCTGTAGGATGTTGGCGCAATTTCTTTTTCGTCAAATGGAACATCGGCCCGCCGTTCTCATCCAGGTACGAGTAATAGCTGCAATACCCACGATCTCCCCCCGGAATCAGCTCCGTGACCATCATTTCAACCTTAAACGGTTCAATCTGGGTAAACGCCGCAAGCAGCTCTGTAGTATTATCGGCAACAAGCAGCTTTTTCTCCGTAAACTTCTTGAATTCGTGAGAAATTCTGGGCTTCAAACCGCACGGGAACTTCACTATTTCCGCAACTCGAAGGATATCTTCCATTGTGGTAACGGCCCAAATTTCAGGAGTTGCGACGCCGGCTTTTTTGGCAAGGGCATGAGTCCCCGCTTTATCCAGCATTGCTGCGAGGACCTCATCGTTTGTCTCATAAATCTTAAACTTCTCAGCAAGGGCAAGGCGATTGCTCAGGACAAATTCCAGCCCGTCATCTCCACACGGAATAATTACCGCGCCTGCGAACTGCTTCCTTCCGACATGAGTAAACCATTCCAACCATCGGGCGTGAATATCGCCTCGCCCTGTGAGCGGAATCCATTTGCAAAATCGTGAAAAGCGCAATCCGCTTTCTTTGTTGCCGAGCGAAAGAACCAATATTCCCCGCCGGCGTAACGTACGGGCAACCGAAAGCGCATTGGCTCCCCCACCAAGCAAAATTGCGGGAGGTAATTTAGCATCAATTGGAGGTTTAAGAATCATAGTCCCGTGTTTCATCTTTCAAGTCCAAGCAAGTGCTTCAGGATTTCAACGGCAACGTCGTCATGGTCTTCCGTGTTGCTGATGTTGTAGTGATGATGCAGTCCCGGAGTTGTATTCACTTCAATGATTGCTCCGCCTGCTTCCTTTAACGAAACCGCAGGATTGGTTGTAATGATATCAACCGCTGCGAGGGCGACTCCCAATGTGGATGCCGCGAGTGCACCCTCTACACGTAAGCACTCACCGATCTTCGACGTGACGCTGTGATTATCACTTTGAGAATTATCATTCACGACTGTCTTTACCACAATTGTTTCCCCAATTTTTGGAATTGCATTCAACGAGCGTCCGGCGTTCTGCAGAGTCATCATCATGTCGTCATCCAGGTGCAGCTGGGTAACTGTTGCAGTTTGCCGTGTTGAACGTCGTTCATTCTCTGCAAGTACCAATTGTCGAATTGTAGATTTCCCATCTCCTACCACTCGCGGAGATTGCCGGTGAATCGCATGCAGCAACCTTCCGCCCAAATACAACAGACGGTAAGAGTCGCCTTTTATTTGTTCTTCGATCATCAACCGATCTCCGTGAAGAGAAGCAGCGACAGATGCACGCAGCAAATCTTTTCTCGTGTGAATGTTTGTTGTTACGCCGTCGCCTGCGCCTGAATTGAGGGCTGGTTTCACAACACAAGGACATCTCTGTTGTTCAAGAAATGCCCCGGCTTCATTGAGCGTCCCGAGCGTAAACGTTACGTGCCGCGGTACAGGTAATCCCTGCGCCGCCAGCATTGTATGGACAAGCGGCTTGTTCCCCGCGAGTTGCAGAGTCACCGGGTTATCCATCATAACGATTCCGTTGTACACCAGCGTGCTATGCCCGTTCATTCGTATTTTGTAAAATCCATCGGGGAGCTGCATGAATTCTGCTCCCACCTTCGCCGAGGCTTCGCGCCACAGTCGTGAATAAAACTCTGCTCTGCCCTTTCTGCTCTGCCGCAATGACGGATGAACAAGCTTAATCCATGATTGCCTCGCAAAGGCAAACACTCTCAGTGCTTTGTTCATCATCCGATGTTGCACCCCGAATCCCATAAAAGTCTGTCAACCCAAT
>JBKJJX010000249.1:0-6475 GCA_046597825.1 Bacteroidota bacterium | reverse complement strand
TCTCTCCATCCGCAACCGAAGGAATTCCTGTTCAGTTGTATGTTACGATTACGGATGGCGACGGCTTCCTGAGAATCGACACGCTGAATTATTTTCTCGGAACACCGGCGATTGCATTCAGCGACAGCGCTAGCGCAGGGATAACCAATTGGAATACAGGAACAGGCTGGGGACTCACATCCAGCGCCCACACTCCGCCATCGGCATTTACGGACAGCCCTACAGGAAATTATCCTGCCAATGCCAACAATTCGCTCACGTTGAACTCACAGATTAACCTTGCATATAATTTTGCACAGCTGAAGTTCTGGACCAAATGGTCAATCGAGCCGACATGGGATTTTGCAACAGTTGAGCTGTCGACGAACAACGGATCGACATGGACAACCTTACGAACGGAGCTTTCTCACTTCGGATCGGCACGAAGCGGCAGTATGCAGCCGACAGGATCGTGGGGATTCGACAGCTACAATCCGGGACAGAATTGGATTGAACAGTCGGCGGATCTGAGCGCGTATATCAACAGGCAGATCAAGCTTCGGTTCCGCGTTGCAGCCGATGGCGGCGATCAGCGTGATGGTTTCTATGTAGATGATATCCGCGTGTATGGCTACACAACTTCTGTTGCGGCAGACACCGGAGTCGTCATAACGCCGGCATCATTCTCTTATAGCGGCATCACGGGACGAACATTTTTGGACTCCGTAAAAATCAGAAACTTCACGAATGCAAGCGTTTCAGTTGCGGTCTCCGAATCACTGCTGACGCTCACGGGCAAACCCTCCGACGGAGGAAATGAAAATTACCGGTGGGATATGAATGCGCTGATTCGGAAACTTCGCCGTGCATTCAGAGACGCCCATATTACACGTGAGTCATTCGCCGGAACGGCAAGTCCATCGCCCCAAAGTCCGCAGGCGTATACGACAATCCTAACGGACGAACGAGGCGAAAGCGGGCCCGGAGCCGCCGATATTTATCGCGTGCAATATCAATATCGGACAGGCATTCTTGGAAGTTTCCATGACTTCAAAATCGTACTCGGAAATTTACCGGACTCAAACGCGCTGGTTTCCATCTCTGTAGATACAGATCAGGATTTCGGAACAGGGACATTCCCGGCACCGTTGGGTATCGGCTCAGCAGCCCGAGACATTGGCTCGGAGCGTGAAGTGATCATCGATGCCAGCGGCATTTTGATCGACTCGCTGCTAGGCATCGGGCGAATTCCTGCCGGAGTTGTCGTGCGTACCGATTCATTCAGTGTTGTTGGAAATCCTTTTCTTGTGAGCGTTCAAAGAGATTCTGTCTTTACCATCAGCACGGAAACGTTCCTCGGCGGAATCAACATAAATTCTTTCAACGATCCGGATAGGAAAATGAACATCGGATTTGTCGCTTCACATTATCGCGGAGGCTTCAATCCGCTGCCGGACTTTGCACCTGCAATCGGACATACAAACATCGGCGGAGAAGCCGGCGTCTCGTGGATTTCTGAAGACCGTGCGAATATAACAATCCCTCCGCAGGATTCCGCGTCTGTCCGAATTACAACACTTGCAGCAAAGACCGCGGGAACATACAGGGCAAACATCGCTTTCAAGCCAACTGGCAGAGCTGCAGTCAACGTACCGATTACAATGAACGTTACGACGCCTCCGGCTCCGGCCATTCAAGTCTCACCGAGATTGATTCGGGATACGCTCGCAGTCGGCGACAGCATCACCAATATCATAAGCATTCGCAACAACGGCGCGGGAGTCTTGAACTACGCAGTACTCGATACATCCGGAGTTTCATGGCTGACGATTTCACCTGTTGCCGGCACATTGGACTCCGGTACAACTTCGCCCGTTTCTTTGAAACTACTCAGTGCAGGACTTCGCACAGATACGACGTACACAATTCCGCTGTTAGTGATCAGCAATGATCCGGCGCAGGCAAGTGTTCCGGTAGCACTTTCGCTCAGAGTCAAACGGTTGACATCGGTGGATTCCAAAGGAGACCTGCCAAATTCCTTCGCTCTTCATCAAAACTATCCTAACCCTTTTAATCCATCAACAAACATCTCCTATGACTTGCCGAAGAGCTCGTTCGTAACTCTGAAAGTCTACAATCTGATCGGCCAGGAAGTCACGAAACTGGTCAATGAGGTTGAAGATGCAGGATTTAAGAGCGTTTCGTTTAATTCTTCATCACTGGCAAGCGGGGTGTATCTCTACAAACTAACCGCTGGCGATTATGTGAGCACGAGAAAAATGATTTTGATGAAGTAGAATTTCGAAAAACTTTTACAGATATTTGAACCAACAGTTCTGGCGCGCTGTAACCTTCTGAGATTTTCTTCATGCGAGAGTGATAGGAATCTAATTCCTTCACTCTCGCGAGATTCTCCACAATGGAGGCCCAACCATGCGCTCATTTCATCTCCTTCCCGCATTCTTGCTCTCTTTCCTACCATTACTCACCGTAACCGCGCAATGGCAGGATGCAAATACCGGAATTCCGGGATTCCTATATCCTCGGGCATTTGCAAGTCAGGGCGACATATTATTTACAGGTGGTTCTGAAGACTTGGGCTCGCTCATTCTCTGTAAATCAACGAACCAAGGAACAACATGGACGGTTGCAGACAGCGGAATCGCCCGTCCCGATAGTACATACGTTATAGGAACAGTGTGGTCTATCGCCGCTAATAGCTCAAGGGCATACGCCACAGCGTGGATGAGTTCTATTTTTCCTGACCAGGAAATCAGAGGATTATTCAAAACGGAGAATGCCGGAACGAGCTGGTCCCTCAATTCCCCGCAGGATAATTTCAATGGCGTAATTGTAGTCGATTCGATTGGGACACTCTTTGCATGTGCCTGGAATAAAATATTCACAACAACAGATGGAGGTGCGACATGGGATAGTTCGATTGTTATTCCCTTCTCTCAGGGAGCTGTCACATCGTTGTTCATCCGGGATGATCTGATGCTCGCTCAAATGTACTCATCTTCAGAAGATGCACTCTTCCGAAGTTCGGATAGGGGGGTAACGTGGAACCGGATTACTTCTGGAATTCCAGTCCATCGGTTCTCGTTAAAAGCGTTTTGCATCCACGCCAATTCCCTCTTCGGATGTGGTGGGCAGAATATTTCAAATTCCTGGCAAAACCTTCTTCTGAAAAGCACAGACGACGGAATCACATGGTTGTCACCGACAAACGATCTTACATCTACCGGCATCGCCACTTCACTCGTTTCATATCAAAACGGATTATTTATCGGCGCGGCTGCAACGGTTCTCCTCTCAATAGATGAGGGTATCAGTTGGACCAATGTAGGCGGCGGCGGAGCCGGTGGCCTGACGAAAATTTGGGGACACGGAAGTTATCTTTTCGCCGGATCGGCGTATCAAGGGGTAAAGCGTCACCTGCTTTCCCAGTTTCTTCCCGTGCAGCTTGCGTCATTCACCGGAAGATATCTTACAGCAACTCGTGTGCAGCTGGAATGGGTAACAGTCAGCGAGTTGAACAACTACGGCTTCTCGATTGAGCGGCGCAGTGCGGATCAGACATTTAACGAAATGGGATTCGTTGCAGGCCACGGAACCACGAACGAGCCGCACCACTATGAATTCATCGACTCAACAGTAAACAGTACTCAGACAGTCTACCGGCTGAAGCAAATTGACCTCGATGGATCAGCACATTACTCGGAACCGATCCAGATCAGTTCTGTCACGACTGTCACTGAAACAAAACCCGCCATGTTTATGCTTTATCAAAACCATCCCAATCCATTCAATCCCGGAACAAACATCGCGTACGATTTGCCAAAGACATCTTTCGTCAGCCTCAAAATATTCAACATGATCGGTCAGGAAGTCGCGACTCTTATCAACGGTGTACAGGATGCAGGCTTCAAGAGCGTCACGTTCGATGCATCAGCGCTTGCAAGTGGCGTGTATTTGTACAGGATCCTTGCAGGTGATTTTGTGCAGGCAAAGAAAATGATTTTGATAAAATAAGATGAAACGACATCCCATTGTTATACTCTTCCTTCTGACTCTCCAGACATTCGTGACGTTGTCGGTTCAGGCAGGCTGGGAAAAACTAAACAGCGGAACAAACAGAAGACTCAATTGCGTAACCGTCCATCACGCTATGTCGTTGGGAAAACTCTGGGTGTGTGGCGATAATGGTTTAATCCTCTATTCATCCAACGGGGGTAGCACGTGGCAGCAACAGACCAGCGGGACATCGAACAACCTGTACACGATCACGTTCAAGGAAGTTACCGGAGGTCCGGTCTTTGCCGCAGGGGCAAATGGCATTATTCTTCGCACCACAGATGACGGTACGACATGGAACCAGATTCCGTCGGGCACCTCGGCAACGCTCCGCGATCACAGTGACTTTCAATGGTTCATCGTCGGCGACAGCGGCGTAGTGTTGAAGAGCACCGACAATGGATTGAGTTGGGCGCGCAAGCCGAGCGGAACAACAGCGCAACTCAACTCGGTTGCCGGCTTCAATCCGATCCATGCCGTAGGAAATGATGGAACGGTGATACGTGCGGTGAACCAGGGCGAGTCGTGGCAAGTCATGAGTACAAGCGTAACCGAGAACCTCTACGCGGTTCCAATGTTCGGGACGATGAACTTTGTCTTCGGGAGCGGAAGCCTGATACTGCGAAGTTCGAATTTTGGCACATCATGGTTTTCCCAGCTAAATGGAACGAACTCCGCCATTCGCTCGGCGGAGTTTTCCGTCAACAACACTTCCCGGATTTACGCTGTCGGGGACAATGGCCTTATCCTGAAGACAACAGACGCCGGAAATTCCTGGGGCAGGCAGCAATGCGGAACGACTGCGCACTTACGCTCGGTGTTTTTCTATTTGGATGACAACGCGGGATTCGCATGCGGCGATAACGGAGTGATACTTCGAACCACTGATGGCGGAGGAACCATGAGTGCGCTCAACGATACGCTGAGAGATATGTTTCCCCTGACCGTCGGAAATAGTTGGAGGTATCGGTATACAACCTGGGAGGCGTTCCAGCCACCCGATGACGCACGCACCGATTCGGGCACTGCACACATTTCGGTTATCTCAAGCTTGGTATCGGTAGACTCGGTCGCTTGGAGGCTGACAGAAACAAGAGATGTAAGGCATTGCGAGCGTAATGCAATCGGAAATTACACATGCTACGACCGCCACGATTCCATCTCATTCGAACTGGTGGAGCAGCTGAACGCCAGGCATCGCTTATACAGAAACCAGCGGTCTCTGGATATTTGGCAGTCGGTCGTTCCGTTTTCACGAGACCTTATTTATCCCACAGGCATGTATCGTTATTGGTATCCCGATTCCACAAACTCTATTGGCATAGAAATCCGGTCAGCACCTTCAATACCGATCGTGACATATAATTTCCAATTGATGGCGGAATCAGGATTGTCAACAACAATCGGGCAAAGCAATCTCGTCGGAACGTTCTTCTCATCAAATCATCTTTTGCTGGACCGAATTCTGACCCATGTAGAGGGGGAGTATCAGAGGCATCCTGAGATATTTATTCTTCGCCAAAACTATCCGAACCCATTTAATCCCGCAACTAACATCTCGTACGACTTACCGAAGACATCTTTCGTCAGCCTCAAAATCTTCAACATGGTCGGTCAGGAAGTCGCGACTCTTGTCACTGGAGTTCAGGATGCAGGCTTGAAGAGCGTTACGTTCGATGCATCAGCGCTTGCAAGTGGCGTGTATTTGTACAGGATCGTTGCCGGGGGTTTTGTTCAGACAAAGAAAATGATTTTGATAAAGTAATTGCCCTGTGTCCTATTTTGCAAGCCGATTCAATGATGGGTCGGCTTTGCTTTTCGCACTGTTCGTGTGTAAATTTTCGATACGGTGCGCGCCCTAACAGGCCGATGATTCGGGGAACTCTCTCTCCTCTGCATCCCATCGAGTCAAGTCTCTGACAAACCCTCAACCAATCCATTGTATTGCATCAACATGAATGTGAACACTTACCCCGGTTTGGATATGAAGACCGTCCCCGGAAGCAACACTCAAAAAAATGTCAATCGGGATATTATGAGATTGCTTCAGAGGTTCACAGATCTGGCATCGTCAAAGACAGTGCTTGACATTCCCTGCGGTGAAGGTGAATGGGCTCATTTTCTCAAATCCCGCTTTCCCCATCTCCGCATCCTTGGTGTTGATAAGTTTGCAAAAGTTAAGTTTGATGATTTTGAATTCCATCAAATGGATATTCATGATTTTTTCCAAACGGTGAAGCCGGCAAACGTGGATCTCATTTCCAGCATCAGTGGCGTGATGTGTTTTGACGGTATTGAATCCTTATTTGCACAATTTCGCTCTTCTCTTACTACCGGTGGCCACCTCGTTGTTACAAACGATAATATTATGACGGTTCGTGACCGGCTTTCTTTTTTGTTCTTTGGATATTTCAGAAGG
>JBKJJX010000139.1:0-4077 GCA_046597825.1 Bacteroidota bacterium | reverse complement strand
CCGATGGACAATCAATTGAATGACAAAGCCGGACGATGGCTTCAAGGTCGTGTTCAAGCTCTTCGGTTTCAAATGTTGCGCCCGCTATTTTCAACTTGTACCCGAGCAACTTCTGTCTGAGTTTATTCGGATCTAACGACCGAAGAGAACTCCCGACAAATTCCACGCCTTCAAATCCGATTGCGGCAACCCGCTGTAGAGTTCCAAACGGGTCGCCCGCAAATTCTTCCTTGAGCGTAAAAAGTTGTACACCAATTTTCGGAACGGTCACAGCCATCGCAACGTCAGTTGTTTCCGCAATCGGGCCAGGACTTGCTTTGAACAGAACGTTACGTCCTTTGATTCGCCGGGATCCATGTCAAAATAATTGTCGGAGAAAACAATATCCTCTCCCGTAATCTCAATCCGAACATTCTTGACTATTGTGTTCGCGTTGAGTATCAGGACGAACGAACCATCCCTGTTCTTTCGGATTGTTGATTTTACTTTCGCCTTAGGGAGTTGCAAATGTTTCGGCTCATGCAGGTAATATCGCTGCTCGGAATCCAGGTCATCAGCAGAAAGAAACTTTCCTGAAAAATAATGGCGTGTCGAATCGCATTTTCCGAAGCGTGCCAAATCAATCTCAAACACTTTCATCGACGAATTAGGTTGTACGCCGGCCTTGATCGTTTTTGACCACACTCTCTTGCCGGTAAACGACAGAAAATTGAGCTTGAGTTTTCCGGTAATATCTCCAAGGAGGTCATTTGAAATCCACGCCTCGAGTGTAGTCTCTGTTTTTTTAAAGCTGAGCAGAACAGGGGCAAAGAACTTCCTGGCATAATAATATCCCGCCTTGGGGCGCAAAGCACTATCAATCACTGCCCAGCTGCTCACAGGCCAGCAGTCGTTCAGTTGCCAGAACAACGCACCCGCGGTGTTGAACTTGAGCCGGCGCCAATGTTCGACCGCGCATTTCAACGCCTCGGCTTGCACAAGTTGTCCTTTATAGATGAACTCATCGAAGTCGGTTGCCAACGTGTAGTGCGCAGCTTGAAAGCGGACAAGGCGCTCTGTTCCTTCAATCTGTTTGTTGTGATGTTCCATGACCTGGCTCTGCGGAGAGCGGTCGGCAGGAATCGTGACTTCTTCAAACGTTCTCCTGTTAGCCGGCGCCTGAAATCCAAACTCGGAAACAAAGCGGGCGTTGTCGTTCTCGTACAGCTTGTAGTCTTTCCAATCGCTCCACACAAACCACTGATGGTGCGTTCCGTTCGTTTCGCTATTGGGGAAGCCGTTGCCGAAAGGCGAACTCCGCCAGTAAGGTCGCGTGCCGTCAAACGCCTCGCATGCAGCGGGAAGAATATCCCTGAATATTTTGGCTCCGCTCATATCGTCGGCGGTTTTGGTTGGATTTTCTGTACAGAAAAGCCACTCGCATTCGTTGTTACCGCACCAAACAACAATGGACGGGTGATTCCGCAGTCGTTGAACAACACTTTCGGCTTCGGTTTTCGCCTCCGCGAGAAACCAGGATTGCTCCGGATATGCTCCACACGCATACATAAAATCCTGCCATACCATAAGGCCAAGTTCATCGCATAGATTGTAGAACACGTCCTGCTCGTAAATACCTCCGCCCCACACACGAATCATGTTCATGTGCGCGCCCTTTGCCATCATCAACAGAGTTTCGTAGGTCGAGTCGGCAATGCGCGGAATGAAATTATCACTTGGAATCCAATCAGCGCCCTTGCAGAAAATCTTTACTCCGTTCACTTCAACGATGAACGACGTTCCTTCACTGTCGGCTTCCTGGATCAACCGCACGGTGCGAAGAGCAAAGGGGACTTCCACTTCATCGACCTCTTCATTATTTCTAACAAGTGAGAGAACTGCTTTGTACAACGGTTGCCCGCCATATCCGTTCGGCCACCAGATCCGGGCATCGGCAATCTCGACCTGAAGCTTCACTGCGTTCCCCGTAATTGGAACCGCCTGTTCGATTGACAATCCCTCACCGCCCACATACGCCCGCACTTGCAACTCGACTTCACCAAATCTTTCAATCTCCACCGACAATTCCACCATCGCTTTGCTGCCGGCGATGGAAATTACTTTTGCGAATGGATTCTTAAGCCGGCCACCTGAAAATCCCTGCAATGAAATATTCCGCCAGATGCCGGACGTCGTGAGTTTCGGCCCCCAGTCCCAGCTAAAGGAATACTGCGCCTTGCGGACATACACGCGGTGGGGTTCGAGTGCGACACGTAGGGCTCCATGTTTTTCCTCGAGCGCTTTGGAGCGCAGCGTGGGTGAATCGAAGAGAATTTCGATTGTATTCTTCCCTTTGCGCAAATACTCCTTCACATCAAACCGGTGCTCGATAAACATATTCGATGTGTCAGCAACTCTTTGTCCGTTGATCTGAATAGATGCGTACGTGTCCAACCCTTCAGTCAACAATTGAACAGAATCTTCCACCAGCAACGATGCCGGGACAATGAATTCACGTTTATACAACCACTGCTGCGAATCAACCCATTGTACATCATTTTCATTCATTCGATAAAATGGGTCGGCAATCATCTTATTGTACATAAGATCTGTATGCACCGTACCGGGAACTACAGCGTTCATCCAATGCGTAGTCTTACGATTGTTTTTGGGCAGAGTATGGTACGAGTCGACTGCTTTAAATTGCCAGAGTCCGTTCAGATTAAGTTTTTTCATTCAGTACACTTTATTTTAGAGAACGTTAACATCTATTTGAGAACCAACATTTTTCTTACAAGCGAGCCGCGTTCTGTTATCAGCCGGTAATAATATATTCCGCTTGCTATGTTTACGGCGTTCCATTGGACACTGTAGAATCCAGCCTGAAGATTCGAGTTAATCAACTCCGCAACTTCTCTCCCCAGCATGTCATGGATTTTCAAACTCACATTCCCCGAACTCTGAACACCAAACCGAATGTTCGTACCCGGATTGAATGGATTTGGATAATTTTGTTCTAAGGAAAGAGACGACGGCATCCTGTTATTCTCTTCTCCGACGGAGGAAGTTCCGCCGGCAAGGATCCTGATCTCATCCACAGACAACGCATAATTATAAATGCGGATTTCATCCAACACGCCATTAAAGTTAAAACCCTGATTCGCGGGCAGGACCTGTCCGATCGTTAGCGCAATCGGCGTTGTCAGGATGGTGCCGGACCATGAAGTAAACGCGTCGAGTCCGCCATTGAGATATACTTCAAAGTCCGCGCCGCTATACACAGCTGTCACATTGTACCATGTGTCGGTTACCAATTCTGTTTCGGAATCAAGATCCTTCGTGCCGACATTGGTTTTTACCGTCCACCTCGCCCGCCGGTTCGAAATGGAGATCTTCAGCCGGTTCTCCCAATTGCCGTGAGAAATCGGGTATTGCTCGCGTTCGTAGAAAGCGCCGAGCTTCATCCAGAAATTGATGGTTGTCGATTGTTGGAAATTCAACGAGGAGTTACTTGGCACATCAATGTAGTTCGTATTTCCATCAAACTGATAAGCCCGGTTCGGCATTCCGTTGCGGTCTGAAACAAGCGCCGCGCCGTGCACTGTTCCGTGATTATTGTTGCCGCTCGCGTCGTTGGCATTGCCGTCGAAAGGATAATATGCAACCAGATTTCCGGTTTGTATTTGGGAAAAGTCGCGGACTTCAACACGAATGCTGTCCCTCGTCAGTCCATTTCGTCCATCATTCACCATTACATACAGAACATAGTTGCCGGCAATTGATGGAGAAGTCCACACAACGTTAGAACCCCCTCCGGCAAACACGCCGGCGTTTGAACTCCAGCTATACGTCAGCGAATCGCCGTCAGGATCACTTGCAACGCAGGCAACCTGGCTGTTGGAATTGAGATTTATTTTCCTGGGGCTTGCTGTAACACGGGAAACAATCGGTGCATGATTGATGCTCGCAACAACTTGTACAGTTGTTCGTGCTGTGTCGCGCCTGCCGCGTCCATCATCTACTATACAACTAATGACTGCATTCGTCTGCACATCCGGCGCTGTGAAGACAACGTTCGAACCGCTTCCGGTGATTGCG
>JBKJJX010000127.1:0-6257 GCA_046597825.1 Bacteroidota bacterium | reverse complement strand
CGACAATGTTCCGGTCAGGACAAATGTCTTACCCGCAAGCGTTCCCTTTTTCTTCGATACCGGAGCGGCGAGTGTTACACCTGCTTCTTTCAATCTACGAATCAAATCCCGGTTATGCTTCTCTTTGAAGAAGAAGGCAACACTCTCCGCGATTTGCGGCCCGATACCGTTGACAGATTGCAACTCCTCCTGAGTGGCAGATTGCAATGCGTCGATCGAAGAAAAATTCTCCGTCAGAAGCTGTGCTATGCCCTGGCCGACATGCCGGATACCGATAGCATACAGAACGCGGCGGAACGGCTGTTGTTTGCTCTTTTCAATTGCATCGAGAAGATTTTGCGTGCTGCGCTTTCCCCATCCTTCCAGTTCCGCCATTTCATGTGCATGCTTGTGCAGGAAGTACAGGTCCGAGCAATTACGTACCCAGCCCAACTCCACAAGCTGCTCAACAATTGCTTCGCCAAGTCCGTCGATATCCATTGCGCCACGCATGGCAAAGTGTTCGATGCGTCCACGCACCTGCGCCGGGCATTCGGCATTCTCACAATAAAAATTTACTTCGCCTTCGGGTTGGTGAAGAGGAGAATTGCACACCGGACATGTGCCGGGCATTTTGAACTGCTTCGTGCCCCGGGGGCGCTTCTCCTTTATCATAGCACTGACTTTCGGAATTACATCGCCGCCTTTTTCAACAACGACTGTATCCCCGGCGCGCAAATCCAATTCGTTGATGTAATCCATGTTATACAAACTTGCGCGGCTTACCGTCGAGCCCCCGACAAATACGGGTTGGAGCTTTGCAATAGGCGTGATGGTGCCGATTCTGCCGACTTGCAAATCGATAGCGTTCAGAATCGTTTCCGCTTTGCGGGCTGTAAACTTGAATGCGATTGCCCATCGGGGGCTCTTTGCAATGTTGCCGAGCCTTGCCTGTTGTGCGAGTGAATCGACTTTAACAACAACGCCATCGATGTCATACGGAAGCGTATCGCGCTTTTCTTCCCATTCCTTCCAGAACGCAATTACCTCATCAATATTTTTGCATGGACGAGCACACTCATTGACCGGCAAACCAAGCGAGCGCATTATCTCCAGATTTTCCAAATGGCTTTTGAGCTTCGCATCCGGTGCAAAGAGGGAATACCCGAACAGCCTGATTGCCCGTGTGGCAACGATTTTGGAATCCTGCAGTTTCAACGTGCCAGCGGTTGAGTTGCGCGGGTTGACAAACAGCTTTTCTCCGGCGGCTTCGCGCTGCCTGTTCATTTCTGCAAAATCATCGCGCTGCATAAACGCCTCGCCGCGCACTTCAATATTCTGAAATTCCTTCGATGGCTTGCGAAGTCGAAGCGGCAGCGTTCGAATTGTCTTTAGATTCGCGGTAATATCATCGCCGTGGGTTCCATCGCCACGCGTCGCGCCCTGAACCAGAATGCCGTTGCGATATTTCAAAGCGATTGCAATACCGTCAAACTTCAGCTCGGCGATGTAGCGCGCCTGTTCATTCAACATATTGTTCACGCGTGTATCGAACTCGCGGATTTCTTCTTCGGAATACGAATTTGCCAAACTCAACATCGGAGGGGTGTGTTCGACGACAGCAAACTCTTTGGTCGGTGTTCCGCCCACGCGTTGCGTCGGTGAGTCGGCAGAGAGGAGTTCCGGATATTTTTGCTCGAGGTCAAGAAGCTCCCGCATCAGCTTGTCATATTCCTCATCCGCGATTGTCGGCTCGGCAAGGACGTAATACCGGTAATCATGGTCGTGCAATTCCTGCCGCAGCTTTTCGACTCTCGCCGTTATTTTGGAAGGTGCGACAGCCATGCGCTATGGATGTGTGGAATCGAGGGAATAGAACAAGTCACGTGCGACTTTTTTGTTTGTGGTCGGAACGCGCAGCCGTTTGCCCTGCAAGGTGAGTTTAAGATGTTCCGGATTTCCTATGGCAGGAAAACGGAAACCTGATTTCCCTTTCCATGAAAACGTTGTATTCGGATAGAGAAAATGTTGTACCATCGGCTTGTCATCGACAATAATCTGAAGCCAGACACTGTCTGTTGTTGTCGCAACAAGAGTCAGCGGTCCTTCCTCGTTATCTTGCTCGGCAACGGATGCGGGAGTGAGTGTCGTATCATTTCCGCCGAGCTGCTTCTCGCGATCCCGCACGACATCTCTGAAGGAAGTTTCTTCGACGGGCGAGGGCGTTTCCTTGTGAAGGAGATTCCAAACGACAATATCCACAAGAACTAAAATCGCAACTACGATAATTATTTTGTAAACGATAGGAGCGAGTGTATTGAACGAGCGGGGCAGTCTTTCTTTTGCGTTACCTTGATCGACTTTCGGTATTTCAGATGGAATTATGTTCTTCGGGTGGTGTTGCCCGGTTGCCACTTTTTTGTTGCCGGCGAGCCACGAATCATATTTCTGCATCGTCTCCTGCGGATCTAATCCGACAATGTTGGAGTACTCGCGCAGGAATGCGCGGATATATGTCTGCGGCAAAATTTTGACATTCCCGCTTTCAATCGCTTCGAGCATCGTTACATCGATAAGCGTGGATGTAGAGATTTCGGCGAGAGAGATGTTCTTGGCCTCGCGGGCCTTCTTCAGCTCTTCAAAAAAAGAATCCATAATAAACGATATCAGACGATGAGTGCGGCAGAGCGTTGGTCGAGAACGGTACGGACTTTCGTTGCCAGATCCTCGAGTTGAAACGGCTTTTGCAGATAGCCGCTGATTTCCGACGACCATTCGGATTCTTCGACAACAGCCCTGCCATGGCCTGTCACTATCAGGATGGGAAGATTGGGATTGATGTTCTTGAGCTGCCGGAATGTTTCTCTGCCGCCCATCAGCGGCATGTTCATATTCATCATAACCAGATCAATGGAGCCGCGGCGAGTGCGGTATAATTCCGTTCCAGCTTTGCCATCGTGCACAAATGTAATTGTGTAACCAAGGTTTGCCAGCATATCTTTTGCAATCTCACACACACTCACTTCGTCATCAATGATCAGAATGTGTTCCGTCCCGCGCGGCAAGCGCTGTCTGCGTCTCCGTGCCTCTGCCTTTGCCTTTGCGTCCGACCCGGGCAGATACATTGTGAATGACGTGCCGCGACCCACCTCACTTTCGAGATTTATGAAGCCGCCGTGACTTTGCACAACGCCATAGACCACCGAAAGGCCGAGTCCCGTGCCGAATTCTTTTGTGGTAAACCATGGCTCGAACACGCGGGACTTCATTCTCTCATCCATTCCGACACCCGTGTCTGCAATCATGACCGACGTAAACTTTCCCGGCTTCACGGAGGAGAACTGGCTTATCGTGTGTGCGTCCGCCATGATGTTGCGGGTAGTAATCGTTACTTTGCCGCCGTTCGGCATTGCATCGCGGGCGTTGAGCAGAACGTTCAGAAGCGCTTGCTGAATTTGTCCCTCATCGCCGCTGACACTTACATCATCGGAAGTATAAAACTTTTCGACCGTTATCTCCTTACTCACGCTCCGTTCAAACAGCAGCAGCGTTTCGTCGATGAGCGCATGAAGCTCGACAGGTAGTATAACATTTTCGGTCTTACGGGCGAATGTCAGCAATTGTCGTGTGAGAGAAGATGCGCGCCGCGCCGCACCTTCAATAATCTCAACGTACTTGGCAAGCTCATGTTTCTCCGGCATATGCCGCCGCATAATGGAGGCAGAGCCGAGAATCGCGGCGAGAATGTTATTGAAGTCGTGTGCAATACCGCCGGCAAGATTGCCGATGCTGTCGATCTTCTGCGCATGAAGAATTGCAGCCTCCATATTTTTCCGGTCGGATATATCGCGTGCGACGATACGCGCGAGCACGGGCAATCCCTTTTCATCGAAGACTAAAGAAGAGTTCACATTCACGTAAAGCGGCTTGCTGTCTTTCCGCATCACCTGTTCTTCCAAATCCTTTACGCCTTTACCCTCATAGAACATGCGGATGAGAATCTCCTGCAGCGTCACCTGCTGATCCGGGACGAACAGAGATTCGAGTTTTCTGCCGACAATTTCTTCCTTGGAGAAGCCCAGCATGCGGGCGCCGGTTGTATTGCATCCGGTAATTGTGTGGTCGCGGCTGATGCTCAGGTACATATCGGGCGAGTTTTCGAACAAGTCAAAGTACAGTTGCTCCGACTGTTTCAGCAGAGCGAACAACTTTGCATTATTGAGCGCGACACTAATTTGGCTGCCGAACGCTTCCATCAGCTCGGCTTGTTTTGCGGAAAACATGTCAAATTCCTCGCCAGCGACAACGAGAACGCCAAGCTGTGCGTCGTTCGAGCGAAGCGGTATGGAAGCCCAGAACTGGATGCCGAGCTTCTTCAGTTCTCCGTCGATGTAGCCCAGCGAATTGTGCACATACTCGCGCTGAACGCGGGGCTGGTGCAGCCACGATGAAACCGGAACGGCGTCGTTTGCCTGCAGGCGGATAAAGTCATTCGCGGTTCCTTTCGAGCTCTTCAACATCAGGCTATCCGCTTCGAGCAGATAAATCCAGCCGAAGCGCGTGTTAAGCAGTTCGGTTGCTTTGTTCAGGGCTGATTGCAGGACTTCGTTCATGTCGACCGATCGGTTCACGGCTTCTGCGATCGTGCTGATCGCCAAAAGCTGGCGACGTTGCTCGTCCAGCTCCCGGGCATACTTCAGTGAAAACACAACGCTGAAGAAGCCAATCAATCCAACCGCGAGCACGCTGATGAAGTCCGTCCACCGCAAACCATCACCCGTCAGCAAAATGGCAGCGACGATGGTTGCCATCGTGACAATGACTGCGGTTGAGGCAACGACCTGCGCCTGTTCGACGAGGCCGAAGTTTGTGATGAACTGCCGCAGCATTTTTATCGGATTTCTCATTGCGAGAGCAATGTACAAAAGTCGGTCGGGACAATCCAGTGAGGAAAAAGCGTGGTTTTGAGGCGGATAAACAGAAACGTCTCACCGGTTACGATGAGACGTTTATTCAGAAAACTATCGTCGCCAAAATATTACTTGGGGAGGATGGCGTCCTTTGCCGCCTTTGCAATACGGAATTTCACAACAGTCTTTGCGGGAATCTGGATCGTCTCTCCGGTTGCAGGATTGCGGCCCATGCGCGCTGCGCGATCGACGAGCACAAGCTTGCCAATACCGGGAATTGTGAATTGATTTCGTGCTTCGCTGTATGCGAGCCGTGAAAGCTCGTCGAAGAACGCTGTAACCTCTTTGCGCTTCATGCCGAACTTATCCGCAAAGTGCGCCATGATAGCCGACTTGGACATTGATTTAGCCATGTGTCTCCTTGAGATTGTTGGGGGTTGAATTAGTTAAGGTCGAGCATGTTCGTCGAGGCAACTGAAAACGGTAAAAAGATAACCCTATTCTTATGAAAATCAAATACAAAATTGAAAAATCACCAATAAAATCAAGGGTGGAAACAATTACGTTTCGGGTACCAGATATTCAATCTCTCCGTCCGATGTCGTAATCTCGACACGACAAGGAGGGAGAGACGATATAAAAATCTTGCCATACCGTTTTTTCAAGATACGCGAATCGAGAATTGTTACAATCCCCACGTCGGCGGTTGAGCGCAACAATCGCCCGACTCCCTGCCGGAATTTCAAGACAGCTTCCGGAAGTGTATACTCCATAAACGAGTTACCGCCGCGTCGCGCAATAACCTCAAGCCTCGCTTCAATGAGCGGATGGTTCGGAACGGAGAAAGGAAGTCGTGTGATGATGACATGCTCAAGCGCCTCCCCGGGCACATCGATGCCCTGCCAGAAACTATCCAATCCGAAAAGGACGGAATGAATATCACGTTTGAACTCCTGAAGAAGCTCGTGGCGCTGCATGTCCTGTCCCTGCACAAGCAGCCGGATTCCCCGTGAGGCAAGTTCGCTTTCCAACTGCTGAGCCATTGAACGCATGAGGTTGGTGCTTGTAAAGAGGACGAGCGCTTTCCCCTTTGTGCGATCGATGCTCTGCAAAATTTCCTGGGGCAACACGAACGGGAAACCTTCGGTGTCCGGCTCCGGAATATCTGTTGAGATGCAGAGTTTCATCTGTGCGTTATGGTCGAACGGCGAATCGAGAATCAAACCGTCGATACCCACGCCGCCAATCCGCCGCTGAAAATAATCGAGCGAATTGTTCACTGCCAGCGTAGCGCTCGTCATGATCACAGATGTATCATCACGGAATAATTTCGGGCCGATGCTTTCAGCGACGTCAACGGGCGAAGCG
>JBKJJX010000151.1:0-3914 GCA_046597825.1 Bacteroidota bacterium | reverse complement strand
TCCTTTTTCAATACCCACACCTGTGATCGGTACTGAGGTTGCTGCAACTGTTCCCAAGGTATAGCTGCCGTTTGCGTTGGTTGGCTTTGAAGTCAACTTCGGGAGTGTGAGGCCGGTAAAGGTGTTTCCGCCGCCACCAAGAGCTGTGGGACGACGATAGTATTGCTGTGCGCGTGAAGCAAGGTTCACGAGGTCGTTTGTCACTGCATCACGGTTTGCTGATACCGCGTTGTCCTGGAACATCGTTATACCGACTGCCACCGCGATCCCTACGACGATAACGCCGAGGATGATTAGAAGAAGTTGTTGCTGGCCCATATTGTTGCTCCTTTATTTGTTGGTAAAGTGGATTGTGTTCGAACTACTTACTTTTGATTTATGGTTAATCTCATGTTTTGTATTGTTCAACCTGCATGCCAATTCTTTTTTTTCGAATTAAGCCGATAATCAGCATTTCTGAATCCCATGAGCGGAAATTTTAACTGACGGGGGTAATTTTTTCCGCCCGAAAATTTCCTACTCGAACGTTGTTGCCCCTATTACCTCGTCCAAGCTTGTCCCTCCCTGCCGCGCAACTTCAAGTCCGGACTGGCGAAGCGTGCGCATACCATTCTTCACGGCGGACTGGATAATAGCTTCAGTTTGAACCTTCTCGCCGCTGTTGATAATGATGTCACGGATTTCAGGAGTGATGTAAAGAGTTTCGTGAATCGCTCTCCTGCCTTTAAAACCGCCAACGCAACTCGCGCAGCCCACCGGTTCGAAAAGAGTGATGTCACGGATTTGGTCTTCCCTGTATCCCGCTTTAACTAATCCTGCGTGACTCAGGTTGGGAACCTGACGCTTGCATTTATCGCACAGCTTCCGAACAAGGCGCTGCGCCACGACAATGTTCAACGCTTGCGCAATGAGGAACGGCTCAACGCCGATCTTGAACAAACGGGAAACGACACTTGCAGCATCGTTTGTATGAAGGGTTGAAAATGTCAAGTGGCCTGTATTTGCAAGTTTGATTGCAATATCTGCAGTGACGCGGTCACGGATTTCGCCAACCATGATGATATCGGGATCGTGCCGGAGAATTGCGCGGATCGCATCGTCGAATGATAATTTAAAATTCAGCTTTACCTGGCGCGCACCTTCAATCAGATACTCGACAGGATCCTCAACAGTAATTGTACACACAGACGGATTCATGACAGACCGGAGGGCGGCAACAAGTGTCGTACTTTTTCCGCTACCCGTGGGGCCGGTAAGAATAACTATGCCGTGCGGTTTGTTGATTGCTTCCGTAAATACTTTGAGCGAATAAGGATCCAACCCTATTGATTCAAGCGATACGGCAGAATCAGCATCGCGAAGAATTCGGATCACAACTGATTCGAACTTTCCACCCATTTCTTTTGAGAAGATGGGAAGAACGGAAATACGGAAACGATAAATCTGATCGTCTATGATTTTTTGTGCCTGCCCGTCCTGGGCCGCCATGCGCTCAAACCGATCGAGTCCGACAGCTCGCCCTTTCACGACGGCAATTACTGCCTCGGAGCGAGTATCTTCGATGTTGTACCAATTCGTCAGCTCGCCATCGATTCTAAAGTTGATCTCTGTTCTGCGTGAAGATTTTGGTACTATGTGAATATCGCTTGCGCCAACCCGTACCGCATCATTGAAAATGTTGTTCACGAGATTAATGAGCTGGCTGTTTTCAATTTCACTATTCAGCGCGCTATCAAGTTCAGAATCGTTCTCTTCCACGAAACCATCGCTCGCGGACGAGTGCTCAGCCGCAACTGAATTTTTTGCGTTGGATATCTGCTGCCAAAATGTATCCCAATCTCCTTCCTTGAGATAACAGATCTCATGCTTCGGATATGGAAACGAGCGCGCTACTTCACTTGCTTCCCTATCTGTCGGGTTCGGCGTTACGACTAAAAGCTTGGTCGACTGTCCGTCTGCGGTTTCGAATGGGAGAACTTTGTGACGCATTGCGAGCCGGTACGTGGGTCCTGCAAGCCCCTCCACCAGTTTCATTATTGTCTGATTATCCAGCCTTCGAAGACTGCGTTCGTGAATATCGATGATCCTGAACGAATAAAACTGTGCAAGCTCTAGCGCCAGCACATCCCGTGAAATAGCAAAATCACCAGCAAGGACGTCAAGAACGCGCTTCTTATCAGCTCCTTTTTGATCCTGCATGAATACAAACGATTCCTGCGCGATCTTGTCGGTAATTATCCGATTGCGAACAAGATGTTCGAGAAATGCAGATCTATACCGCTTCTGCTGCGGCATGCCATCGAATTTTAGATTCGGATTTAAACTGCTTGTCGTGAGTGCCATATTATCACTTACGCTTCGGTGGACGCTTTAATGTTTTCTAATGTTGCAACAATGTCTCCTATTGGAGAACCCTTGCTCAAAAAGAAATCCACGTTTGAATCTTCGAGAGCTTCCCGGCTAAATGAGTCATCGTACCCGGACATGAAGATGAACGGAATGTCCTTCTGCCCCAGAAATTCCCGAACGTAACTATGGAAGCGAAGGCCGTCCAGAGTAGGCATAAATACATCCGAGATAATGACATCAACCTCCTGCTCTTCAAGAATTTCCCGGGCCTGTTTCCCATCTTGAGCCACAATTGGCGTATACCCATGACCCTTGAGGAGTTCTTCAAGAACATTCAGGAAATCGACATTATCGTCTACGAGCAGGATTTTCATTTTATTTTCTTTATTAGTGTTGGGTTTACGTTCGTGATATGAGTTCAATCAAAGGTTACGCCAACTAATGGATTGGCAAAAAACCCGTCAAATTGAGAGGTATGTGGTTTCCAAGCTTTGTAAGAATTTCAATCGAAAGGAGAGATTTACAACGATGGTAGTCGAAGAGTGATCGGTAGCCGGACAAAAGCAGAACAGCCCCGCCGAATCACTTCAGCAGGGCTGTTCCGAGTGGGCCCTGTAGGGCTCCCTCCAGTGGCGTTACAACACAGAAGGGCGCTGAATTTTCACTCTTTGAAGAGATTGGGATTGACTTGTAGCCCCATCAGAATGGCCGCTGTTCAGTGGCAAAGAGAAAATCATCCTCGTCCCAGAACAGTTACCAAGACGAAAGTAATTGAAGGTTCAACTTTACTAATATGTTATGGAGAGATGGTTTATTGAAAAAATTAAATTCCTTAGTATATATATGTAAGAGTCGTGCCGCCAATTCGTGAATTTAGCGAGCAACTATGTGACCTCTAAAGGCCGATTCCGCAAGTCCTTCCTGCTTTCAAAACGCATCCGATCCGAACAGGCACCGATTTGAGCGTCGCATCGGCGATTTCTTCCCAAACGAAACGACGCGAAGATGATTCGGACCATCAAGACTCGTTCAAATCTCGCACGTCAAAGACACCTGACACCGTCCAGCAATAGAATACTTCACTGGTTCAGCGACAACGGGTTGTGCCTTGACAATGGGATTGCCTCCTTCCGGTAAATTCACATACACCCAAATAAATGCAGCCACAAAGAGGGCGGCAATTGTCGCGGATTTCATCCAGCGTTTTGGGCGAGGATTGCTTTGCCGAAGCACTTTCTCGCGTTTGTCTTGCCATTCTTTGCGCACGGGTTTCTTCCCGTGAGCGATGTGCCGCAGTGCGTACAGAACTCTGCGTTCGGCATTATCTCTTTTCCGCAGTGTGAACAGAAGTTACTCATGATGATTTCTCCTTTATGCTTTCTTTACCCGAATTCAAAATCGTCTAATTGAGTGGAATTAGAATTTTCTGCCTCCATATTTTGTCTCAATGTCATCCGTGATTTGTGCGACCGTGAATTTTGCTTCCGATATTTTTGCTTGCACGTATGCTTTCACTTCGGTGGCTCCGCGGGGGTGTTTGCACGTACAGGTTTTCAGCTCATCCA
>JBKJJX010000110.1:0-3710 GCA_046597825.1 Bacteroidota bacterium | reverse complement strand
TCAATATTTTCAGACGTGTGTGCTATTGAGACAAACCCTGCTTCGAACTGGGAAGGCGCCAAATAAATTCCCTGCTCTAACATTGAAGCAAAATAGATGCTGAATTTCTTTGTGTCTGATGTAAGTGCTGTTTGATAATCCGTTACCGGCGTCGGCGTAAAAAACAATGTCGACATTGAACCGACACGATTGACTGTTACCGGCACTGCCAACGCTTTCACATTCGCTGCGATTCCATCTGCAAGCTCACGGGTTTTTTTTTCAAGATCAGAATAGAAGTCTTTTTGTTCGAGTATGATCGAAAGTGATTCATATCCCGCAGTCATTGCAAGTGGGTTACCGGAAAGGGTTCCTGCCTGATACATGGGTCCGCTCGGAGAGACCATCTCCATTATGTCTTTCCTTCCGCCATACGCACCCACGGGCAGGCCGCCGCCAATGATCTTTCCAAACGTTGACAGATCAGGTTTGATGTTGTAGAGTTCTTGCGCTCCGCCAATTGCCAGCCGGAATCCGGTCATCACCTCATCGAAAATCAGAATAATCTTTTCCTTCGAGCAAAGAGAACGTAAGCCCTCCAGGAACCCTTTCAACGGAGGCACGCACCCCATGTTGCCAACCACAGGCTCAACAATGATTGCGGCAATCTGATCCTTATTCTCATCAACAAGTCGGGAAACAGACTCAAGAGAATTGAATGCCGCAGTAAGAGTTAACGCCGCAATTCCGGGAGGAACGCCCGGACTGTCCGGCACTCCGAACGTCATGGCACCCGAACCAGCCTTAATAAGAAAAGAATCACCATGCCCGTGATAGCATCCCTCGAACTTGATAATCTTCTCCCGTCCCGTGAAGGCCCGTGCAAGCCGGATGGCACTCATCGTAGCTTCGGTGCCGGAGTTTACCATGCGAACCATCTCGATAGATGGGACAAGCCGGCAAATCAATTCCGCCATCCTCACCTCAAGCTCGGTTGGTGCGCCGAAACTTGTGCCATCCATTGCCGCTTTCTTAATTGCTTCAATCACGCGGGGATGAGCATGACCCAGAATTGCCGGTCCCCATGTACCGACGTAATCAACGAATTCGTTTCCATCGACATCCCAGAGTTTTGCACCGGCGCTTTTTGCAATGAAGAGAGGATTACGCCCGACTGATCTGAATGCACGAACGGGAGAGTTCACTCCTCCGGGAATTGATTTTCTGGCTCGCTCGAAAAGTTGATCTGATCTTTCAGTTTTCACGATTGTTTAGTTTAACGGTGTTTGTCAATGTAGATGGATGCTTCTTTTGCGAAGTATGTCAAGATCAAATCTGCGCCTGCACGTTTAATCCCGGTGAGCATTTCCATCATCACGCGCTCACCATCGATCCAGCCGCGTTGTGCCGCCGCCTTTACCATCGCATACTCGCCGCTCACGTTGTATGCGGCCGTTGGAAGTCCGAATGTATCTTTCACGCGCCGGATGATATCAAGATACGGCGTGGCAGGTTTGACCATGACGATATCGGCGCCTTCGAGAATATCCTGTTCAACTTCCCGCAGCGCCTCGTTGGAGTTCGCCGGATCCATCTGATGCGAGCGGCGGTCGCCGAACTGCGGCGTGCTTTCGGCAGCCTCGCGGAACGGCCCGTAAAAACCGGACGCATACTTTGCGGCATACGACATAATGGGCAGATTTGTGAATCCGTTTTCGTCGAGAATAGAACGGATCGACTTCACCCTTCCATCAAACATATCAGAAGGCGCTACCATATCGGCACCGGCCTGGGCATGAGTCAATGCTTCCCTGGCGAGCAATTCAATTGATTCATCGTTGATGATTTCATTCCCGCGCACAACGCCGCAGTGTCCGTGCGATGTATATTCGCACAGGCAAACATCTGTGATGACGACAAGCTCCGGCACTTCACGTTTGATTGCGCGAATCGCCTGCTGTATTACGCCCAGTTCATCGTATGCGCCCGAACCCACTTCGTCCTTCTCCTTCGGGATGCCGAAAAGAATGACGGCGGGAATTCCAAGCTTCTTCACATCTGCACACTCACGAACAATGTGTTCCACGGACATCTGGAACACGCCGGGCATGGAAGAGATTTCCTTTTTGAAATCTTTTCCTTCGACAACAAAGAGCGGATAGATAAAATCGTTTTTCGATAATTCCGTCTCGCGCACCATCGAGCGCAGAGCCTCCGTCATCCGTGTCCGGCGAAAGCGTTTGAACGGCAGAGTTTCTATCCTATTCAACGTTTCCATACTGTTCCTCCTGCAATAAGTTCGTTATACAGCTGCTCTCATATCAACAGTCGCTTTTGAAGCAAGATACTCTACAATCCTGTCCGCAGTCTTTTTTCCGCTCATAACACAATCCCCCACCGCAATTCCGCCCCTGAAGTTGCTGCAAAAAAACAATCCTGGGTTTTCCACTTCACACTTTTCGATCTCTTTCACAATCACGTCGTGACCCAGATTGTATTGGGGGATTGCCTTTTGCCAGCGAATGATTTTTGAGAATACCGGCACGCCCGCCACACCCATAATAGATCCAAGTTCTTCCGTCACCATTCTGACGATTTCATCATCCTGCAATCCGGATAACTCCGGCTGACGCGATCCGCCAACAAAAGTCGTTAGCGCGACATGGCCTTCCGGCGCCCGATGTGGAAAAAGAGACGACGACCAAAGTGTCCCGAGGATTTTCCTTTTCTCAACCGCCGGGACAAGAAAACCAAATCCATCCAGTGGACGGTTGATTTGATCAGCACTGAACCCGAGAAATACTTCAGTCACGGGTGGATAAACTATTCTGTTGAGGGAAGGGGGGAGGGAAGCCGATAACGAATGCACTATCCGGCTCGTCACGAACGCCGGCGCAGCACAAATCACGACGTCGGCGCTACATTCAAGCTGTCTTCCGGATTTCGAATACATCACTTTATATTGATCGCCCTGCTCAAGAGATTCAACATCGCATCCGGGAATAATTTTATCGCCCAACGCTGCGGCAATCGCCTCAGGGAAAGCTGCCATTCCACCTTTGAACGAAAACATTTTCGCACGATCTTTTGCCTTTTCAGATCGCTGTTTCCGTTCACGTCTTCCTTTGACCATTCCCTTTACGAGTCCGCCGTACTTTTGTTCAAGCGCATACAATTTCGGAAATGCGGCACGCACACTCAACTGCTCCGGGTTCCCCGCATAGACACCGGCAACAAATGGATTTATTGCGTAGTCAAGAAATTCTTTGCCGAGTCTGTGCTCAACAAATTCTGCTATCGTTTCATCCTTCTCACTCCGGCCGACAAATGGTTCTTTGAGCAGCCGGAGTTTTCCTGCCACTGTCCACAACGAACTGCTTAAGAACGAGCCCGCCGACATTGGCAGCGGATGAAGCCTTCCCTCGCGAAGAATGTATCGTTTGTTCGAACGGTCATCAGCATATAGGCGCTCGCTTGTGATTCCCAATCCCTCAAACATTTCATTGAACAGTGGAGTCGTTTCAAGTGCACTGTTCGGCCCGGTTTCGGCCAGCCAGCCGCCTTCACGAACTGAGTGGATCGTTCCTCCAACAGTCTGATCCTTTTCCAAGACTGTTACATCCGAGCCCATTTTGTGCAACCACCACGCGGCAGTCAAGCCCGAAATTCCCCCGCCGATGATGACTACCTTTCCGCTCATGCGCTTACCTTTCGCAAGACAAGATCGGCAA
>JBKJJX010000366.1:0-12245 GCA_046597825.1 Bacteroidota bacterium | reverse complement strand
CCAGTGCGGGCGTAAAAAATTAATTCCCCCTCGCGGGAAGTGGAGCGGTAGATACTGGATTGAGAGAAAGAACTGAAGATGAAGGGGGAAACGTTTGAAAAGCGGCCGGTTGAAATCTACTCACTGGTCGCTTTACACATTAACTTGGATAGAGGGGTTGACTGAATTTACTACTCGTCCCGCCAATTATCAATGTAAAAGAATGGGCTTCCCATTTATACGCAATCGGAACATAACCAAGGTAACTCGTTTGCGAATTGCCGCCCAACTGCGTGTTTGCTTGACAATCGTTAATAGCTGAAGTAGATTAAGTACATTATCGATTGCCCCACTCGTGAAAATAAACCTTCTCAATCAGGCATTTCTCCATGACATCCAAAGAACGCGTCCACGCCGCCCTTAGTCGAAAGCCCGTTGATCGTGTGCCGATTTTTATATGGTTCCATCTGGACACGACACGTCGCCTTGCATCACTTCTCGAAATACCGCCCTCATTTGTTGGGGAAGCAATGGGAAACGACATCCGGCAGACCTGGGTGAACAACAATCATGCGATGGAAGGAATTGTACATGAGAATGAAGGAGACGAACACACCGATTTTTGGGGAATCCACTGGAGGAGAGTTGACAGGTTCAACCAAATCGCGGGATTTCCTCTTGAAAACGCTGAGCGTGATCAGATCCTCACCTACCGTTTTCCCTACGACCACGTTGAAGAACTTCTGAACCAGATGACACCTGTGCTGAAAGATGCAACGACCTGTTTCATCGGATGTGACATCTCGCCGTGCGTCTTCGAAATGTACTTCCGGCTCCGGGGCATGGGCAATGCTTTAGCCGACATGGCGTCTGACGATGAGCTGACCCGCGAGATGTTCAGGCGATCTGCGGATTTTTCAATCACATTAGCCGGGCAGGTGTGCAAGCGATTTCCCTTGGATTGGCTTTGGACGGGTGATGATGTTGCCGGTCAGGATTCGATGATGATGAGTCCTTCTATGTGGCGCGATCAAATCAAACCCGAGCTCCAACGGATTTTCAACGTCGGCAAGGCCGCAGATTTATGGCTCGCGCACCATTGCTGCGGATCGTTGCGACCGATTATTCCAGACCTGATCGAAATGGGGATCGATGTTCTCAATCCCATTCAATCCAATTGTCCCGGGATGGATCCGTTGGAACTCAAGAAAGAATTCGGACACGATCTTGCATTTATGGGTGGAGTGGATACAGTTGATCTTCTACCACACGGAACCGTTAACGAAGTACGGAAAACGACTGCTCGTCTTCTTCAAGGCATGACAACTGACGGGGGTGGATATATCCTCGCTGCATCCCATACCATTCCTCCGGAAACACCAGACGAGAATATCTTCGCGCTGTTTACAGAAGCGGGAGTGAGCAAAGAAGAAATTTTCGATCGGGCTCTTGCCATACGCGGGACGCTTGCGAACACGACCGCAATAGTGTGAGGTTCAGCAAATATGATGAAATCAAAAGAACGGGTTCTCACAGCGCTTGCACGACAACAACCCGACAGGGTGCCTGTGAATTATTTGGCGAACCCCGGTATCGATCGGCGCCTGAAAGACCATTACGGACTGGCCGCCAATGATACAGAAGGATTACGCAGAACCCTCGGTGTGGATTTCCGCGAAGTAGAGTCCCCGTATGTCGGGCCTGCCCTTCATGAGAACATTCCCGGACGCCGAATCGATATGTTCGGGATCCGTACGCGATGGGTTGAACACGAATCCGGTGGATACTGGGATTATTGTGATTTCCCTTTGCGCGATTCCGATGAGGAGATCATTGACAAATGGCCGATGCCGTCGCTGGACGATTTTGATTACGACCTCTTGCTTAACTCGTGCGGAAAATTTCGCGACTACGGTGTCTTTTACGGAAATCCCGGACTCGGCGACATCATCAACAGTGCCGGGATGATCAGGACGATGGAGCAAGTGTTGGTTGACCTTGTCACGGATGATCCGGCCGGACTCAAACTGATCGACAGGAGACTGAACGTTCAGCTCGAGGTAATGAGCCGTTCGCTCGAGAAAGCAAAAGGGCTGATCGATTTCGTATGGCTTGGTGAAGATTTGGGAACACAACGGGGGCCCACTATCGGACTGGACCTCTACCGCAAACATATTCGTCCGAGGCATCAGAAATTTGTCGACTTGGCAAAGAGTTACGGTCTTCCGGTGATCATTCATTCCTGCGGTTCAAGCAGTTGGGCGTTCGAAGATTTTATTGAGATGGGAATCGATGCGGTGGATACACTTCAACCTGAAGCAAAGGACATGTCACCGGACTATCTAAAGAAGCGTTTCGGCGGCAGGCTTGCCTTTCACGGTTGCATCAGCACCGCCGGTCCTGTTGCCTACGGTACGGTCGCAGAAACTGTAGAGTATGTGAAGAAAACCCTTGAGATCATGATGCCGGGAGGAGGGTACTGCATCGCGCCCACACATGATCTGCAGGATAACTCGCCAACGGAAAATGTTCTCGCACTCTATGAAACTGCGAAAGCGTTAGGCGTCTACTGAACGGAGATCAGGGGTTGCCTTGCTCGACGGCATCCAGAAATGCACGGATGTTTTCAAGCGGAACATCGGTGGGGAGATCACATCCCGACGAGGGGACAAAATTTTTCAGCGTGCTCGTCCGCCGCATCAGTTCCCTTGTGGCACTCCGAACGTCCTCTTGTGTTCCACTCCGGAAAACGCCGGACGGATCGAGATTACCTGACAGAATGATATCACGATCCTGCACACGCGTAAGAGCTTCCACGATATCCATCGGTTTTCCGAAATGATATATCGCCGCTTCTGCTTCCAAGGTGCCCGCAAGATGTGAAAGCGTCGCTCCGCAGTTGTGGAGTATTACATCGAATGACGCGTCCTGAACTGCCTTGGTAATTCTTCTAACAGATTCCGAAGAGAATGTCACGAGTGATCGTGGCGAGAGAAGTCCGGCCGTTGGTTCCGCAATGATGATACCGCTTGCGCCTATTTCCTTGAATGCCCGTGCGTAGTCGATGAGAAAGGATGTCGTCTTCTCAAGCAAGATGCAGATCCATTCCGGCTCCAATGCGGTTGCTTCCAGTGTCTCGCTGACACCGAAAAGACGACCTGCGAGCGAGAAGGGACCTATCATGCAGCCGAGGACAATATGGTGGCCTGGTGCGGACGACAGCTTCCGTGCGGTTTCCAAGTATGTCCCAGTACGGCCGCCCCCGATCGCAGGAATGCCGAGGTTATAGATCTCATCCCGCGAGCTCACGAGCCGCCCGGTAATGGTCGGGACTTCGTCTTCTTCTCTGCGCACATGCGCCCCGAAAGCTTCCGCCTCCACACTCAGATCCATCGCTGTCATCAGTATGGTTGTGTTCAACGTTTCTCTGAGAGCTAATTGCGACTGAGATTGATGTTCCGCATCCCCAAAAAGATCACGGGTCGCGCGGTAAATCAACTTTGCTCCCGGCAGTGAGACCAGGGGCATCGGTATCCGGCGTGATGAGTGGAATATTTCCTGAGAGAGTCTACCCATTGCGTCACATCATAATACGGGGGAAGGTCATCTCCTCAACGTAGATGTCCTGAAACTGTGGATGAGAACTCAAACCCACGTGAGAAATTCGACGGGCAAGTGCGTCCACGGATTCTGTATCGCTAAAGAGAGCGACCTTTGCACCGAGAAGCGCGGTGTTACCTGCAGGATGGATTCGATCCGCGGGGAAATGAAGAAGGCCAATACGGCGGGCACTGGCGACAGAGATATAATTACCGAATGCACCAGCAAGATGCACGCGGTCGATGTCATCGACCGATGCGCCGAACTCCCGAAGAAGAATATTGATACCAGCAGCAATCGCCCCCTTTGCCAGCTGAAGTTCCCTGATGTCTGTTTGTGTAAGATGGACTGGGTCCGTGAGTTGCAATGTGTGAGGAGGTTTGGGTATCCTCCCGTTCGGCTGCACAAGTTCCAGATCCAAGGCACACGCGACCGCATCTACAAGTCCGCTCCCGCAGATTCCGCGAGCGGTACTCCCTTCACCGAGGATTTGTGCCTGCAGCTGTCCGTCCCTTATTTCAACCCGTGAGATGGCGCCGGTTGCGGCCCTCATGCCCATTGCAATACGTGCACCTTCAAACGCCGGACCCGCGGCAGTCGAGCAGCAGATCAACCGCTCCCTATTCCCGATGACAATCTCGCCATTGGTGCCGAGGTCGATCAAGCCAGTAAGCTTTTCACTCTCGTGAATTCTTGTTGCAATGATACCGGCAAGTATATCGCTTCCGACAAAACCGCCGATGCAGGGAAGAACTCGGACCCGTGCTCGCGACGCTATCTCCCAACCAAGTTCCCCCGGGGTTCCTTCCCACCCGCCGAGATGCGGAGAGGTAAATGGATATCGCGAAAGAGGCTCGAGATCAAAATCACAAAACAGATGATGCATGACCGTATTTCCGACGAGGACGATATCAGTAAGTTCATCGCTGGCAGAGACTGAAGTCTCGAGGAGTTTTTCGATTATCGTTCGGACTTGCTGCCGAATGAGATTAACCAACGTTTTCCGCCCGGCCGGAGTGACGCCATATCCAACTCGGCTCATGACGTCTGCACCGTGACGCGCCTGGTGGTTGAGGGCTGTGTTGACGGCCCTAATTGTTCCGGTGCTGAGATCAATCAATTGTGCTACGAGAGTTGTCGAACCGATGTCAACCGCGATACCGAGGCCTGCCCTGGGAATGAAAGAGAAGCGAGAATTGTCGGCGAGAATAGCGGACTCCCACTGGGCAACGTGGAGGGTAAGGTCTGCCTGTGCAGTATGCCGGCACGAAAATCTCCACCCCGCGAGCAGCTCTACTTCAGTGAGTAGATGACGTTCTTCGTCTGTGATCGGCAGGGTTCCTTCAAGAATCTGAACGCGGCATCCCTTGCAGTGGCCTTCTCCACCGCAGGGAAACTCTACTCCATGCTGGAAGAGAATATCGTGAAGAGGAGTGTCAACATTGACGCGAAGATCTGCACCAAGCGGAACGAGACGGATATGTATCGCTGAACTCACTTCTCGACCCGTTCTGCCGCGATTATCCCATCGTCATACCTCGCGGCGATTTGCCATCCGGGCGGAACCACAAGAAATTCAGCATCATCCCAATTGCCGTTCACGAGCCGACTGATCATCGTCATATCTCCGTCCACCTGATCGAATTTCCATTGGTTGTCAGCAGCGCGGCGCTCCGCGTGAACACGGAAACTGTCGTTCGGTTCGCTACCCATCCTGATAAAGGTAATTCTCTTGTAATGTTTTGTCTGATTCAACTGTTCATAAATAAACTTTGCGTTATCTTCACCGTATTTCTGCACCAACTCTTCGTAGGTCTTGTCAATGCCAGTCGTATGCTGAATCGAAATCTGATTTAGCTCTCCCGCATCCGAACCTCTTTCAATCCATCCGCTCGTTAGAAAGTACGTCCCGGGGTGATCGTTAAAGTATTGCAGATAACGATCTCTGCTTCCGAAGAACAGAGTCATACAGTCGTGGCCTCGGGCAATGACGAGTGGAATGGATGGCGCCCGCAACCCGACGATGCCATTATTGCACAAGGCATATCCCAGTAGGATTGCATCGTACCGACTTGCGTCGACAGCATCTACAGCACTCTGCAGCCGGGCGCACATACCAATACACCCGATATCGTGGAGCCCTTTTGGGAGGAACTCGATGTCAATCTGGTGAGGAGAATGAGCGATGGCTTCACACATCTCACGGTAGAATACTTCGCAGCTGATGAGCTTGAACTTTTGGGAAGATGGATTCATGTCTTGAAGACGTTGCGGAGTTCATGAATGAATTCCGGCGTTGTACCGCAGCAACCACCGATAAAGGACGCCCCGGCATCACGAAGTGCCACAGCGTGTCGTGCGAATTCTTTTGCAGTCTGTTTATAGACTGTCCGACCTTCCGTCATTTCAGGCAAGCCGGCATTTGGCTTTACCCACACAGGAAGGGTCGTCGAGCGGCAAAGGCGCGAACAGATGGGAATATATGCTTCGATGCCAGTTCCGCAGTTCGCACCGATCACATCGGCGCCGGCATCAGCTATCGCCCTTGTTGCATCTTCAGGCGTTGTCCCCATCATCGTCCGATCATGCTCTTTACCGGAATCATACGCCATCGACGCAATCACCGGCAAGCCCGTTTCCTTTGCGGCCGCGATAGCGATGGTCAATTCAGTAAGATCGCTGAACGTTTCCAGAACAAGTGCTGCCGCACCAACTGAGGCAAGGATCTTTGCTTGCTCGGAGAATGCCATGAAAACTTCATCCTCAGTAATGTCGCCCGTCATGAGGAGTTTTCCCGTCGGACCCATGGATGCAAAAACAGTTGCTGAATTCTGAGCTGCCGCTCGTGAGAGACTCACGCCGCTCTCGTTAATGCGCATGAATTGACCGGCAAGGCCGTATGATTTCAACGCAATCCGGTTTCCGCGAAACGTGTTGGTTAGAATGATTGTACTTCCCGCTTCCACATACTGACGCGCAACGTGTTGTACATCTTCAGGATGTGACAAGTTCCAGCTGTCGGGACATTCTCCGCCACTCAAGCCGGCCGCCTGCAATTGTGTGCCCCATCCGCCATCGCATACGACGGGTCGGGAGGAAAGAATATGTCGCAACGTCTGGTGCATTGCTTTTATTGAATGCCGGCAAATTTCCGGGCGAGTGCCACGGCAGAGTTAGCGTTGCTGCTGTATCCGTCTGCACCAATTGCATCGGCATATTTCTGGGTGATTGGCGCGCCGCCGATCATGATTTTGACTTTGTCGCGTACGCCCGCAGACCTCAATGCTTCGATCGTTGATTTCATCGACCCCATCGTCGTCGTTAACAGCGCGGACATTGCGACAAGCGATGCATTGCTTTCCATTGCGGCAGTCGTGAACTTTTCCGGAGAAACGTCCACACCGAGATCGATTACTTCGAATCCCGATCCTTCCAACATTGCCGCGACAAGGTTCTTCCCAATGTCGTGGAGATCGCCTTTCACCGTTCCGATTACAACGCGACCGGTGGGTTGAGCGCCCTGCTTCACCAGAAGCGGACGGATGAGTTCCAACGACGCTTTCATTGCCCGGGCAGCGATCAACAATTCGGGAACAAAGTACTCATTGGCTTCATACAGGCGACCAACCTCGTTCATTGCCGGAATCATATAATCCTGAACCAACATTTGCGGATCGGCGTTCTTATCGAGTGCTTGTTGGGTTACTTCTTTCGAGATCTTAGCATTGCCATTCAGTATTGCTTCATACAATTGCTTGAAGTCATCCATAGGTCGTGCCCTTTGCTAGAAATGAATGCGCCGGAACATCATTATGATGCGCCGTATTGGTGAATTGTCTCGTACATTGTAACAATGTTCGCGGTCGGTGTAACAGGTTGGATATTATGACAAGGGGCGCAGATCCATCGGGCTCCAGAAAAAATTGCGATGTTGTCCAGCACCTCCTCTCGAACGTCATCGGTGGTTCCGAAGGGGAGCGTCTGCTGGTTGTCCATCGCGCCGTGGAAAACAATCTTCTTCCCAAAGTCGCGGACAAGCACATCACGCTCCATCCCGGGGCAACGCCATTGAATCGGGTTGAGCAGTTCGATTCCGGTAACTTCGATCAGATCCGGGATGATGTCGCGGACAGCCCCGTCAGTGTGGTAGAAAATGTGGATGCCATAACTGCGTGCCAGATCAGCCATTCGCTTTTGATTAGGAAGAATGAATTTCCGGATAAGCGGGACACTCATAAGCAATTGTGTCTGGCTTCCCAAATCCTCGGCAACGTAGGTGACATCAATCCGGCCTTTTCCGATTTCGTAGGTACGCTGGTTCAGGTCATAATAATAATCAAAGATGTGGTTCAGAGCGGCCATGGCGATATCGGGTTCGACAAGAAGATCCATCATCGCCTGCTCCATTCCTCTCATCGCACAGTAAATCAGGAATGGTTCAAACTCACCTGACCGGATGATGCGATGCCGGGGTGCATTTCGCATCATGAGACGGTACGCTTCGAAGTCGTGGTTCTCCGACGTTGGCCACGCAAATGCATCGACGTCTTCCACCATCTGTGCGCTCGCCAGCGGATGGTTACCAAACTCGTTATACGATCCTGAACCGTAGTGCATCACCTCCTTCCGGATTCCCCAGATGTCCGCTTCAGTGTCATCCGGGTGATGATTACGGATTCGTGGCGGATTGATGCTGATGAGTCCGTCAATGTGAAGTTTGCAGTAAAGCTCTTCTACATCGCTGCAGGTGAGATCGTGTTGGAGACGCACTGTGACCTCGTCAGTCGCCCAATAATCCGTTGGAATACGGTCAGGTCTCTCGCCGGCAAACAGCGATAGCCATCGTTCGCGTGAGGTCATCATTTTTCGAGAGGCGAATCGCCGTCGTATAATTTTTGAGACTGCAATAGTTTCATGGAATAATAATCAATCGGTCAAAAGATCCAACCCGTATCTTCCGTATTTTTTTGCCACTTCTACAAGTGCAAGGATATTTTCATCGGGCGTGTCGCGTCCACATTGATCGCCGGTCGCGAGGATAAATCCGCCACCACGTGCAGCCGCCGCAATGCATGCCCTTGCCTCATTCTCAACGTCCTGAACGGAGCCGTTCATCATTGTTTCAAATGTATTCACATTTCCCTTCAAACAGAACTTGTCACCGAACCGGCGTTTTACTTCAGCAAGATCAACATCACCACCGGGCGGACGTTCGAGCGGTTCCATAACATTGACATCTGTTTCAGCATAGTTGATTTCCACAAGCGATCGGGATTTCCCGCACGTATGCTGATGGCAGATGATACCCGCCTTCTTGCAGGTTGCAGACACGGCTTTGATTATCGGAAGATCGTATTGCTTGTAGATCTTCGGAGAGCTAAGGCTCAACGAAGATGATGATCCTGCCAGCAGAATTTCATCCGGTTGCTGGACGACGATCTGTTGTGCTGCATCCAGCGCGAAGGAAAGGTAGAAATCATGAACCTGACGCATACGATCGGGCTCCTCCGACAAATCAAAAATTGCCTGCATTGCGCCGCCGTGTCGTGCCCACACCCAGAACCCCATGAATGTCTCTATCGCAACTCCAAAGATTCCCCGGTCACCAATTTTGCTTCGATTCTTGAAAAGACTCTCATATGATCGCTGCTGCATATACCATTGCAACTTCGGAAAGTCGGTGGCAACGTCTTTGATCATCCCTTCTATCGGCCACGGCGAATCTGCAACAGGATAGCCGGTGATTTCGTTCAAGCGGCCAAACGGTGTATCAATCCAACGTTCCACCTTGAGCACACTTTCATTCTGCTCGATGATTCTTTGGTTCCAAGTAGGCTGCTCAAACATTGTTGCATTGTCGTAGATGTACCAACCATCAATGCCGTAGTAATCGACAGCACCAAGGTATGCCTCATCAAGTGGGGGATCGTTGTGGAAATAAATGTTCCAAAACGGTTTACCGGTTAGCCGGGCGGGAACCATATTGGAAATGTCGGGCATTACCGGAACCCGATCGGGCATGCCGAGCCGCATAGCAGTAAGAATGCGATCATGCGGAGTCATTGTTTTAGTTTTGGTCATTAGAGTGTTCAATTCAGAAAAAGATTTTCCCGGAACGTGTCAGTTAACGTATTCAATCGCTGAATGGGACAAGCATATCCATTCAACTCTCAATGAGTTTTTTTTTGTACGAAGGATTTGTAAGAACGAGGACGTAGCCGAAGTTGGCTCTGTGAGAAAGGCTGAAATACAAGAACTCCACACCGCCGCAGAAGCCGAAAATGCCGAAGACATGCGACAGGTTGCCCACCGGTTAAAAGGTATGTGCGGACAACTTGGATGCATCGGGATGGCAAAAGTGTGTCAGCAGTTGGAAGATCGCGGCGAAAGCAACAACTTAGCCGGGATTGAAATCGTTCTTGAAGTACTTGATAATTTATTTTCTGAAACAAATAGCGTTCTGCAATCAGAATACTCTCATACAATGGCGGCGAAATGAAAATTCTCGTGGTTGAAGATGATCGGATTTCCAGGCTTGTGCTTTCGACCAAACTCAAAAAGCTGGGGCATCAGGTGGTTGAAACTGATGACGGTGAAGAAGGTTGGCTTGCATTTCAAAAGGAACAACCCCGTCTCGTCATAACTGACTGGATGATGCCGAAGGTTTCGGGAATACAACTGTGCCAGATGATTCGCGCACGGAATTGGGAAAACTATGTCAGCATAATCATGTTAACAACATTAACGGGGAAAAAGAATTACCTGGAAGGCATGGATGCCGGAGCAGATGACTTTCTGAACAAACCCGTGGACATGGAAGAACTCACGGTTCGTCTGCGCGTTGCAGACCGGATGCTCGCCCTTCGCACAGATGTCAAACAACTTGAAGGCCTTCTCACAATTTGCGCCTACTGCAAAAATATACGCGACGAAAATAATACCTGGCAGCGGATTGAAGGATACATCGCAAAGCGGTCGGAGGCGGAATTCTCTCATGGCTACTGCCCTGAGTGTTACGAGAAACATATCGTGCCTCAATTGCATCAATGTGAAGCCGACAGGTTAGAGCGGGAAACGAAATAGGTTGATGTAAAAAACACTACCATCTCCCCCGAGACCCATCCTCGTATCGATCAATCCCTCCTTTGGGGGTTCTAAACCCTACCTTGACTAAAATTCGCAGAATGCGTATAATTTCTTAGTATTTTTGTCACTTTTCTGAAAACTGAGGGAAATGGCTGTAGACTTAACAGATAGGGAACGCACAGTTTTACGCCATGTGGTTCACGATTTTATTGAATCGGCAGTTCCTGTCGGTTCCCGTTATATTTCCCGCCTTCACGAAGCTGAACTGGGATTGAGTGCTGCAACAATCCGTAATGTCATGTCCGATCTGGAATATCTGGGTTACATAAACCATCCCCACACATCCGCAGGTAGAGTTCCAACAGATATGGGATACAGGTTTTATTTGAATTCCTTGATGCAAAAGGAAACAGTGTCGGAGACAGATCAATCACAGATACTAAACAATCTGAGTGCGGTCGACATAGAAGAAGAGATTCTCAAACAATCGTCAAAACTTCTCAGCAAGATATCCCATCAACTGTGTGTCGTCACGTCTCCCTATTTGCGTCGGGGGATTTTCGAAAAGCTGGAATTGGTTCAGATTAACAGCACGCGGTTGATGGTGATAATCTCCATTCAACGCGGACTGGTCCGCACGCTGATGATGGATGTTGAGAGTGAAATTCCACGCGAAAAGCTTGACGATCTCGCCAGATTTTTGAACGAACGACTATCCGGACTGACAATGGATCAAATCCGGGAATCGTTTGCGGACAGGGTGCGCGACGCACAGGCAGATGAAAGCGGATTGATCCGTCTATTCATCGAGTCCGTGGATAAGCTTTTCGTTCCCAATAAGGCCGACAAGATTCATATTTCAGGGGCCGATTCACTTGTGGAGCATCCCGAGTTTGACAATCCGAAGAATTTTCGAAGCGTTATTGAACTTATCAACAACGAAGAAATCATCATCCACGTCCTGGAAAAAAATGCGCATCCCGAGGGACTGAAGGTTACAATCGGCCAGGAAAACGAAGATGAGAAGCTCAAAGATTACAGCGTCATAACAGCAACGTATTCCGTGGGGAACGTCACCGGCTCGGTCGGAGTAATCGGGCCGACGAGAATGAATTACGCCCGGACAATTCCTCTTGTAGATTATGTCGCACAAACAATTTCAAATATGTTTTCAACAACTTACAAATCATAATGGCTGACGAAATAAAAGCAAGTGCGGAACAGGCGGAGTCAATGGATCTAAAAGATGAGGCAACAGTTCAACCTGAAGCCCCATCCGAACTTGACGAGCTCCGCAAGAAGGTAGATGAGTTGCAGAAACTTGCCAATTCGAACAAGGATATGTTTTTGAGAAAGGCTGCAGAGTTCGAAAACTATAAGCGGCGGACGGAATCGGAAATCGGCGGTTTTATACGGAATGCAAACGAGGGATTAATTCTTTCCCTCCTTCCGATTCTCAATGATTTTGTCAGATCGATGAAGGCCGGTGCTGATTCCAAGGACTCTGATTCCTTTTACAAAGGCGTCGAGATGATTCAGAACAAATTTGCGCGTGTTCTCGAAATGCAAGGCCTCGCACC
>JBKJJX010000363.1:0-9446 GCA_046597825.1 Bacteroidota bacterium | reverse complement strand
TCTTTTCCACAGGATACCGACGAACCGATCCGGAGCGAAATATTCAGTGTGGAGCGTCTTGAGCAGCACGCGGAGACACTCGCAGCCGCACAACGTGTAACAGGGAAACCCAGCAGTGGCAAGCAACTGAACGCACGCTTGCGCGAGAACGGAAAAGAATTGCTCAAGGCTTACCGCGCGATTGCAGAGGCAATACGCGATGAGAGGGCAATTACGCCGGCAGCGGAATGGCTGGTCGATAATTTCCATGTTATTGAAGATCAGATCCGTGAAATCCATGACGATCTCCCCCGCGGATTTTACAAGCAACTGCCAAAACTCGCCGGCGGCCCTCTCAAAGGATACCCCCGCGTGTTCGGAATAACGTGGGCGTATGTTGCCCACACGGACAGCCGGTTCGATGTGCAGATGCTGGCCCGCTTTCTTCATGCGTATCAACGCGTCCAACCATTAACGATCGGCGAACTATGGGCGGTTGCAATTACATTGCGTATGCTGCTTGTAGAGAATATGCGAAGAGTTGCCGAGCGCGTCGTGAAAAGCCGCGCAGCGCGTCAGGAAGCGGATGCAGTCGCCGATCGGCTTTTCGGTGTCGGAGGGCGCACTCCGGAGTCTGTTGCTGAAGCGCTGAGGGAATTCGAGCGCAAACCCCTGTCCCGGCCATTTGCCGTTCAGCTTGTGCAGAGGCTGCGCGATCAAGACCCCGCAGTCACACCCGCGCTACCCTGGTTGGACAAGCATCTGGCGGCCCAAGGCACAACTGCCGATGAACTTGTCCGTGAAGAGCATCAACGGCAGTCAGCCATGAGTGTTACTGTGCGCAACGCGATCACAAGCATGCGCCTAATCTCGGCGGTCGATTGGACGGAGTTTTTTGAAAGTGTCAGTCTGGTCGATGCGCGTTTACGCATGAATGGAATTTTCGGCGAGATGGATTTTTCAACGCGTGATCGTTACCGCCATGCAATTGAAGACCTTGCGCGCGGCTCCAAACGGCCGGAGCTTGAGGTCACTGCAATGGTCATCGAAATGACTAAAAATGCTTCGCAGACTTCGCCTGAAGACCCGACAGTGCGACGCCAACAGGAACCTGGATATTATCTCATTTCGAAAGGCCGTCCGGCGCTCGAAAGAAAGCTCGGATATCGATTTCCTCTTAGAGGCTGGATAGAACGCGCTGCAGCAGGCGCCGGTATGCAGGGCTACATAGCAACCATTGCATTTCTTGTTGCGTTCTTTCTCACCTTCCCATTACTCGGTTTAGCTCAATCCGGCGTAACATGGTCCGCAGTTGTCATTCTCGCGTTGCTTGCAGTCATCCCTCTATCGGATGTCGTTGTTGCGTTGGTGAACCGATGGGTCACTTTACGATTCAGCCCGAAATCCCTCCCCGGATTGGAATTGCGCGAGGGTGTTCCTTCGGAACTCCGGACAATGGTGGTTATTCCCACTCTTCTGACAACTCCAGAAGAGATTGAAGAACAAATCGAACGCCTTGAAGTTCATTATCTCTCCAGTCAGGATGGCGATATCCGGTTTGCACTCCTGTCGGATTGGAAGGATGCCGCGACTGAAACGTTGCCTGAGGATAGGAAACTTCTTCTGACGGCACTGGACGGGATCGATAGGCTGAATCGCACGTATGGTCCTGCAATAGATGGGCCCCGGTTCTTTCTGTTGCATCGTCGCCGTCTCTGGAACACAAGCGAAGAAAAATGGATGGGCTGGGAACGCAAACGGGGAAAGCTTGAAGAATTGAACCGACTGTTGCGCGGAGCAAGGGATACGTCATTTGTCAATCCAGACGCCGTTCCATTGAATGTCCGTTACGTCATTACTCTTGATGCAGATACGCGATTGCCGCGTGGTGCGGCACGGCGGTTGGTTGGAAAAATGGAACATCCTCTCAACCGGCCGACCCTGGATTCAAAAACGCATCGGGTTATTGAAGGATATGCAATCCTTCAACCGCGAGTTACTCCCTCATTACCCGGTGAACGTACCGGTTCATTCTTTCAACGGCTTTTTTCCGGACCGTCAGGAATGGATCCGTACGCATTTGCCGTCTCCGACGTTTATCAAGATTTGTTCGGAGAAGGTTCTTACACCGGCAAAGGTATTTATGATGTGGATGTATTCTTTACTGCTCTGGAAGGAAGGATTCCAGAGAATGCAATTCTCAGTCACGATTTACTTGAGGGGATTTTCGCCGGAGCCGGCCTGGCATCAGACGTGGAAGTGATTGAAGAATTTCCCCCACGATACGATGTCGCCGCTGCTCGCCAGCATCGGTGGGCACGAGGAGACTGGCAGTTGCTTCCATGGATTCTGGGGCGTCACTCGGCTGTTCCGCTCATCGGCCGCTGGAAGATGCTCGACAATCTTCGCAGATCTCTCTCTGCGCCGGCAGCGTTTCTCGCGTTGCTCGCAGGGTGGATATTGCCTTTCGCCTCCGCTGTAGCATGGAGCGGATTTATTTTTGCAACGATCCTGATACCTGCTCTGTTGCCGGTGTTCGACGGCCTACTCCCGCGGCGACTTCGCATTTCCAAGCGAAGCCACTTCCGCGGAATCATGAGAGATTTTTCTCTCGCGTTCTCACAAGTCGGGTTTCTCGTCACGATGCTCGCGCATCAGGCGTGGCTGATGGGAGATGCTATTATCCGCACGCTGCTTCGTCTTCTCGTCAGCAGAAAAAAACTGCTCGAATGGGTGACCGCCGCCCAAACCCAAACGAGCAACAGCCTCGATCTGAAAACATTTTACCGGCGTCTTTCGGGCGGCGTTATTCTGGCAATCGTCGCAGCCATTCTCCTCATATCCACTGCGAGCGGCTACCGGCTTATTGCACTGCCGTTTATCCTCCTCTGGATATTATCTCCCGTCGTTTCCTGGTGGGCAAGTTTGCCGCCGCTTCTTGCTACGCCCAAAACTCTTTCGATGGACGATGCACAGGCATTGCGTCTCGTTGGCCGCCGGACATGGCGCTTCTTCGAAACATTTGTGGGCATGCCCAATCACATGCTGCCGCCGGATAATTTTCAAGAGACACCCAATCCGGTAGTCGCAACTCGAACATCACCCACAAACATCGGACTCTATCTTCTCTCAATAATTTCAGCAAGAGATTTTGGTTGGATAGGAACGATTGATACGATTGAAAGGCTCGAAGCGACACTTGCCACATTGAGCAAACTTGAACTCTTCCGCGGACATTTGTACAACTGGTACGACACACACGACCTTCGCCCACTCGAATCGAAATATGTTTCTTCTGTTGACAGCGGGAATCTTGCGGGACATTTGCTCGCCCTCGGCAATGCCTGTCGCGAAATCCTCGATCGGCCATTGTTGCCCAATCAATGGCACTCGGGCATAACGGATGCACTGCACATTACACGTGAATCGTTCCTTTCGATGAAAGATGACCGGCGGACGCAAACAGTTACGCGAACACAATTGCAGCATGCAATAGATTCGATCGCCATCAACCTTGAACACGCTTCAGAGACGCCGGAGGGAATTGCTCAACAGTTATCCGCGCTGGAAATGCAGGCGGATACGCTTACCGATATTTGCGGGACGTTGCTGGAAGAACGCGGAGATGGGACAAGCGCCCCCGCCAATCCCGAACTGCTGATGTGGTCAAGCGCCGTGCGTTCGACGATCAAAGGACATCAGCGTGATTACGAACTTCTGCTCCCTTGGGCACGCATACTCAGTGAGAAAAAAGAAGAAAACAATCCTCGTGACTTCCTCGATGTACTCCAGGCGGTTCCCTCTCTCGGCGAGCTTTCCGACCGGTGTGAAGCGCTCATCGTCAAACTGAAGGCGCAAGGATCCCCGCCGGATTTGATTGATGCACTCCATCGATCCGCCAGGACGGCAAGATCACTTGAGCAGCGCTTGCGGGCGATTGCCGACCGGACAAAGCAAATGTTTAACGCAATGGACTTTTCTTTTCTGTTCGATAAAGGACGGCAACTCCTATCCATTGGCTATCGGGCATCGGATGGGACACTCGATACTAATTGCTACGACCTTCTCGCTTCTGAAGCGCGACTGGCAAGCTTCATCGCCATTGCGAAGGGAGATATTCCTGTTCGCCATTGGTTCAGGCTGGGCAGAGCCCTTACGCCGGTTGATCGCGGATCGGCGTTGATTTCATGGTCAGGGTCAATGTTCGAATATCTCATGCCGACCCTTGTCATGCGGGCACCGGCGAACAGCCTGCTCGAACAAACATGCCGCCTTATCGTGCGCCGCCAGATTTCGTATGGAGAAGAGTTGAAGATTCCGTGGGGCATTTCTGAATCGGCGTACAATGTCCGCGACATCGAGTTCACATATCAGTATTCAAATTTTGGTGTCCCCGGGTTGGGACTAAAACGTGGTTTGAGTGAAGATGCGGTAGTTGCGCCCTACGCTACGGGGCTCGCATCAATGATTGCGCCCGAAGAATCAGTACGAAATTTTGTCCGTCTTGCAGCGGCGGGCGCGCAAGGCCGTTATGGTTTCTATGAGGCACTCGATTACACGCCCTCGCGTCTCCCTGCAAATGAGTCCGTTGCAATTGTTCGCGCGTACATGGCACACCACGAGGGAATGACACTCGTGGCGATCGCCAACACGCTCAATGACGGCATCATGCAGAATCGTTTTCACATTGAGCCGATCATTCAGGCGACGGATCTTTTGTTGCAGGAACGAACTCCGCGTGATGTTGCCGTTGCTCGTCCCCGCGCAGAGGAAGTAAAAATTGCTGGCAACGTGCGTGAACTTGTTCCCCCAATACTGCGCAGATTCCGTTCACCTCATCAGGCAGTTCCGCGGACGCATCTTCTCTCCAATGGAAAATATGCAGTCATGATAACAACCGCAGGTTCGGGTTACAGCCGGTGGCATGATCTTGCAATCACTCGCTGGCGCGAAGATGTTACATGCGATTTATGGGGAACCTATATTTTCCTGCGGGACATACGGACGGGCGACGTATGGTCGGCGGCGTACCAGCCAAGTGGTATTGAGCCCGATAGTTATGAAGTGATGTTCTCCGAAGACCGTGCGGAATTTATCCGCCATGACAACTCGATCATTACAACGATGGAGATTGCGGTTTCGCCGGAAGACGACGGAGAAGTCCGGCGTGTGTCCATCACGAATCAGGGAAGACGCACCCGCGAAATCGAGCTAACGTCATACGCGGAATTAGTTCTCGCTCCGCCGGCTGCCGACGCAGCCCACCCGGCATTCTCAAAATTATTTGTACAGACTGAATTCGTTGCGGATGTAAATGCATTGCTCGCAACAAGGCGGCGACGCTCTCCATCTGAACCAGAAGTATGGGCGGCACATCTTGCTGTTGTTGAGGGCGAGACGATTGGCGAAGTGGAATTTGAAACGGACCGCGCCCGCTTCCTTGGCCGCGGCAAAGAAGTGCGAACTCCCGTTTCAGTAATTGATGGAAGGCCACTCTCGAATACAGTCGGTGCTGTGCTCGATCCGGTCTTTAGTTTGCGAAGGAGATTGCGGATTCCTGCGGGAGCAACTGCTCACGTTGCATTCTGGACACTGGTTGGTGGTTCGAGGGGCGATATTCTCGATCAAGTCGACAAGCATCATGAGACCACGGCATTCGAACGTGCACTGACGCTCGCATGGACGCAGGCACAGGTTCAACTCCATCATCTCGGCGTCGGGCCGGACGAGGCGCACTTATTTCAACGGCTGGCAAATCATGTCCTGTACTCGGATCCCTCTCTTCGTCCTTCATCTGAAGTCCTGAAACAAAGTGAGCTCGGCCCTTCAACACTGTGGGCGCACGGCATCTCGGGTGATCTCCCCATTATCCTTGTGCGCATCGACGAAGCTGAGGATATGGAGATTGTGCGCCAACTGCTTCGGGCTCATGAGTATTGGAGAATGAAACGACTTGCTGTTGACCTTGTGATTCTGAACGAACGCGCCACGTCGTATTCTCTCGATCTCCAGACAGCGCTTGAAACTGTTCTCCGGAAAAACGAGTCGCAACTGCGCCCGCAGGCGGATGGCGAAGCGGCGAGAGGAAATGTGTTCGTGCTGCGGACGGATCTTGTCTCAATGGAAGTTCGGACTTTATTGCGAAGCGTTGCCCGCGCTGTTCTGCTGAGCCGGCGGGGAAGTCTGATTGAGCAAGTGCAGCGTCTTGAAGAATCTGAGACGAGCCTTGTACCGCGGCGAACTCCCTTTCCATTTCTCTCACGTGAAGAACCAAAAAGACCGGCAGAACCTGAACGGGAGCAGTCAGGCGAAAATCCTTTGCCCGGACTTGAATTCTTCAACGGGCTCGGTGGTTTTGCTGCCGGCGGAAGAGAATACGTCGTGCGCCTGGGCGAAGGGCAGTGGACTCCCGCTCCGTGGATTAATGTTATAGCAAATCCTTCTTTTGGCTTTCATGTCTCTGTTGAAGGAAGCGGATACACATGGTCGATGAACAGCAATCAGAATCAAATCACTCCATGGTCAAACGACCCTGTAACCGACAGGCCGGGCGAGGCACTTTATATTCGGGATGAAGACAGCGGACGAGTGTGGACACCAACTGTTCTACCCATTCGTGAGCCCGGCGGCCACTACATTGCCCGTCATGGTCAGGGTTACAGCCGCTTCGAGCATGCTACACACGGCATCGTGCTTGATCTGCTTCAATATGTTCCGACAAACGACCCAATAAAAATCAGCCGTCTGAAAATTCACAATCAATCTTCACGCGTGCGACGGTTGTCTGTCACAGCATATGTTGAATGGGTCCTCGGCCCTTCGCGTGCTGCATCCGCTCCTTTTATCGTTACTGAAATAGATCCTGAAACCGGAGCGATGTTTGCCCGAAACTCGTGGAGAGCGGAATCGGGACAGCGTATTGCATTTGCAGATCTTTCCGGTAAACAAACCTCGTGGACCGGCGACCGGACAGAGTTCATAGGCCGCAACAGGACTCTCGATCGCCCTGCTGCGTTGGCTGCGGGCATGGAACTTTCAAATAAAGTCGGTGCAGCAATGGATCCTTGCGGAGTATTGCAAACGCCTGTCGAGCTACGAGCGAATGAGACAGTGGAAATTGTTTTTTTCCTGGGAGAAGCCCCGACCCGAGCTGAAGCGAGAATATTGATAGCCCGGTATCGGGCAATCGATCTTGATGAAGTGTTCCGCTCTGTCACCAAATCGTGGGATGATGTATTTGATGTTGTGAAGGTAAAAACGCCCGACCGTTCGTTCGACATTCTGGTAAATTATTGGGCGTTGTATCAGACACTGGCGTGTCGCGTCTGGGCGCGGACTGCGTTCTATCAATCAAGCGGTGCATACGGCTTCCGTGATCAGATTCAGGATACGATGGCGCTTGCACTGGTGAAGCCCGAACTGACGCGGGCACATTTGCTTCGTGCGGCTTCCCGTCAATTTGTCGAAGGGGATTTCCAACATTGGTGGCTCCCTCCTGCCGGGCAAGGAGTCCGGACGAAAATTTCCGACGACAAAGTCTGGCTTCCGTATGCCGTTATCAACTATCTCCAGGTTACAAACGATACGCCTGTTCTGGATGAGAAGGTTCTGTATCTCGAAGGCCAGCATCTTCGCGCTGACGAGCATGATGCATTTTTCCAGCCGATGGTCTCGGAAGAGTCGGCAACACTGTACGAACACTGCGCCCTCGCACTCGACACGAGCCTTGCTCTCGGTGCTCATGGACTTCCGCTTATGGGCACGGGTGATTGGAACGATGGAATGAACCGTGTTGGCGAAGGTGGAAAAGGCGAAAGCGTCTGGCTGGCATGGTTTCTTTACACGACACTGGCTGCCTTCATCCCGATCGCCAAGTCCCGTCGCGATACGACAAGAGCAAAAGTATGGGAGAAGCATATCGCAGCATTGCAAAAATCGTTGGAGCGGGAAGCATGGGATGGACAGTGGTACCGCCGCGCATTTTACGACGATGGAACTCCGCTTGGCTCTTCCCTGAGCGACGAGTGCTGGATCGACTCCATCGCACAGTCGTGGGCTGTTATTTCAGGCGCGGCAAGAATCGAACGACAGATAAAATCCATGGAGTCGGTGGAAGAATTTCTTGTGCGACGCGACGAAAAAATCATTCAACTCTTTACGCCGCCGTTCGACGAGACGCAGCTCGATCCGGGGTATATCAAGGGTTACCCGCCGGGTGTTCGGGAGAATGGAGGGCAGTACACGCACGCGGCCATCTGGACAGTAATTGCAACAGCTATGCTGGGTGATGGCGATAAGGCGTTGGATTTATTTTCAATGCTCAACCCTATTACTCATTCGAACTCGCGTGCTGCAATTCGAAAATACAAAGTCGAACCGTATGTCGTTGCCGCCGATGTGTACAGCCAACCACCGCATGTTGGCCGGGGTGGGTGGACATGGTACACGGGTTCTGCCGGATGGATGTACCGCGCAGCGCTGGAGTGGATTTTAGGATTTAGAGTACGAGGAACGACATTAATTATCGATCCGTGCATTCCTAAAAAGTGGGCGGGATTTGAAATCGTTTTCCGTTACAAATCGGCCCGCTATGAAATTGCTGTTTCAAATTCCGGATATTTGAATCGTGGCGTAAGCCGCGTAGAACTTGACGGAAGAGTGTTGGAGTCGACTGAAATTCCACTCGCCGATGACGGCACCACGCACCGCGTGCGAATTACTCTAACATCGTTGCAAGGATAATCTCGAATTTTATCAACAAAACAAAAAGCCCCGACATACATTGCCGGGGCTTTCAATAACAAGCGTCGTGATTTTTATTTCAACAAAACCATCCGCTGGGTATTCACAAATCCATCTGCATCAAAGCGGTAGAAGTACACTCCGCTGACTGCCGCGTCGCCCTCATCGTTTCGTCCATCCCACACCGCACTGTGCAAACCGGCAGGAAGATAACCATTCACCAGCGTGCGGATCTTTTGTCCGATAAGATTATAGACCGCAAGCTTGACGTTACTTCCCTTTTTCATCCGGAAATCTATTTTTGTTGTCGGGTTAAACGGATTCGGGTAATTTTTCCCGACGGTATAGGTAGATGGAACACCCGCTTGCTCATCCACAGAAGCAGCCGGCAGACCCGTGTGAATAAAGTGATCCAACCAGACATTGTCCGAATTATTTCCACTCGGTTAGCCAAGCATAAGAACCGGACGACATATTATCAAAACTACAAACTGGAAAAATATTCTCACTCTATATATCTCCAAGATTACGCGACTTTAGCCTTATTTTACTGTGTAACATAGCCAATGGTGATAAAAAATCAAAGCGTGGAGTTCCTTGTCGCTCATGAAACCCATAACCGCAATCAATTCATTTGCAAAACATAATTAGGAACTGATGGGGGAATTGACCATCATGTAGTGTCAAAGTACACCGCTTGTGTAGTCCTGCTGATGAATCGTCCG
>JBKJJX010000227.1:0-3482 GCA_046597825.1 Bacteroidota bacterium | reverse complement strand
ATACCCTGTTACTTCAATGAACTTCCGATTGATATACTCGATCGTTCCTTGAAGATCGGTGATGACAATCGATACAGGTGATTGTTCCACTGCGACAGAGAGTTTTCGAATATCGTCCACATAACGCAACCGGTCTGTGATATCGCGGTATGCACTCAGGTAGCGTGTCTTCCCCTCATGCTGAATCAACGATGTTGAAACAAGCAGGTGCTTGCGCGTTCCATCCTTTGCGATGATCGAAGTTTCGACGTCCCGCACTTCTTTTGCTTCTATGATTTCCTTCAGGCCATCCAATGCGCGTTGATGATCGAGCTCCGACGGATAGATGAGTTTGGAGAAGTCCGCACACGCGTTGGCTTCCTCTTTCGAGTAACCTGTAATTTCCTCCATCTTGGAATTGAACACATCGAAGCGGCCGTCTGCTTTGCTCAGGGTGATTCCCTCACCAACTGTTTCCAACACAAACTCCAACTGCTCGTGTTGTTGTCGTTGCTTCTCTTCGTTTCGCACCCGCTCGGTGATGTCGCGGCTGACACCAACGGTTGCTATTGCTTGTCCCGAATCATTTTTGACAACGGATGTCCAGAGTTCTATCGGGAACTCGCTTCCATCCTTGCGCCGATTCATGACCTCGCCATGCCACGAGCCGTCGAGTGTTTGGCGGTATATCTGTTCCCCTAACTCCGGGCCGACCGATGCAGCACGAAGCACGGACACTTTTTCATCTAGAATCTCTTCCTCATGGTATCCGTAAACTTCACAAAATGCTTTGTTCACGAAAATGAGTTTGTCATCAAGATCAGCAATGGAAATACAGTCGCTCACCGAGGCGACGGTATGCGTGAACAATTTCATTTGATTCTCTGCACGTTTGCGCTCAGTGATATCCTGAATCTGAGATATGAAGTGGAGTGGTTGACCCCGATCGTCGCGGACACACGAGACGCTCAGCAGAACATCGACGATGTGCCCGTCTTTATGGAAATAACGTTTCTCCATTTGGTAGAAGCGGATTTCTCCCGCAACCAGTTTGTTGAGATTGTCCAGGTCTCCCTGCAGGTCATCGGGATGCGTAATATTCTGAAAAGTCAAGACTAGCAGCTCTTCTGCGCTATAGCCGAGCAATTCACAGACAGACTTGTTGACTTTGATCCATTTCCCCTCGAGCGATACGATTGCTATCCCGATAGGCGCAAGCTCGAAGGCATTGGAAAACTGCTCTTCGCTTCTGCGCAAGGTTTCCTCGGACTTCTTGCCTTCGGTGATGTCAGAGACAATTCCGGTTAAGCGAATTAATTCTCCCGCGGCATCCCTTACCTGGAAGCCCCGGACGCGGACCCAACGGATGTCTCCCTTGGGCCGTACGATGCGATACCTAATATCCAGACTTGGTGCGTTGCCTGTAAGTGTAGAGAAGCTGGCCGCAACGCGCTCACGGTCCTCTGCCAGTATTGAGTTGGTCCACTGGTCCGGATTAGAATACAGGCTTTTCACAGGACGTCCCCAGATCTTTTCAAAGGCCGGACTGATGTATTGTACTTCGCGCATATCCGGAGAACGAATCCAAAATGCATCTGTGATGTTGTCTGCCAACTGGTTGAATTTCTCATTGCTCCTGCGCAGGGCATTCTCCGTCTGCTTGCGCTCGGTGATGTTGCGGAACGTCCAGATTCTTCCATAATATTTCCCGTCTTTGCCAATAGCGGGAGACGAGTATCGATCCAGAATTGTGCCGTCTTTAAGCTCAACCTCATCACTGCTTATTTCATCGGGGTGGGCAGTAAGATGAGCTACTTTATCAGCGAACTGTTTCGGATTTTTGATTATGTTCATGAGCCATCGGAGTCGGTTCCCGTCAGAGTCATCATTAGCGATATGCCGGGGAATCTTTAGCAGGTCAACAAAACGCTGGTTTTGCAGAGAGACCTTCCCATCCTGGTCAACTACCAGAATCCCGTCTATCGAGGAATTTACCTGAGCTTCAAGGAATGCTGTCTTCAATTGCAGATCCTTTTCCGTCAGCTTGCGCTGTGTAATGTTGTCGTGGACAATGACGACTCGCCTATCACCTTCGGCACCGAATCGAGTGACGCGAACAGTGAACCAACGTTTCTCGCTTGGAGAGTGACACGGGTATTCAATCAAGAACTCAGATTGCGTTCCACTCATGACCTTGCGAATACCCGCAGCCGTCGCTTTGGCTTCTTCAGAATCGGGGCCACTGGCGCTCTCACAAACCGCAAGGTAGTTTGCACCCTCACACACATTCTGATTTGAATCCTCCGTTGAGTTCGCTTTGGCAAACTCATGCCAGGATTGATTGACCGCGATGATGGTGCCATCTTTCGCAAGGATTGCCAGGTGGGCAGAAAGTGCATCAAGGGCAGTCTGCGCGAACAATTCAGATTCAAGCAATGCTTTTTCTGCACACTTGCGATCGCTGATATCGCGAACAGCAGCAACCGTTGGGTTCTTCACGTTCACTTACCCCTATATTACATTTGCATATTCTGCCGTCATTGATCACCGTAATAAGATCATGGCGACGTCTTGCCTGTTCAGAGATTGTTTATTTGGTGAGATAGCGTGGAAGCGCGTTGGCAGCCGCAACACAGCAGACAATTTTGGAGGGAGATTTGTTTCAGGCCAAAAAGTATGGATTCAACAGCCTTGGTCCACTCCCCGCAAACTTCTCATACAAGAACATCCGGTTGTTTTGCACTTAGCACCCGTCGGCGTTAATTGTCTTGTATGATCCCACCTGGCTATTACATCAAATGTTTTCGCAAGGAGATAGGATGCACCGACGGTGCCAAGGATTACCGTCGTTTTCTGGCTCAATTCGATAGTGGGATGTGCTGCGAGCCTTTGCAAAATGCGCAATTCTACAATTGGTCTGAAAGGATCAAAATTACAAGAGGGAAGCAGTGTAGATAAATAACGCCCTTTGAAGGTATCAAAGAGCGTTTTGAGGTGAGGCGACAGAAGTGATTCTTACTGTAATCGATTGTGAGACGGCGTAACCGGAATTCATCCCGAACGCTTTTGCCTGAATTGTGCAAAAGGAATTCGAGGAGAGGGAGGATGTGTTCCAATCGAATTGCCAGGGCGGTGCCGAGCGTACGGCGGAGAGTTGCCCATCAACGTAGAACTCAATTTTGACAACTTTGTCGATTGACGAAGCATCGACACTTACAGCAACCACTCCGTCGAGCACAGCGTTATTCTTTGGATTGATAATTTTCAAGTTCGGTACCGGGCGGCGGCACCTGGCCATTTGTTGAATGGTCGCACCCTGTTAACCCCAGCGCGGCAACCAGCACACAAGCACCAAGCATTCTCTTAATCATTTTTTCTCCATTGGCTTCTATCGTTAATGATTATTAGGACAAATCCCTTGCCATTCTTTTCAGTCTGATATCTGCTGAAATTTCCCGAACGGTGGTTGAGAAAATGAAGAAATGACTATTCGGATCAGCAGA
>JBKJJX010000203.1:0-7482 GCA_046597825.1 Bacteroidota bacterium | reverse complement strand
CGTAGTTGTTAAGACAGTAGTACTCTATGATACTGTATACATCTACTGGGGAACAGCATCAGGTCTTGATACACTCAATCCGCTAAAGATCGCTGGTGAGAATCAAGATGATCAGTTCCGTCCAGGCTGTATCGGCGATATCAACAACGACGGAAAACCCGATTTGATTCTCACAGCTTGGGGCGCCGGGGTATTCGACTCTGGAAAGGTATACATCTTCCTGAATCCTATACACTCGCCGCTTCCCAATGCGGTTATTGTCGGCGATACGGTGAGTTACCACCTTGGCAGAACGTGTGCAGTGGGTGATTTGAACAATGATGGCTTCAACGATTTGATCATTCGCGGAAACAAGACTGGCGGCTCTCAAGCGACATGGTATGACTATGCAAACATCTACTGGGGGCTGGGTCCTGACACTCTCAATACTCGATTGGATCTTCACCTGAAAACACAAAACCTGAACAGTGCTGGTCTTGCGGTCTTCGATGTAAACGGTGACGGTAGAACTGACTTGCTGTGGACAACGACTCAGTCATCTATCAATATTCATTTTGGCAGCACCAACTTTGATACACTCCCGAGCCTTCGACTACAAATGGCCGGGTCTCCGACTGCAGGCTTCACAATCACCAATGCGGGTGATATGAACGGTGACGGCTTTAACGACATTGCAGTAGGAGATCCTCGGGCCTCGATTAGCAGCGGAATCGTTCGAATATACGCAGGCGGTCCCAACATTGATGGGGTGTTCGATGCAGCAGTCTCACGCGGGAGCGAGTCTGGATTTGGAACGAGCGTTGCAAGTCTTGGCGATATCAATGGGGATGGACTATCTGATATTATTGTTGGTGCCCCGAACGATCCATTCTTCAACGATCGTGGTTACTGGGGGATTTTTAAAGGGGATTCAACAATCAGAGTAACGGATGTAAAAGAAGAGAATACACGCCCGAATATTTTTGTTGTGCATCAATGTTACCCAAACCCGTTCAATCCCCAAACCACCATCGAATACAATCTGCACAAACGTGCCTTCGTGACGTTGAAGGTGTATAACATTCTTGGAGAGGATGTACGAACACTGATTAATGAAGAACAGGAGGCGGGTGAACATTCGGTTAAGTTTCAAGCGTACGGACTTGCTGCCGGCGTGTACTTCTACGAAATCGTGGTGAAGACGATTGATGGTACGATTGCACGCGAGACGAAGAAGATGATATTGCTCTCCGAGCTTGAGAAGCAGGGTCAAGACGAGTACGAACGGTTGTTGCTGACGAAAGGATTAGCCGGCGACGAGGCAGCGTTCAAAGAATTGTCCCGGCTCCGCTACGAACACGCCGGGGGACGGCTGAAACAATTTCTCATGGACCCGGACGATGTGCTGCCTGATTCAGTAATACAACAAAGACTCCAACAACTCGGCGTCTTAAGGTAAGCGGTAGTACTGACTGGCAGAGAGTACGGCGGGAGCTATTAATTCTAGTACGGATACCCGATCGCAATATTCAACACAAGATTCTTTTTCCTCCACGCCGGACTTCCGAAATCGATCTTGCCCGCGACCCATCGCTCGCCCTGCGGCAAGTAGGGAACACGCAAGGGGAATGCAAGATCGAACCGCAAAATAAAAAACGAAAGATCAATCCGTAAGCCGAAACCTGTTCCCACCGCAATCTCATCGAGAAATGATTTCGAGAATTTCCCGCCCGGGCGATTAGGATCATCCTTCCTCAGCCAGATGTTGCCGGCATCCACAAACAACGCGCCCTTCAAGACACTTACGATGGGAAATCTGTACTCAATATTTGCTTCGAGCTTGATGTCACCCGCCTGATCGGCAAACGAAGTCGCTGCGAGACTGTCCGGAGGTTTGTACGAACCCGGTCCCAGTGCACGCGCATCGAACGCACGGATGCTGTTGCTTCCGCCAATGTAGAATTGCTTCACGTAAGGGAGTGTTGATGAGTTGCCATGCGCAATTCCGATTCCGGCAATCAACCTGCTCGCAATGGAAGATGTCTGACTGCTTGTGATGTAGTAATGCCGCAGGTCTATATCGAATTTTGAATACTCGGAGTACGGCGTGCCGAACAGTGTGTACGGGTTATCCGGCGTTCCCTTATCGCTTCGAAAAATTCCCTGAACCAGATGAATCAGACTGCCCGAAAGGTCAACACTTCCCTTGAAGTATAAATGGTTCTTTTTGTCTTTCTCAAGCTGATCGTTGTAGGTGAACGAATACGTCTGCCCGATGATAAACTGCTCCTCAAAACTCTTTCGAAGAAAAGGATTTGAATTCAACAGCTCATTGAATTTGTCCGTTGTTTTTGTCAGATGGGCGAACGTGACCGAGATGGGATCAAACGAATGTTCCTTGCTCAACGACTCTTTCCAGTTGTAGCCGAACGCCGCATCGATGGAAAACATTTGATAATACTGCAGGCGATGCAGGAGGCGGAGCCCCAGCATTATGCGCGTTTTCGGAACAAAACCACTTGAGTCGTCCCCAAGACTGAACGGCATCAGAAACTTCGGGAACTCCAGCTCGGCTCGGGTGCCAACCTCGTACGAGCTTCCGCCAGACTGCGTTCCGCGAATAGACGTTTCGAACCCGGCGTTTAATGACAACTTAAAGAGCTCGGCTCCGTGCAGGAGATTCCGGTTACGGAAACTTGAATCGAAGACCGGCCCTGCAAGATTATTCGATTTGGAAACTCCCTGCAACTCAAAACGAATCGTTTTCATCAAGAGGGGAGTAAGATAAATGTGCGCGTCCAGGCGCGGGATTCCCGCCGAATCCGCTTCAACAAAACGGACGTTGACAAACTTGAACACGCCGAGGTTCATCAGGCGGTTCAATGTCTGATCGTGATCGTGCCGGGTGTACGGAAATCCTTTTACAAAAAACACGGAACGGAGAATTACGTCCGGCTCGAATTTCTTGTCGAGGTCGATGTAGTAATATCCATTGACGATGGTGGTGTCGCCGGCTGGAATGGCAACGCTGTCGCGGTTCAACGCGTAGCCCGAATAGATGTAGATATTGCCGATGGTGTAAATGCGTGTCGCTTCTTCGGGTGTCCGGTCTTGCATTTTCAGCAAGAGGTCGACCTGCCGGTTACCCACAGAACTATCCGCCTGAAATACAATATTCTCGGAGGAGAAATAAAAAAAACCTTCATTCTTCAACTCGCCATCAATCCGTATGCGTTCTTGCTGGAGTTTGGTAAGATCGTACGGGTCTCCCATCCGGATGGATGTTTCGTTCATCGTAGAGCGGATTGCATTCATTACAGGGGAGTCGTCCCCCTCGACGATGATGCTTGCGATCGTGTAGGGAGAATGGATCTGGACATTGTATTGAACCTCGCCCGTTTTCTCTTCTTCCTGTACCGCGTAGCTCACCTCCGCCTGAAAATACCCCTTGTTCTCCAGGAGAGTTCTCATGCGGGTCGCAACGCGATCGGGCGCAACATTCTGCAGCAACACCGGCGGTTCTCCCATGCTTTCTTTGAAGATGCCGATGTTGTAGAGCCATAACTTAAAACGAAACAGGCCGAGAAGTTTTGAGTTGGGGTCGGGGACCATCACGTTTTCGAGCTGTTCTTTCAGGTCGCCTTCGTCCGGGATATCGCCCTTCTCCTGAACATTCAAGTCAGCGCCGGTGTACAGCTTTTCTCCTTTAGACAGATATGCGGTGTTGCTGCAGCCCGATGCGATGACGAAAAGAAGGACGGCGAGGGAAAGGTGCAAGAGAAGGTTACTATGTTTTCTTCGCACGGTACCACCGCAACACCCTTCGACTGCGTGCCGATTGGAAAAGCAAATCCGCACTGCGCTCAGGGTGACGCTGCGTGGTGTTATAGCTTTCGAGGTATTAAAAACTTGCATCTATTTTTCTTCCTCAACATCAGAAATCGGTTTCAGTGTGAAGCCCTTCAGCTTGTCATAATCAATCGTGAACACAATGCCGACGCCGGTTTCGATCAGGTCTCCCTCGATAGCTCCGCCGTATGTGTTTTGGCGGAACACTTGCAGCTGCCACCGTCCGTCTTCCGTCAACTTATATCCGACTCTGATATCGCCGGCAAAATTGTTGAGGGAGTTTTGCTGGCTTCGCTGTCCTTCAAGGTCGACGTTTCCTCCGACCTGAACGGTGACGCGTTCATCGAAGAGTTGCTTCGATAACGCGAGCTGCAATTGTGTGCGACCTTCGGCTGTCCCTGAAGAATAATCCTGGTACGATTCCACTCCCACGTTCAGGCTGACTCCTTTGATGAATTTTTCGGAAAGGCGGTTCAATTGTTCAGTCAGAATCTGGCTGACGCTTGAACGCGCAAATCCGGAAAGACCTCCATCGCTTGCCGATGCAAGAGGATTGGAGGAAACAAACCGGCCCAGTATGAGTAATGCAAACACTTGTTTGTTGAGTTCAGACTCCTGCCCGTTCACCTCATTCAGTTTGGCGTAGATCGATCCACCCAACGCGCTTCGCTGGTCCGGCGGAAGGTCGAGGCGGAAGTGGATGGTGGGCTTCAGCAATCCTCCCGTCATGATCAGATACACCTGAAAGCGAAGCTCTTGCTTGTATTTGTTGCGCTCCTGTTGACCGAGGCCGACAAGCTGATTCTGCACAAGATCCAGTGCGGAAGTTTTCACGGTATAAATTGCGGTAATGTCCATGTTCGCTTCGGTGACGGAGCCGAACCAGGTAAGGCTGCTCCCTTTTTGGATTGCGAACTCCCGTCGGATAAACTGTCCGAACGAAAGCTGATAGGAACCTTCCTGAATTTCATATCGTCCCGTGACAGCGAGCTTCCCGCTCGGATCCACACCGACGCTGAATGTTGCTTCTCCGCGAATCACCAGCGAATCGCCTGCAATCGGATCGATCAGAATCCTGATCCGGGAATCTTTGTTGACTTCAACATTGGAACTGAGGTCAATGGCGGAAAGTTTTGTTCTGGAGGTATCGCGTTCAGGCGCGCCGTTCGCTTTTCTTCTGGACATAATGGGGTTTGCGGGATTTGCCACATCAACAAAATGCACAATGCCCCTCCGCTGTTCAATCGCCGTTGCGGATTCGGGCATGACGACAGCTACATCTGTGCCTTTTACAAGCTTCGCCTGCATCCGGATGACGGGCTTCTCTTTATCTCCGCCGACAAAAATATCGCTGTCAAGAAATATCGTACCGTAATACAGCGCATCGCGGCCAGCCGGTTTGTTCATCAATAAAAAATTTTTCGTGTGCAGAGTGAAATCATACCTGAACTGCCGGAAATTTTCGGTCAGCAGATTGCCGGTCAACGACGCTTTGTTGCCGAGCGAATCGATCAGCACAAACGAACCGAAGTGAACGCCTTTGCCATCGAAAATGATTTCTCCATTCTCCACTTTGAAATATGAATCAAGCATCGTCGGGTTGAATGCCGTATTGGTGAACCTGAGGTTTCCGGTGATCGATGGCTGCTTGAATGTGCCCGTCATATGCAATTGCCCGCTCATGTCTCCCGAAAGCCGCCGCACCGAACCGAACGTGAACGGCTCGACAATGGCGAGGTTCATTTTTTTAAAGTTGAGATTCAGATTCAGCTCGCTGCCGCCTTCCTTGCTGATGTATTTCCCCAGCATTGCAATGTCGTTGTCGTTGCCGGTAATGTCCATGTTCACTTCGTAGACGTTTGCGGTCTGGTTGTTCGCACGAAGGCGAACATCACCGACAAGCCGCTGGCTGAACGTGAAATCCTTGACTGTAAGATCCGATGTGAACGCCATTTGTTTTTCAAGATTCCTCAGCACAACATTTCCATTCAGAATTCCTCGTACCAGGCCGCTATCGCGTTCAACAACGCGTGAAAGCGTTGCGAGATGAAAATTGGAAAACGCAATCTCGAGCGGCGGCTTCCCGCTTTTTTGTTCTATGCTGTTAACGGACAACGATTGTCCTTCTCCCCGCAACACTACATTGTGGGCGATGAATTGTTGCTTGCCGAAGAGAAGATAGCCATCCGATGGAACGCTCCATTTCGAATTCTGAAACACCACACCGTCCGGCTTGAAGCGGAACTGATAACCGGTGGGCACACTGTTGAACACGCCGGCAAGCAGAATCTTCGTGCTGTCGGATTCTCCATCGCTTCGCAACGCCACATCAATGCTGTCGTTTTGAACAGCTGCGGTAAGTTGAAGATTCGTTATGTGCAGCAGAGAATCAGCGATCGATCCGACACGCACAGTCACGCCCAATTGTTTCGCATCCGAGGCGACTTTCAAGGTGAGACTGTCGATTTGCAGATTATTGTAATCAACTGTCGAAACAACCACGTTCAGGTTGAGTTCTCGTTTCCGGCTGTCGTAGTTTCCTTCGATTGCCCCGGCCGACAAGCGGTCCAGTTGCGGAAAAAATACCTCGGTCAACATTCTCGGGTCGCGAAGGGTAACCTTGAATGTGAACGATTGTGAACTCACCGCTTCCGTGAGCGTTGTATCATGCAAAGCGAAGTAGCGGTTGAAATGGTTCTTCAGTGCCGCAGGCAGATCGCCGAGCGCAATTGTTCCGTCGAATTTTGCTTCGAGAACAGAAGATTCGAAACTGAGATGCGTTTCCTTTTCTTTATTCACCGAGGCATACAAGAGGGAATCGATGGTGTAGCGTTTTTGGTTCTTGACGATGACAACGTTTCGTATGTCGATGTTGCCGTTGATATCGTTTACATTCTTGCCGGTAAGATCAGATGTTATCACAGCTGAAACACGCATGTCATCTGTGGTAAGATGAAGTTGCTGCAGGTCAGCGCCTTTCAGATCGAATTTGAATTTGTAGGTCGGATTTTCCTCGCTCGTGTTGACTGTTCCGTTGAATGTAAAAGCAATGTTGGAGTCTTGTATTTCAGCTTTTCCTTCAAAGAGCTTCGGGCCAACTGTTCCGCTCGCTGTAAGATTGCGGTAGGGATAGCCGTTGAGCACTGCTTTGTCCACATCCAGGTGCAGTTGCGCCTCAATATCCTCTTTCTTTAATCCCGTTCCGGCGGCAGACGCTTTCAACGAGACCGGGCCGAATGTTTCCCGATCATTCAGCAGGGAGCCAAGATCGAACTCACTCATCGTTATATCGGTTTTCCAGCGGCTGGCATTCGAGCCGCCCACCGAGTTGAGTGCAACATTGCCATTCACGCTTCCGATACTGGTTGCAATTGCAGAAGACGCGGAGAAATTCTTTGTCGTCCCTTTGAAGTTTCCGGTCATGTGGATCGAAGCCGGCAGGACGATGTTCTTCGGCAACAACGTATCTGCAACAAGCGACACGATGTCGTTACGTCCGGAAGAAAACAGACGCAGATTTATATCATAGTTTGCAGTCTCTGCATGTGGCAGCCCGCGAATTGCTCCTGCAAGATCAACTCTGGTTGAATCGCCTGCCTCGAGCTTGAATTCCTCCACACGCAGATCACGTACAAGTCCGGAGAATTTGGACGA
>JBKJJX010000183.1:0-7797 GCA_046597825.1 Bacteroidota bacterium | reverse complement strand
ACTGCGAGATGAAATTCCTGCGTGCTTTCTGAGCTTACATCAAAATCGTATTCGAATGCGGCCGATGCAAAGCCATGTGCGTCTCTTGCTGCTTGAGAAACAGGAAGCGAACCCGATTGCAGAAAGTCGGTGATATCGCCTTGATCAAACGAGGTCGCGCCAAACCCGCTCGGTGTCTTCATCGCGATGACACTCTTGTCATTCACGTGCACGACTCCGTCAAGCATCTTGATGCTGTCAATCTTCGCAAACCCGCCGACGATGTTCAACGATTGCCACGGCGGATTGACTTGAAACGGGCGCAACGCAATGAACAGTTTTCCTTTGGTTGATGAAACGCCACCGATGTTCTCGATGCGGTATGTGACCAATAATGTTGAGTTCCCCGCAGTGCCGGAGGAAAACGCTCGAACAGTTAGTCGCCAGCCGCCGTAAGTCCATTGGACGGATGGGATCGGCAAGTAATCGTCTTCCAGGGATTGCGTGACCGCAACGTCCTTCCAAGTAATGAGCTTGTTGTCAACAAAAAGAAACGGCTCGAGCGAAAAGCTCACCTTGTCTGTTTCGATTGTTCCGAGCTCGCTCACAAGTGCCTCCTTCGTATCCCCGCTCGTCCCAACCACAGTCCAGAAGCTTTGTTGCTTTGAGAAATATTTTGGTAGCAAACCCATTGGCATTTCTTTGGCGAGCGAGAAGAAAAAATCATTCGGGCTCGCGCCGAATTCCGGACCTTTCACTTCAAGTCGTTCAATCCCAAAGCCTTTACCATTACTGCTTTTCTTCATGTTGACACGGAGAATTCGCCCCTGCTGTTCGTGCAAGTTTAAGAAGTCTCGTCCGCCGTTTCCGTTGGTTAGGGTATATCCCTTCGTCCATTCTTTCCCATCATCGGAAAATTCAATGTCGTACGCGGTCGCGTAATTCTCTTTCTCCCAATCGATCACCAGCCCACCGACTTCTTTCATGGAATTGAAATTGATGGAGAGCCATTGATTCTCCACGCCCGCGCTTTTCCAATTTTGAAGCAGGGTTCCTTTTTCATTCATGATCGGCTCGCCGCCTTTGCTCATGGATGAAGCATCAAACGACGCAACAGCTTTCTTAGTCGCTTCATCGTCAATCGGCTCAAACTTGAAATTATCGAGGAACACCTTCCCTTTACCACCAGTCGAAGTTGAGACAACGAATTCAATCTTTGCAACCTTGCGAATCTCCCCACCCCCTTGCGCACCCCATGCAAATGTGAGGTGACGCTTCTTGATGCGTTGCTTCGTCCACTCTTTGGGATATTCGAAGTTCAGCTTCTTTATCCAAAATACATTCTCATGATCATCCAGCAATTTAAACTCGAAATTGTTCGGGAGTGCTTCTGCTCGCATGTCGAACGTGAATTCGTAATTGTCGGGGAGGACAATCGGAAAATCCTTCTGGGCAATCGTGTAGCCATTCACTCCGACAAGCTCGAAGTTCATCACCATCGCCTTGCCGATTTTGCCCTGTTCATTTGTCAGCGTCAACTTCGCGCCCTGCGATGGGATTGCGCGCCAGCCATCAAGTGATTCGAAGTTGTCGAGCACTTGTGGTTGTCCGTACACAGAACCGGCAAAGGGAAAAACGAAAAGGAAAGAAAGAAAGAATACGTGTCTATTCATGTTGAGTATACTGATCGTGACACGTTGAGCGTGCAGTTAAGTTCGGTTCGTTTCACTTTTTTGCTTTCAGCCATCCACCTTTGAATCCCGCCTTCTTCAGTCCGTTTACGATGTGCTTGTTTTGTTTGATCAGATTCCAAACAAATCCGTTACGGTAGTTTTCAATCATGATGGCAATAGGGCCCTGATCGATCCCCAAATAATCTTTATCGAACCAACCGTTTGGTGTGGACGGCGTAATGAACGTGGGGTTGAACGCATCCACGAAGCCGTAGTCAGTCCAGAGCCTGTTGCCGTATTTATTGCGCATCGCCTTGAGCGCGGGAACAACAATCTCGGGCGCGAAGGGAACGCATCCGGCGGCAGCCGTCGGAGCAATTGTGCCGTCGTCGACTTCTTCTTCTGCCCCCGTACCCCGCGCCGAGTATGAGCGAAAGAAACGCTGCATCCCGTTCACTTCAAAGGTTGTGTCTTTAGGCCCATCGCACGCCGTCAATCCCCAAATCGAATCAGAGTAGTCAATCCATTGATGTGGATTCTTTATTGCGTAGGTGCGATGAAGAAGCGTTGCACGGCGTGAGTTCTCAAAATAGTCAATTCCCTTCGAACGCATGAAGACATCTTTGATTCCCCGAAAATCAATCCAGCAATGCGCGTACTGATGCCCGAAGAGCGGCATGAAGTTCGCGAGCGTTTGCCCGAAATGTTCTTTCCACAAATATGTCGAGAACCACTTTTCATACGACGCGTACGAAAGCGGATGCGTGGGTGAACCAAGTGCAAGCACATACAAGAAAATCCCTTCGTTATAACCATTCCACGTACTGTGGTTAAATCCTCTTCCCGGTTTCCAGCTCATGTTCATCGCAGGAGATTCATTTCTGAAGAACGTCCAGTCTGCGCGGCAATAAAGCGTATCAACAATCCTGCGAATCTCCCTTTCAGCCGGCGTGTTCTTGGTGTAGTACGATTGCGCGCAGAGTGCGCCCATCAACAAAAGGCCAGTATCGACCGTTGACAGCTCGGAATCCCATTCGCGCTCACCCGTCTTTGCATCAACGAAGTGATAGAAAAATCCTTTGTATGATGCGAAAGTCGAGGCATTTTCTTTTTCCTGCAAACGGACGAAGAGCTTAAGTGTGTTGAGAGTTCGCTCGATTGCTTCCGCACGTGTGAGCAACTTCCGTTCAACGGCAATGGGGTAGGTTGTCAATGCGAAACCAACGGCGGCAATACTCGATGGGGATCGTGCTGGATAACGGTCGGGCGTGAGGCCTGTGTTTTTCGGCGTCACGTCGAGGAACCACTGAATAGTTCTTTGTTGAAGTGTGTCGAGAAACGGATCCCAATGCTTCTTCTGCTGGTGGGAGAAAGAAGCATACGGAACAAGCATGATAAGGAGGAGAAGCGCGATGCGTCTCATAGTATCATAGAATTATTTGAGAAGAAGCATGCGCTTGCTTTCGGTGAAACCACCGGCTGTCAGTCTGTAGTAGTACACGCCGCTTGGAAAATTGGCCGCGTCCCACCTCACCCCATACACTCCCGGCTGCTTTGCCTCGTTCACCAGCGTCGCCACTTCACGACCCAGGATATCGAACACCTCTAATCGTACATCACTGACTTCCGATGTTCCCGCTTGCCCTGATTGTGCAGACAAGGCGGGCAGGTGATACCTGATCTCTGTTGTTGGATTGAATGGATTCGGATAATTCTGATGCAAAACAAATTCCGTCGGAACCTTTTCCTCTTTCACACTTGTAACCGGACTAAAGCCTGCGCGTTGCAACCCACGCTGCACATCAGGATTCTGCATGAACCGATTCCATACTCGCTGGGTCCGGTAATTTTCAATCATGATGATGATGGGACCCTGGTCAATACCGATGATGTCCGTATCCCACCAGTTCACATTCAAGTTGAACGCATCGCGAAAACCATACTGCGTCCATAGCTGCGGACGGTAATTATCCCACATGTTGCGCATTACCCGAATGCATTCCGCAGGCGCAAATGGAATCGAGCTGATGGGCGCAGTCGGTACGATTGTTCCGTCATCATTCTGCGCGGGAGGAGCGCCCCGTGCACTGTAGCCGCTTGGCGAATCGCTTGCTGTTATCCCCCACAAGGAATCGCTGTAACCAGCGTGCCCGCGAGGATTTGCAATCGAATATCCACGCTGAGCAAGAGTTGCGCGGCGCGAGTTCTCGAAATACGTCAGTCCGTGGTTTGCCATGTATGGCTCGTTGATGGCACGGAAGTCCAGCCAGCAATGTGAGTACTGGTGACCAAACAGCGGCGGAAAAATGATATACGAATAACCATAGTATGAGCCAGGCTGATATCCCTGCGTCCAAGTCTGCCACGCCGTGAAGTCTACAGGATATGTCGGGGAACCAAGCGCAAGGATGTACATGATGGTTGCCTCGTTATACCCAATCCACTGGGAGCGGATGAATCCGGTTTCCGGCGACCATCCCATCAAAATGCCGGGATTGAAGTTGCGCATTTGATCCCAGTTCATCCGGTAATAAATGGAATCAGAGAGTGCGCGGATGCGCGTTTCAACCGAGTCGCTGCCATTAAAGTACTGCTTTGCGTCAATGATTCCCGCAAGAAGCAGACCGGTATCTATTGTCGAAAGCTCGCTGTTCCACGTTCTCACAGCGCTGCTCATATCGAGGAAGTGATAGAACAATCCCCAATTGCCGATGTAACCGCTTATGCCGCCGCCTTGCGGTCCCATCCAAAAGGTGTTCAGCGTTGTCAGCACACGTTGACGCGCTGCCTGCCGGGACACCCAGCCATGGTCCACTCCTATAGCAATTGCGCTCAACCCAAATCCGACAGATGCAATACTGCACGGAGCATTCCCGGGCCCCCGATCTCTTATAAGGCCGGTAGTGGGATTTGCTTCCTGCCAGAAGAAATTGAACGCAGTGTGTTGCACGGTGTCCATCAGAGCTTCGGTAGAAATTTGCGCTGAGGCGAATGAGAAGAGGAGCGTGGAAAGGAGAATTGTAAAATATTTTTGTCGCATAATGTTTCACTTCCCCTTTTGTCATTCTAAACAACACTGACCGCTTCATCAATTGGGTCTTCTATCCGGGCGTTAAGCCTGACCTATCTAACCAAGAAGATAGTTGGTTCACGTCTGGCGACAGAACAATGAGCAATGAGATTTCCTTTCGCTCCGCTCAGGATTAAGGGCCAAGCACCACAACAACTTCGTGCACCGTCCCCGCGGCAAACGACGGAACAATTTTGTTGCGCGGACCTTTCGTCATACAATGTCGCTGGCCATCCACCCACATCTCTTTTACGCCACAGGCGACATGGTAAGGATTTTTCACTTCGATATTATATGTTGCCCCGCGGATCGTTCGACGGACGTTGAACCCATTCCAGGCTTTGGGAATGCAGGGATCAATCAGCAGTCCGGCGAAGGCCGGGCGCACACCAAGAATCCATTCGAGACCGACTTTGAAAAGCCACGCCGCCGAACCGGTGTACCACGTCCAACCACCGCGACCAAAGAATGCGGAGTCAGGACCTTCGATATTACCGGAAGTAACATACGGCTCCGCGACGTAAACGTCCGGTTGCTTGCCGCGGTTGACAGGGTTCAGTTTTGAATAGAGGCGATACGCAGTTTCACCACGACCCAGCATGGCCGCGGCAATTACCGCCCATGTTGCACCATGCGTGTAGACTCCTCCATTCTCTCTCATACCTGCTGCATATCGGGTCAAGTAGCCGACGTATTTGTCCGGGGTTTTGTATGCCGGATACAAGAGTAGTGGACCGATTTCAAACTCCAACTTTTTCTCAACGACATCCATGATTTTGTTGGCGCGTTCGTCATCGGCGACACCTGCAATCACCGCCCACGTTTGCGGATTAAGCCATACCCCGCCCTCGGCGTTTTCACTGCTTCCGACTTTTTCGCCGGAGTCTTTCGTGGCGCCAAAGTAGTATTCGCCATCCCAGCCGAATAGGTTGAGCCTATCTTTCAATTCAGCCGCGCGAGCGCTGTACCTGGTCGCCCGCTCATCATCTCCCATCCGTCGGGCAATCGCGATAAAATCACACAAGATGCGGTGGATGAAATGTCCCAGCCAGATCGACTCTCCTTTTCCCTCGAGACCAACAGCGCTCAAGCCGTCGTTCCAATCGCCGCCGCCGATAAGCGGAAGCCCACGTTCACTACAACGATTCAGCGACTTCTCAATTGCGCGGCAGCAATGGTCGTACATGGTTGTCGTCGTTGCATCATCAACAAAAGGTTCTTGGCAATTCAGCGCCGAGAAATCATTCGTCTCTTGCAGATACGCGTTCATCACATACGGCAGCCAAAGCAGGTTATCGGAGATCTGATTGCGCAAACCGACTTCCGACATCGGATGCCACCAATGATACACACTGCCATCTTTGAATTGATGGCGTGCATGCAGGAACAATTGCTGCCTCGTCCGTTCCGGATCAATCAAAAGCCAGAGTTGGCTGTCCTGTAGTTGGTCGCGGAATCCGAACGCCCCACCGGTCTGATAGTACGCAGTGCGCCCCCACATCCGCCCGGAAATTGCTTGATACTTCAGCCAGGAGTTTTGCATGATGTTCATTGCATCATCGGGAGTCGCCACATCCACCGTAGTCAGCAGCTCATTCCATCGTTCGTGTACTCCGTCAAGTGCGGCGTTCACTTCATCCTGTGACCGATAACGCGCAATCATATCAAGCGCGTGCGGCCTGGAGTCTGCGCAGCCAAGAGTGTAGCAAATTGTTTTCTCCTCGTCGCGTTCGAGTTTGATTTGATGATGCAGGCTTGCAATTGCGTCGAGCCAATTGCCCGTCTGCTTCTTCAGCTTCTTCCCGTTGACAGAAGCAGGCTTGCGCAGGTCGCCGTACATCCCAAGAAACGATTCCTTGTCACCGTCGAACGACAACGGCTTCAGATTTGACGAGTGAAAAGCAACGAACGGCCAATCTGTATTCCAGTGGCCTCGATCCGTGGGCACCTCCCACAAACGCTTCGTCGCGCACAGCGCATACGCCTTCGCGTCGTAAGAAGTTTCAATGAACGATTTGTGGAACTCACGGTGCCAATCGGGCGACTGACCAAGCCCCCATTCGAGATATGAGTAGAGATTGATTGTTCGAGTTCTGTGAGAAACGTTTTTGATCTTCAACTGCCAGATCTCAAGAGGCTCGCCGTTCGGCACGAACATCGTGAGCTCCGATTCTATGCCGAAGTTTTTCGAGGTAATGATTGTGTAGCCGATGCCATGACGAACAGAATACTCCTCAGGCTCGTTGCATACCGGCTTCCATCCCGCAGACCAGACATTTCCTTTCTCATCGCGAATGTAAATGTACTTCCCCCATTCGTCTTTGATAAGGTCTTGTTCCCAACGCGAGATACGATTGAGCTGCGCATGAGTCCGCCAACTGTAGCCGCTTCCGGCTTGCGATACAACGATTCCGTAGTCGCCATTACTGATAACATTGATCCACGGACGCGGCGTGCGCGGAGATGTGATGATGTATTCTTTGCCGTCCGGAGAAAAGTGGCCGTACTTTGTTTTGAAATTCTTCATTCTGCGATAATCGTTTGAACAAGAAGTCGCTTTCCCAAGGGGAGAAAATTCAGAATAAAACTCCCAATGTAAGACGATGCGTTTTCTCGAGGCGGCCATGATCCGCCCAGCCATAATCGAAGCTCAGTTTGTAATCATCCATCTGATACTGCACGCCCGCACCGAGCGTCAGGCCAAGCTCCGAATCTTTCATGAATAAATTTTGATAGCCGGCGCGCAGAGCAAGAGTGTTTTGGAACATCCACTCCGCACCGAAGCTGACGCTTTCCGTGTTGTCGCTCGGATGAAACGCATCGACCGCGACCGTCACAGTGTTCTCTTCACCAAGAGTGATTGGCATGCCAAGTCCGACTCTAAACATGATGGGTAATGGAAAATCATCCGTGAATAGCTCCCCCGGCAATGAACCATTGTCACCAAACGCGCTCGGGTTCTGGTCGAATTGAATTCTCAAATCCCGCCCATCATACTTTGCACGTGTGCCGAAGTTTGAGATGCTGGCGCCGATGCGTAACCCGTTCGCGGAGATGCGATAAAGCGTTCCAACA
>JBKJJX010000368.1:0-4154 GCA_046597825.1 Bacteroidota bacterium | reverse complement strand
GGCGGAGTACATACGGTAGCAAGCCGGGAGTACAAGGCGAAGAAGTCTTGAGTTACACGTTGTAGGTTGCCTTTAAGAAAACGGCATCGCGCAGATTGCGGTGCATTTTTTGGGCAGCTGCCAGTGTTGCTAAATCAATCTCGAACGAATGTAGCGGTTTCCTCGGCGCGCTTCGATTGGAGAAGATCATTCGCCCCATGGGATCAAACGCATAGGAATACCCTCCCTCGTTATCATTCGCATTACATCCCACAATAAACATCTGATTCTCGATAGCACGCGCCTTCAGGAGGGATTGCCATGCATCATCTCTCGCAAGCGGCCATCGGGCGGGCACGAGCAATAGCTGCATTCCCGGAAGAGCATGCGCACGGATCAGCTCCGGAAATCTCAGGTCGTAGCAAATCACCACTCCAACCTGAAGTCGTGTGCGACCGCGAGAGAGAGAAAATGTTTTGGCTTTCAATTTTCCGGCGCCGAAATATTTCAGATCGCCGGTCGGCGGGAAGAGGTGAATCTTGTCGTAACGGTGTATGAGCCTTCCGTTATGAAACACGAGGCTTGTATTGGTCGGACGAATTGTTTGATGATGGAAGAGTGTGCTTCCCCCTGCAATCGTGCACGAAAATTTCCGGGAAGCCTTCTGGAACGATGAAAGGAGTGAATCCTGAGGAAGGTGCGGCCTGGCGCCATGTTTCAGTGCCCCATAGCCGCCATCCAGTAATTCAGGAAACAGCAGAATATCAAGAGAAGAAAGTGTGGCCGCGTACCGCGATTGATTCAACACATCGGCAGCAAAGGCCACGCCGATACGCACCGTGCTCATTTACGTCCGTGCAATGTTGATTGCCCGCTTGCCTTTTTGTTCAGTCTTGATCTCAAAAGCAACCAGATCACCCTGCTTCAGTTCGCTGCGGAAACCTGTTTCTTTTACATTGCTTTGATGGAAAAAAATATCTTCCCCGCCTTCAGCCGTTATGAATCCGTATCCTTTTGTTGCGTTAAAAAACTTTACCGTACCGTTCATTGAAATCTCCTGCTTCGCCTATTCGTAGATAAAAAAGAAAGCCCCAGCGACTGCCGGGGCTCAACACTATCTGCGGTACCAAAGTTATATCTTGCTCACATTGGTTGCTTGCAAGCCCTTCGGTCCCTTTTCAACATCAAATTGAACCTTGTCGCCTTCGTTGAGCGTTTTGTAACCATCACCAACGACTGCCTTGTAGTGAACGAATACATCTTCACCACTTTCACGTTGAATAAACCCGAAGCCTTTGGCTCCGTTAAACCATTTGACTGTTCCCTGTTCCATAGGAACAAATCCTTTCAAAGAAATCCTGGAATTTGTACGGCAGAGCCGCCCTGCTTAGGGCACCAACGTTATTGCCTCTTAATAGCCAACAGCTCTAGTTGCGGGTGTCCACACTCGACTGAGACCGCTGTTTTTTGACTGCCGAACGTTCTTCCGAACTTCTCTGCAGCAATGGTACCATTAAAAGTGCAAAGACGGTGTACTGTTGTTTGCGGAATCAAGATAGGTGTTTGGAATGCGAATAGCAAGCGGACGACATTCAAGGCTATAAAAGCAAAAGGGTAGAACGTTCGCCTCGTTCTACCCTGTCAAGGTCTCATGTCCCCCTTCCCACAGGAGGGATCATGTACCCAAGAATTCTTATTGTGCCAGGAAATCGTCTACATCATAACGGAGATTCTCTTCTCTTTCATTCGGTCTCGGTTCGGATTTCACGGGAACCAACACGAGGTTCGACTTCTTTCGAGCAAACAAAAGAGGCAATGTTGCAAGCACACCAAGCAAAGCCGTTGTAAGAAATTTCATGCGCGCTCCATTATTGAATTGACATGAAGACTTCTTCGCTCAGAATGCTGCTATACGTAATGGCATACCACGCCTGAAGGTCGATTTCTTCCATCAAGATCATTTCGAGGAATTCTCGTTCACCTTTGGAGAGCTGACTGAACCGGTAAGTTTTTTTCATGGCATCCTCAGTGTTTGACCATATATTCATCTTCTTCTTGTACGAAATTCATGCCAAAGGGGATGAGGATGATTCTTGCTCATATTGGGTGGTTTTGTAGCATCTCCATCTTTGCGAGAGTACAATTTGACTACATTGAGCTACACCGGCGGAAAAAATTACATCCCGAAATTACAATTCCCAACAACCAGCTCTTTTTTAATTTTCTGATTTTATTCCTATATTTGAACCGCAAATTCACCCCGGCAACTCCCCCACCGAATGCCGACGAATGACACCAATAGGAGCGAATCATGTTAGCAGATATTGAAAAACTTTTAGGTACTGACGCAAGAAATTTACTTGATCATCAATGCAAAACCATCCCTAAGGAATCGCTGCATCTTCCGGGACCGGATTTTATTGACAGGGCTTTTTATCCGACCGACCGAAAACCGGCCGTTCTACGCAATCTTCAGCATATGTTTAACAATGGACGGCTTGGAAAAACAGGATACCTCTCAATCCTTCCGGTCGATCAGGGGATAGAACATTCCGCCGGAGCTTCATTCGCTCCCAACCCAATGTACTTCGATCCTGAAAACATCGTCAAGCTTGCACTGGAGGGTGGTTGCAATGCTGTGGCTTCAACATTCGGTGTGCTCGGATCTGTGGCGCGAAAATACGCGCACAAGATTCCCTTCATCGTTAAGCTCAACCATAACGAATTTCTTTCTTATCCCAACACATATGACCAGATTATGTTTGGTGATATCGACCAGGCATTTGATATGGGATGTGTCGCAGTCGGGGCAACAATCTACTTCGGATCTGAGGAATCCAAGCGACAGATTCAGGAAGTAAGTGCGGCGTTTAGCCACGCTCATGAGCTGGGCATGGTGACAATTCTCTGGTGCTATCTGCGCAATCCGGCATTCAAGACAAAGGAAAAAGACTATCACGTCTCCGCCGATCTCACCGGACAGGCAAATCATCTTGGCGTTACGATTCAGGCGGACATCATCAAACAAAAATTGCCGGAGAACAATGGCGGCTATAACGCGCTCAGTACAAAAGAGCAGCTATACGGAAAGACACACAAGAAAGTGTACAGCGATTTGTCCAGCGATCATCCTATTGATCTGACCAGATACCAGGTTGCCAATTGTTACATGGGCAGAGCGGGGCTCATCAATTCCGGTGGTGCGTCATCCGGCGAGAGCGACATTGCAGAGGCTGCAAAAACAGCGGTGATCAACAAACGGGCAGGCGGCATGGGATTGATTTCGGGAAGAAAAGCTTTTCAGCGGCCGATGGATGAAGGGATAAAACTTCTTAACACGATCCAGGATATTTATCTCGCGAAAGAGATAACTGTCGCGTAGAATATTTTAGTTTTGAAAACGGATCGTCGGCATGATGTCAGCGATCCGTTTTTTATTTTTAGTCGACGGATTTTAGATACGATGCAACAGCTTCCGCATCCTCACGCGTCATCTTGAATGTCGGCATGGGTGAGCGGAGCGCTTTGCCGTCTCTTCCGATTCCCGATGTTAGAAGAATAATGGCTTGCTCTGTTGTGTACTGTGGCAGTCCTGCAATGCGCGGAGCGTATTCGGCCCAGATTGAAATTACGGCCGGCCTCCCGACCGGAATGGGCGCCCCATGAAATGCTTGCGAACGAATCAACTCACCGCTCGCCTCGCGCGGCGTGTGGCATTGAATGCACATGGCAACATTTTCCGCAATGTAACGTCCCCGCTCTACATTTTTCCCAGCCTGTATGCCGTCGGCTTTTTGTTGAGAATATACTGTCGCTGCAATCAATGTGCACACAATTGCTAAAAATGGTAACCGCATTTTATCTCCTTTAAAAAATCGCTGTGCGTACAAATCAACCTATCACTTCATCAAACTCATCTCTCACTAACATTAAAATTGCATTTTGAGGAACGACCAGGTATTTCTTTTGTTCAAACTCGATTTCGATTGCCTGGTCACGCAGGAACAATGCGTAATCATTTTCCTTTACCTGCAAGGGAATATAGCGGGCAGGATCTTTAGGCTTTGTCCACGGCTCGTCTTCTGTATAGTTCGGATTCGGAACAGGAAAACCCGGACCGACTTTGACTACTCGCCCCGTGGCAACCTTGTCTTTCTCCCTCACCGTCTCGGGAA
>JBKJJX010000347.1:0-5898 GCA_046597825.1 Bacteroidota bacterium | reverse complement strand
GAAGCTTCCCCAGTTGCTGTATGCAGGTGGAACAGGATTGCGGAGAAGCCAGCCGCCATTTGCGAAACGGTAAAAGTCGCGGCACGGGGCAACAGTCGTATCGAAATTAGCGGGGTCGAGGGGTTTCGTTTGTTTGTAACCTGATTGTGCGTGTGAAGTGCACGTTGCTGCGATGGCAAAAACAACAGCGGCCACAAGCACGAGAAAACGTCGACTAAAAAAAATACTTGTCGCCGATTGGTGATTGAACATGATCTGTTCCTTTATTGTGGGTTGATAACGGTTGACATCGAAATGTACGCAAAACCTTTGTAAATGTTGCTCAGAGTGTGATTCTTCTACAAAGATATCGTCAGTAAAGGGAGCCCTCATTACTCTACTTTCCCCCGAGGTAACGAATAACTGCAAGCCGTATATCATTCCGTAGATCTCTCAGATCAGACGTTGCCGGTTCTTTGACAGATAGGACACCGGGATTATCCTTCTTGAAGAATTCAATCCCTTGTTCATTTCCTGAAAAGAGAAAGTCGGAAACGGCGACCGTATATTTTGATTGCAGAGACAGATTCTTGCCATTGACCTTCCACTTTTTTTGTGTCGAGTCATATTCGACGCCTGTGTATTGAAGGTAACCTCCCCGCCCGACGTTGTTTTTCCCCGCCTCCAGCAGTTGCCGCAACAGACTTCCCTTCATCTCCACTTCAATTATTTTTCCGCCGAACGGCAGAACCCGGATAATATCATACTGTGTAATTGTTCCTGAAAGTTGATCGTCCAGCCTGATCGAACCGCTGTTGAAGATGGCGACTTTCGAATTCTTCGAGGCCGATAACATCGAACGGGCAATGAGCGAACCCAGATTTGTCTGTTTGTGGCGGATGGAACTTTCTCTTCCATCGAGCGGATCCTTGAATGTCGCAACAACCTTCTGGGCATCGAAGCCTTTCTCTTTAAAGCCTGCGTACGATCGGTTCATCCAAGCGTTGACGACTCCTGCGGTAGCCGGGTCCTCGGGTATCGAATCATTAATTGTCTTAAGTTCCGAACTAATAATGAGAGATTCCTGAGAGGGAGACCAGTGCAGACGATGGATATACACTGTCCGCGCATTTGCATCCGCTTTCGCAATAGTCGTCTCGCCAACTTGAACAATCATGTTCGTGTGTTCATGTCCGCCGAGGATAAGTTTCAAACCGGGGATGAGAGCCGCAAGTTTTTTGTCGTCTTCGATTGAAAGATGAGTGATCGCTATTACGAAATCTGACTGACCTTTTACTTCATCATACGCTTTGAGCGCAGACTCGAACGGATCACTCCAGACAATATAGGGCTGCTGGTTGCTGCCGATTGTTGCTGTGATGATTCCAATGCGTGCTTCGATGCCCGAACTATTCTCCGTTTTGAGGACAAAGAAATCCGGAATAGTCTTTGGAGAATCCGGTCCCCCGAACTCAAACGGTATTGCCTCTCCATTCATGTTATGTTTGATGTTGGAGGAAATCCACCAGAACAATGACTCGTTCATTCGGTCCAGTAACGGCTGCTCTCCAAGATCGAATTCATGATTTCCAAATGTTACAAAATCAACGCCCAACACATTCATCGCATCAACCATCTGCGCGCCGTTAATACGCTTCCCTTGATACATGCTCGTCCCGACTGCAGACGGACTGATGAAGTCTCCGGACAAAAAAGTGTATGTGTTTGGATTTTGATTCTTTAGTTCATTCCGCACCGTCGCAACGCGCGCCATGCCGCCGTATTTTCCTCCCTCGACAGGTGTTACTTCGTAAACGTCATTCAACTGAAGCAATGTTATATCGATTGCATCAGAACTTCCGGTTCCCTCTCCGGGCTGACCACCACACCCGATGAGGAGAGAGAGACATAGGATTGAAACAAGTTTGAATGTTCTCATAATTCCTCCAAAAGAAGTTTCTGTAAGGACAGCAAGATGATGTGCAGAAATCAACATACAACTACGGGCTCGCGCTCCAACTGAATTCCGAAATTACTCTTCACTGTCGATTGAATTCTTTCCGCCAGAGAGAGAAGTTCCGCCGTTGTCCCGTTGTAATTCACCAGAGCGAGCGAATGATTTGTGGAGATACCAACGCCGTTTGTGCGATAGCCTTTGTTGAAACCTGCATTTTCGACAAGCCAGGCAGCGGGAATCTTGACTGAATCCCCCGATGGAAATGTCGGGATTGGATTTGAGATTCCTGAACCCCGGGCACGTTTTTCAAAAGCTGCGAGTTCGCTTTGGGAGAGCAGGGGATTTTTGAAGAATGAGCCAACCGACCGTGAGTTCGGATCTGCAGGATCAATTACCATTGATTTTCTTTTCCGGAGCGAAAGCACAGTCGTTCGAACAGCCTGAAGCCTTTCGAAACCCGGAGCGAGAGTATCGAGTTGCACAGATGAGTCGATTGATTTTCGTAGCTCGGGATATTTTATTTGCGTCTCGCCGAACGGACGCAACGCGAACGTCACTTCAAGAATGATAAATTTGTCCGCATCTTCTCCGTTGAAACGACTTCGCCTGTAGGAAAACATACATTCTTCGTTTGAGAATTCGACTTCTTCAAGGCTCTGACGATCAATCGCACGCACTGAAATGATTGTCCGGGCAACTTCCTGCCCGTACGCGCCGACGTTCTGAATCGGAGTAGCTCCGACAAATCCCGGGATGCCCGAAAGACATTCAACACCGGCGAGATTATTGCGAATGCAAAGCTCCACGAACTTATCCCATCCTTCGCCGGCGGCGGCAATAACTCTCACATTTCCCTGATCGTGCACGAACCGAACTCCCTGCAATGCAATCTTCAGCACAAGCCCGTCAAATCCGGTGTCAGGAAAAATCGTATTACTTCCTCCGCCGAGAATATGGACGCGGAGTCCATTACGTTTTGCGAATTCCAATGCGGAAAAAAGTTGCTCAACACCCGAACACTCATAGAAATATTTAGCTTTGCCCCCGAGGCCGAGGGTCGTATAACCGGCGAGAGGTACATCCCGTTCAAATTCAGTTTCGGGTCGATCCATTTCGTTCCTTTATTATTTCTGCGGCTATGCTGATCGCAATTTCTTCCGGCGTATGACTTGCAATCTGCAGGCCAATGGGATTGTGTACACGGCTGAATTTCTCTTCTGAAATTCCGAGTAGTTTCAAGTCGTCAGCGATTTGTTTAGTCTTCGCGGCACTGCCCATTAATCCAATATATCTGACTTCCTTTTTAAGTACGGACTTGAGCGCTGCTTCGTCACTTTTATACGCAGTCGTAACTACAGCAACATATTCGTGCGCATTGCCGGCTATGTAGCTGCCGATGTCGCTATAATTCGAGTTTATCTTCTGGTGAGCAAATGTATTGTTCGTAAATGTCTCAACATCAGCCCGATCATCGAAGACCACAACCCTGAAATCCAAAGTCGACATGATGCGGGAAAGAGCAAGGCCGACGTGGCCGCTTCCAACAATGTAGATCGTGTCAACCACTCCAATATTTTCTTCATACATCCAATCGCTTTCATCACGATAGAAGAAAGTCCTATCCGATGTGTATCTCTGCTGTGGATGAAAAGCGAAACCTTCGGCGGACATCTGCAGCCCACCGACATGATGCTCATCGAACGTCCGGACTATCTCACTTATGATAGACTTAGATTCCTTGTAGATTGGAGTAATCAGGATGGTTTGAGATCCCGAACAGATAAGTCCCGATTGCTCATGAGCTGTTTCTCTGGAATGAAAAAGTTTCCGAATCATGGAACTGCGTGAACCATCCGACAGAAGTTTCAATGACTGCTCCACCCATTTCACTTCCATAACGCCGCCGCCGATAGTACCCAGACGATGACCGTCTGCAGCGATAGCCATACGAAAGCCAGCCTTACCGGGAGAAGCACCGTAGCTATCCACAACTGTCATCAGCATAACGGGAATATCGGAGCTCAGGTGCCCGTCAACGAACTGCCATATCATTTTATTTTTCATACTCAAAAAGCGTCATGCACGACTTGGAAGCAGGATTCAGGTTTCATTGATAATAAAGAGGATTTTGCCTAGTTTCCATTAGAATCTAAGCAACTTTCACTAATTTTGACTATGCGCTCTTCTGTTTCATTCATTCTCGATGGTAAGCTCGTCTGCGAAAACTTCGGCGGCGACGTCCAGCCGACAACGACTGTGCTCAACTATCTGAGAAGCCTTGCTGTTCACAAAGGCGTGAAGGAAGGATGTGCAGAAGGTGATTGCGGCGCGTGTACGGTTGTGCTTGGTGAGTTAACCGGCGATACGGTTCGCTATAAAGCAATAGACTCATGCCTCGTCTTCCTCCCGATGATTCACGGCAAGCAGCTTGTCACGGTAGAGAATTTGAAATCGCCGGAAGGCACATTGCATCCGGTGCAACAAGCAATGGTCGATACCGGCGGAAGCCAGTGCGGGTTCTGCACACCCGGCTTCATCATGTCCATGTTTGCGCTCTACAAGAACCACAACCAACCGCCTCGCGAGACAATTGATGATGCTTTGACCGGCAATCTTTGCCGATGTACGGGCTACCGGCCTATCGTCGAGGCAGCGGCAAAGTCATGTGTTCACGATGGATTTGATTCGATCACAGCCGGAGAGCCAGATATTGTCCGACTTCTTCGCTCGATTGAACGTAATGCAGCGCTCATCCAGACTCAGGATCAAACATACTTTCAGCCTCACACCCTTCTTGAAGCACTAACACTGAAACATCAGCACAACGACGCTATCGTCATCTGCGGAGCAACTGATATTGCGCTGCGTGTTACGAAGAGGCATGAGCTGCTTAAGAAAGTTATTGACCTTTCGCTCGTTGACGAGCTGCAACAAATCCGTGAAGACAGTACATCACTTCGCATCGGTGCTGCTGCGACTTTATCAAAGGTTGCAGATTCGATTTCTAATTTCCCCGCGCTCCGGGATACATTCCGGGTATTCGGCTCGTTGCAAATCAGAAATCTTGCAACGCTTGGCGGTAACATTGGTTCCGCCTCGCCAATCGGCGACACGCTTTCAGCATTGATTCCGTACGGAGCAAGGATTGTGCTTCAGAGCGTATCAGGCAAACGGGAAGTTGAGCTCGATACATTTATCACCGGCTACCGCAAAACAGTTCGTACAGACGATGAGCTGATTGTTGAGATCATCGTGCCACGCCCTTCTCCTGCGTCAACGATAAAATGGTACAAAGTTTCGAAGCGTAAAGACCTTGACATTTCGACAATCAGCGCCGGATTCAGAATTGAATTGGATTCGTCGCGCAGAATGAAATCGGTTACTCTCGCGTATGGAGGGATGGCGGAACAGGTGAAGCGGGCAAAAACAGCGGAAGAGTTTCTTCAAGGCAAAGTTTGGTCCCGCGAGGCCGTTGAAGAGGCGATGCCACTCATCGACAAAGATTTCACTCCGATCAGCGATGCCCGCGCCGGCAAGGAGTTTCGCCGCGTAGCTGCACGGAACCTGCTGCTGAAATTCTGGAACGATACGACTCACGAAAACGGGAGAGATAGATGAGCGACACTCCTACTCGCCATGAATCCGCTGTCAAGCACGTCTCCGGCGAAGCTGTCTACATCGACGATATGCAGGTCAATGATCAACTGCTGTTCGGACGCGTCGTGTACAGCCCGTATGCGCACGCGAGAATAAAGTCCTTTGACCTTACCGCAGCAAGAAAAGTCGCCGGAGTTCATGCAGTACTCTCGTACAAAGATATTTCCGGACATAATCAGATGGGGCCGGTAGTTAAGGACGAGCCATGTCTGGCGGAAACAGAAGTCGTGTGCGTTGGACAAGCAATATTTTTGATCGCTGCAGAAAACGAACTGCAAGCGCGTGAAGCCGAGCGGCTTATCAAA
>JBKJJX010000306.1:0-11136 GCA_046597825.1 Bacteroidota bacterium | reverse complement strand
GAACATTTTCGATCCCGATGGGTATCATCGCGGAACACAGCCGTGGGTTGGTCCTGACTCGCGTTCGTTCCACAAAACATGGTGGGGCAGCGAGTGGGGTCCGACAATGCGGAAGATTTATCTTGAACCGCAGCGTGCGTATGATGATCCGGCAAGTCTTACAGCCAATCTCGCTTCTGGTGTAATTGCTATTGACGGAAAGATGGACGAGCCGGCGTGGGCACTTGCAAAGCCGTACTTGAAGTTCGGTCCAAATCCCTCGGTGACTGCGGATGAGCGCTCGGTGACTGACGGCGTGCTTGTACGGGGAACGAATTGGGATCCAAGCTACGCCACGGTGAAATTCTTGCGCAACGGATTAAAGCTGTATATCGGCATTGATTCGCGCGACAAGTCCGTTGGCCGCTTTGGCGATAGCTGGGAAGGAGACGGCTTGTTCATGAAGATCAAGAATGCAGCAGGGGCTGATAACGGCGAGTTCCATCTGTACTACAATGCCTCTGATCGCACGGGTGCATCGAGGGACAGCGCCGTGTATGAGATAGGTGGACCGTTCCGTCTAGGCTTTGGTAGAGGTGTCGGCTTGGTAAGGACAGGTACCATTCCCTACGATACAACTCAGGTAGATAGTGGCTACACACTTGAATTGCAAATCAATCTCGATTCGTTGGGTTACGCAGCAAACGTTGATTCGGTGCAACTGATGGTTGACATCTTCGACCCGGATGGATATCATCGAGGAACTCAGCCTTGGGTTGGTCCGGATTCTCGCTCATTCCACAAAACGTGGTGGGGCAGCGAGTGGGGTCCCGTTATGCGGTGGTTGAAACTCGGTCGCACGGTTGACGTTGCTGCAAAGGAAGGGATACCTGCGGTGTTTGCTTTGTCCCAAAACTATCCGAACCCGTTCAACCCAAGCACAACAATAAATTTTGATGTCCCTGAACAAGCTCGCATTTCGCTTGTTGTGTACGACATCGTTGGTCGCGAAGTCGCAACGCTCGTGAACGAGGAGTACGCCCCGGGTTATCATCAGGTAACCTTCGGCGCAAACAATCTCTCCAGCGGCGTCTACTTCTATAGAATGACATCGCTTGGCAACAACGGTCAGAACTTTGTCCAAACTAAGAAGCTGCTGTTGATGAAGTAGGTAAATTTCTATCGAGAGCCGGCATCTATGCCCGATGTCGGCTCTTTTGCTTTATAACAGAATTGTCAAGAACGTAGATGGAGTACAACTCGATGCCCTTCGTTACTCCATTAAAGGCGAGACGATGACCACTATAAAGGATGTCGCGCGTGAAGCAGCCGTGTCCATCGCTACCGTGTCAAGGGTGTTCAATAACGTTGGTCCTGTCGACGAGGAAACCCGCAAGCACGTTCGTCAAGTTGCGCGCCAACTTAAATACATTCCCAACGCGTTGGGACGAAGCCTGAGTACAAAGCGTACCGACGGTATCGGTTTGCTGCTTCCTGATTTGTATGGAGAATTTTTCTCAGAAGTCCTTCGCGGCAGCGACCAGACTGCACAGCAATCGCATTACCACTTAGTCGTCTCAAGCTCTCATAACAACAAAGAAGAAATCAAGGCGGCACTTGCGATGATGCGGGGCCGCGTCGATGGACTGGTCGTTATGTCGCCGCACATCGATGCGGAAACACTGAACGAGAATCTTCCGCATACGCTCCCTGTCGTTCTCTTAAACTGTTATGTCGAAACTAACAGGCACGACTCGCTCAACATCGATAACTTCAGTGGTGCTTACGAAATGACGAGGCATCTGCTCTCGCATGGTCACAAACGCATTGCACTCATCAAAGGGATAGAAAAGAATTTTGACGCAGTCGAACGCTTGCGTGGTTATCGCCATGCCATTCAAGAGGGCGGCGGTGAGCAGGACACGCGTTTCGAAATCGGTGGTAATTTTACCGAGGCGTCGGGCTACGAAGCGGCCAATTACTTGCTTTCAATTGTACCCCGACCAACAGCAATCTTTGCTTGCAACGACTCGATGGCAATCGGAGCGTTGAGTGCATTACGCGATCATGGCGTTCGAGTGCCCGAAGAAATTGCGCTTGCAGGGTTCGATGATGTGCCAATTGCCTCGTACCTCACGCCTACACTCACGTCGGTTCACGTGGGCATTCACAACCTTGGTGTGCGAGCGATTGAAACAGCTCTTCATGCGGTAAAAAATAAAAACGCTCATTATAAGCAGCAGATGGTATTGGAAACAACATTGTCTTTACGCGAGTCATGCGGATGCAGTCCAAAAGTAATTCGCTCGAATCAACAATGAAAGCATACAAGGAGGTGATTCTCCGCCCGAGATTCATCATACAAGCGGCAGAAGATGTGTGCCCACATCGAGTGCGGAGGTTCTCCGCCGGGCGCTGGAAAGTAGGTCTATCAATAGTTCACTAATCAAAAAGGAGGTACGCGTCATGAAAACCAAATTGTTCATGATGTTTGTTTGCACGTTGTTTGTGTCCGTGTCGTTCGGACAGACGAATCGAACTGACGTCAAGTGGGCGCGAACAACAACGTCGCCGATTATTCTCGACGGTCAAATGAACGAAGCTGCTTGGGCATCGGCAGAGTCCGTGAAAATTGTATACGGAATTGACAATGGCATGCCGGGCAGTGGCTGGGTCAAGGAAAACGGTCGTTCAGCACCGCTGGATTCCACAAAAGCGACGGTAAAGTTTCTTGTTTGGAACGACAGTTTGTATGTTGGCTTCAGGGTTCAAGACAAGTCAGTTGGCGGCGGTCCATTTAATAAATTCGATGGTACCTTGTCGAACCTTCGCCGGAAGGACGTTACAGCTCGCCCGGTCCAAGATGGTGAAATATTCTATGCATGGGTAAAAGAAGGTTGGGCAGATTCGTTGGCTGATCGTATTGGCAGGTTGCCGTTCTTCGGTGGTGCTTGGGGTAGCTCGCCATATTTTCCGCGGCCCGATTCTCTAAAGAGAATTTGGGATGCTGCGACAACAGTTCAAGGAACACAAAACAATGATGCGGATGTGGATCAAGGTTACACGATTGAAATGAAACTGAACCTGAAGGAGCGTGGCTATAATGTTACGCAGGCGGCGGGAGACATTATCATGTACAGCTTCTCGATTTACGACGCGGATTATCAGTGGCCTCTTGATACAGCGAAGCAAGCAGGTAACCGCGTGTGGTTCCAATGTCCTTGGGGGAATGCGAATGCCTACAATCATATACGCTTGTATGCACGACCGGATGTTGGATTAACAGGTCCGGTTCCCGTTGTTGGTCCCGAGTTGGTAATTCCGGGATCAACATATCCTTCCCCGAATATGGACGGCAGGCTGACAGAAGCAGTTTGGCAAAATCCAAATATTGGAAAGCTGCAGCTCAAATATGGTGATGCAGCAATTCGTAACGCGTACCCCAGCACGGCGCCCTTCCGCAGTGGTCAATTCCAGCCGCAGGTCAACGGGGGTACCGCAGCAGTAACGGATCCAAGCTTGGCGACAGTGAAATACTTTTACAAGGCGGACACTTTGTTCCTGGGCATTGATGTGAGTGACCGAGTTGTGCAGTCCGTCGACGTTTTTGATCGTTGGGACGGATTCCGCGCTATTCTTTGTCAAAGGGATGTGCGCAACGGAGATAATGTGTTGTTTCCGCGGCGTCTCACGTGGAGAGTTTCGGGCACTACAGCAGCCCCAGTAGCAAAGCGGCAAGATGATCTTGAACTGATTTCCGGGACATGGGATTCCGCCGGGACGAAGGTTCAGGTTGCGCTTGCTTTGAAAGGCGGAACAACAATTGATACAACCGGTACAACTGCAGATTCCGGTTACACTGCCGAAATGCGAATCATCTTGCCGCAACTTGGCTATCCGGCCGGAAGAGGTGATGGTGTCGTGTTCTTTGGAGCCATGTTATTGGATGGTGATTCATTCTCTCCTCCAAGCACGAGCTACGGAACGCGTACATGGTTCATGCGTGAAGGCGATTTCAATGATGGCGCAGCGTGGGCATACATGGATCCCAGTATTGTTCTTGCAGTCGATGACAAGGGGAACACCATACCCAACGAATTCACGCTCATCGGCAACTACCCGAATCCATTCAACCCATCAACAACAATCAAATTTGTTATGCCGCAAACGAGCGATGTAACGCTTGAAGTGTTCAACGTCCTCGGTCAGCTTGTTGCAACGCAAACGCTCCGCGAACAGCAAGCAGGCGAGCATGCTGTGCAGTTCAATGCTGCCAACCTAGCTTCGGGCATGTACAACTATCGCCTAAAAATGGCTTCAACCAATAAGTCGGTGGTTGGCAAAATGATGTTGGTGAAGTAAGAGGGGCGTCGTTTCGGGTAATGTGTCTTACGTAAAACACATCGATCCATACCCATAATGATGAGAGGTTTCCTGGGCTGAAGCAACGCATGCAGGATGGAATCCAATTCCATCCTGCATGTACATTTCCCTGATGAATGCCTGAGATGATCTTGGTTCACGGAACGAAGGTACTATCATGAACACATTAAAACACAATCTCATTAAGCTTCTTGTCACCGCGGCAGGAATTCTTCCTCTCCTCTGGTCAACGAATGCTCTCGGGGGTACCACAGGAAAAATATCTGGACGCGTACTCGACAAGAGTAAAGAACCACTCCCAAGCGCGAACGTTATTATTGTTGGGACGACGCTCGGCACCGTGACGGACGTGGATGGTTACTACACCATCATCAACATTCCGCCCGGCAGATATCAAATTCAATTTCGGTTGGTTGGCTACCGCGCAGTGTCGGTGAACGAGGTTCAGGTGACGGTCAATAACACGACAAAGCTCGACGCGGCACTTGAAGATGAATCCATCACAACCGACGCGGTTGTTGTGACTGCGAAAAGGCCCGTGGTTGATATCAATCTTACAAGCTCGGTTGCGACGATTACCGACAGGGACATTATGGCATTGCCGGTGCAAGAGCTTTCAGATATTGTGAACCTGCAAGCGGGCGTCGTTGACGGGCACTTCAGAGGTGGAAGAATTGGCGAAGTACAATTCCAGGTGAACGGAGTTTCGGTCAACAATTCCTACGACAATAAATCAACCGTCAAAATTGACCGCTCGTTGATTCAAGAAGTGCAAGTCATTACGGGAACATTCGATGCTGAGTATGGTCAGGCAATGAGCGGTGTTGTGAACACAATTCTAAAATCCGGCGGCGAAAATTTTGCGTGGAATGCTGAGGTGTTGGCAGGCGATTTTCTGTACTCCGACAGCCCTGAACGCAACTTGAAATACAAATTCAGGCCCGCATCACTGCAAAACTATCAGCTCAGTTTGAGTGGACCGACAGGACTGCCGCAGACTTTTTTCTTGATCAATGGCCGCAGATATATCTTTGATGATTACTTTTATGGCGAGCGTCGATTCAATCCGTTGGATACGAATGGATTATCCAGCCCTGCGCGATATCTTGCCAATCCTAATGGCGACGGCAAGGAAGTTGCCATGAGCTATACTCGCGAGTGGTCAGGGTTGGTAAAGCTTACGAATCGTTCTCTTCCAGGGATTGAGATCGCCTATCAAGCTCTCTTTAATTTCATTGATGGCAGAAACATGAATAGCGCTTTCTCATACAGGTTCAATCCTGACGGCAAAACGACGCAAAAAACTGTTTCGATTGTTCATGGTCTGGACTTTACGCATACGCTCTCAGCTTCAACGTACTACAACGTGAGTGTGCGGGAGAATTATTTCGATTACAAGGATTGGCTGTACGAAAATTTCTACGATAAGCATTATGACTATGCACGTTCGAGCAGAAGCTTAAACAACTACGAGTATGATGCACTTGTCGCGGGGGTGGACTTCGGACGCTTCCGGCAAAAAACAAATTCCGTTGTTGTCAAAGCCGCGGTGACGAGTCAAGTCACGCGAGAACATCAACTCAAAGCGGGGGCTGAGTTTCAGCGTACAAATGTTCAGTTCGGTACGGCCGGCACCCTCACATATAAGGGTGATTCCTTGTATCGCTACGAGAATTTGCCCCCGGATTATCCGGGCATTCAATCGTATGATCCGATTTTCCTTGCGGCGTATGGTCAGGATCAAGTTGAATGGAACGGCCTCACATTTCGTGCAGGCGTGCGCTTCGAATTGTTTGATGCCCGCGGTTTTCTTCCGAGCGATCTTGCCAATCCTGCCAATAAGATTCAGGGAGCGCCTGAATCAGTTCCGAGACGTACGACAAAGAAAGTTACCTATGCTCCACGGTTCGGCCTCTCGTATCCGATTACAGCGACTTCTTCGGTGTTTTTTTCCTATGGTCACTTCTCTCAACTTCCACCACTCGGTGATATATTCAGGAATTCGGATTACAACAAACTTGAGCGCATTCAGGCAGGCACATCCAACTATGGCGTGCTCGGCAATCCGGACATCAAGCCGGAACGGACGGTGCAATATGAGTTTGGCTATAAGAACGCACTGACAGATTTCCTGGGTTTGAGCGTCAATTTGTTCTATAAAGATATTCGTGACTTGCTCGGTGTTGAGTTTGTTCAAACATACAGCAATGCCGAGTACGCCCGGCTCACGAATATCGATTTCGGCAACGTAACTGGCTTTACTATTTCCCTCGACCAACGACAATTGGGCATTCTCAGCTCAACGATTGACTATACATGGCAAATGGCGCAAGGGAACTCAAGCGACCCGAGCGAGACGGCGAACCGTGCTGAAGCGGGGGAAGATGCGCGTCCGCGGCAAGTGCCGCTCAATTGGGACCAGCGACATACATTGAACCTGACTGTGCAGCTTTCACGACCCGACAATTATTCCGTGAGCACAATTGTTCGCTTCGGCAGCGGACAACCGTACACACCAGAAATCGGTTCAGGCTTCGGTGCGGCGATTGAAAAGAACTCAGGTCGGAAACCCAATGGAATTCTTGTGGATCTGCGGGCAGAGAAATATTTTTCGCTTGCCGGCATGAATATGAGTTTCTTTGCGCGGGTTTTCAATTTGTTTGATTCGCGCTACTACAATGAGGGAGTGTTTACCTCAACAGGCAGCGCAGACTATTCGTTGACTCCTCAGAAAGACAGAAACTCGCTTGTCGACCCAACGCGCTATCATGCCCCTCGCCGTTTCGAAGTCGGCGTTTCAATGAATTCATCGTTCTGATGTGACAATGGAGAATGGAGTCATGAACAGGATACGATTTCAATTACTTATGCTTTCGGCGGTAGCCGTTCTGCCGTTTGCACAGTTGCTGGCACAACTGCCACCGCCGGTTTCACCGGAGAAGCGGGGACGGTCGGATGCAGAGCGTTCAGGGTTTCACGATGCGAACAACATCCGCACCGTGTTCTGGAATTACGGCATGGTCGGCGATTACCCGCGTGATCCAATCGGTGTTGATCTGAGTGTATTTCACTCCGTTGAAGTTCCCAAAGGCAGCGGTATGAACTACAGCGACGGCATAACGCCATTCGTGCTTGCAAAAATCAATCTGAACAACGGAGACTCGGCGTACGTCATGGAAACCGGTTATCGCGAGCGTCAGGAGCAGAGCCCGTTCTTCAATCGTGACATGCGTTTTGAGCCGCGCCCAGGATATTTCCAGCCGGATCCTGCTATCAACAAAGGACGGTCGCCGGCGATCAGCAATGACCCGCGCACCTGGCCCGATACATGGCCGGATAAAGACCATTCGTGGGACAAACAATGGAACGGATACTTCGGACAGCAACCGGCAGCCGACCAGGAAAGTTTTACAGTGATGGATGATGATTATTTTGACAAATGGAGAGCGACATATTATCCGGATCGTCGCGACTCTTCGCGTCACGGGCTTGGGTTGCGCATAGAAGTACGCGGTTTCCAATGGGCAAATCCACAAGCGGGCAATGTCATCTTCTACCACTATGATATAACCAATGAAGGGACTGTCGATTATCCGCTGGTCGGCAAACCGGAAAACATCATCTTCGGTTTGTATATGGACTCAGGCGTTGGTGGTTCGGCGATTGGATGTGACCCTGTTCCTGAGTCAGACGATGACAATGCGTACTTTGATCACTCGTCGGGACTCAACCTGGTGTACACGTGGGACACCTACGGTCATGGCAGGAACCTCCTCAGTAATTGTGCAACGACGGGTTATCTTGGCTACGCATATTTGGAAACCCCCGGCAAACCATTTGATGGGATAGATAATGATCAAGACGGAATCACTGACGAGAAAAGAGATGGCGGTCCGGGCCAGTTGATCGTCGGTCAGGATGGAATCATGGCGTATGTGCTCTCGCATTATGACACTACAAAGTTTCGAGGTTCTTTTGGAGGATCGGTGATGCAGAGGCCGGCGTTTCGTGCCGGGCGATGGTGGACCGGCGACGAAGATCTCGATTGGGTCGCGCTCAGCGATGATGTCGGAGCGGATGGTGTTCCCAACACCGGAGATATTGGTGAGGGTGATGGAATCCCGACTGCGGGCGAACCCCATTTCGATCAAACAGACAAAGATGAATCCGATCAGCTTGGCCTCAGCGGATTTAAAATGAATAGGATTACTCGTGCTATCGATGATGTCGTGTTCTTTATGAGTGATCCCAAACGATGGCCTGAGAGGCTGTACAATATGTGGACGAGTCCCAATGTAGGAGCCCGTTTTGACACCGCAGTCGTCGAGAATCTTAATATCGGCTTCTTGTTCGCTTCCGGTCCATTCACGTTGAAGTCCGGCAAAACGGAGCGCTTCAGTCTCGCGATGGCGTATGGCGCCGATCTTCAGGAACTACGCGGCACTGTCAAAATCGTGCAGGCGATTTATAATGCGAACTATGTTTTTGCAGTTCCGCCGCCGCCGCCGACTGTGAAAGCAGAAGCAGGCGATCATTATGTGCAGTTGACATGGGATGATGTTGCCGAACGAAGCACAGACCCCGTGACCAACGGAAATGATTTTGAAGGATATCGTATTTATCGCTCGACCGATCCCGACTTCAGAGATCCGAAAATAATTCTTACGGGCCGTGGAACAGGAACGATTGGCAATGGCAAACCGATCGCTCAGTTCGATTTGAAAGATGGTATCAGCGGTTTTTCCCAAACCACCGTCGAAGGCATTGCATACTATCTTGGGAACGAAAGTGGGCTCACTCATACCTATAGAGATACGACAGTCACGAACGGCCAACAATATTACTACGCAGTGTGTGCGTACGACTACGGTCCGAGCATTACGTTTCAAAATCTCGACGTCTTCACGTACTACCCATCCGAGAATGCGATCGCGGTGTCGCGCACGCCACGGGGAGGCACGATTCTTCCGAAGAACGTTGTTTCGGTGCGGCCGAACGTGAAGACGCTTGGCTACACTCCCGCTGACGCGTCGGAACAAACGCGAGTTGCCGGACAGGGAACTGGAACGATCGCCGTCAAGATTCTTGATTCAAAGCTTGTTCCTGATAATCATCTCTTCACGATAACGTTCAACGCAAAGGCGGATGAGGTTCATGCAAATTCGTACAACCTCACTGACAGTACGGCCGGACAAATTCTCTTCAAGACTGGAAATGATTTCGACGCATCGGGCAACGGCATTTCCGGCGCTGGTGTTCAGCCGATCATTAGCACTCTCAAAACAGTAATTGTTGATACTGCGAGAAGCGGATTTACAACCGGCAGCCAAACGAATGCGAAACTCAACGTCGGCTATTCGAGGGATGCCACCCTTCCGATCAATTTCAAACGACAAGGATTTCCGTATGATCTGACCATTACATTCTCGAACACGATCATTGACACTGCGCTGAAAGTGTTCGGAGATCAGACACCTGTGAAATTCCGGGTCAATGCGCATACGCCGGCGGGAGATAGGCGCCTGCAATGTTTTTTTATTGATACGAACAACGACTCTACACTGAGCGCAAATCCATTGAGCCATGAGGAAATTTTGGTATTGACCGGACCCGACAGCCTGCCGTACAATGAACGCTTTACCTGGTCCATCAGTATCAAGAATGATAGCCTCACGACGCGCACGCCAACACAGGGGGATGTGTACAACGTGAAATTACTCTATCCCTTTACCTCCGGAGATGTGTTCACGTTTACCACAAAGGGCGAAGTCGTTCAGGATGGGAAAGCGAAACAAGCGTTCAAAGAAGCACCCTATGTCGTCCCCAATCCGTATGTCGGTGCGGCGAGTTTCGAGCCTGAGCGGTTTGCGGTTTCCGGTCGCGGTGAGCGGCGCCTTGAGTTTCGCGGGTTGCCACAGAATTGCACAGTGAGAATCTACACAGTACGAGGTGAGCTGGTGCAAACGCTGACGCATGACGGCTCGACAGATGGTTACATTCCTTGGAACTTGCGCACGAAAGATAATCTTGACGTTGCTCCGGGCCTCTACATCTATCACGTCGATGCGGGCCAGTTCGGCACCCAGATCGGCAAGTTCGCGATCATAAAGTAAGCGAGGTGGCTCATGACAATGAGAATTCTTGTAATCGTAATGACAGTGTTGATGAGTGCAACCGTGTTGTTCGCGCAATCGAAGAGTGGAACGAGCGTTGGACAGTTCTTGATGATCGAACCGAGCGCCCGCATTGCCGGCATGGGAAATGCGGGCACAACGATGTTGAGTGATATTCAATCAGCCTATTACAATCCGGCCGCGATCGGCTACTTCAGCACCAATGGTGTTCAGTTCACGCACAGCCCATGGCTTGCCGACATCACGTTCGATTTTGCCGCACTTGGGATTGCCCTGGGCGATGCCGGCAACTTCTATGCGAGCGTCACGTCGCTGAATTCCGGCGAAATAGAGGTGCGGACAGTTGAGCGTCCGCTTGGAACCGGTGAGCGCTATACTGTATCCAATCTCGCTTTCGGCCTCGGCTTCGGTAAACAGATTTCGGACCTTTTCTCCGTTGGCGTTCAGGTCTCGTATTTGAAAGAAACGATTTGGCATAGCTCTCTGAGCGCCTTCTCGCTTAATGTTGGAACGCTTTATCGCATCTCCGCGAACGGTTTGCGTATCGGCGCGAGCATCTCGAACTTCGGCACACGGGCAAAGTATGACGGGCGGGACTTGAGAATTCAATTCGATCAAAACCCGGGCGTTTTTGGTGACA
>JBKJJX010000264.1:0-7784 GCA_046597825.1 Bacteroidota bacterium | reverse complement strand
GTTGGTTCGAATCTTAAGGAACGCATTGCATCATTGGGAAATAAAATCCTTATCCCAAAGGACCTGCTGGATGGCATGGACGATCTTCGGTTGTTGGGAAATGACGCCGCCCATGTTGAATCGCAGATCTTCGACGATGTTGGCAAAGAAGAAGTAGAGGTTGCAATCGAATTCACTAAAGAGATATTGAAGGGTGTTTATCAATACTCAAACCTTTTAGCAAAACTGAAATCACTTAAGAAGGCGCCTTGACTTTATCTTAACACCCTCGGTAATTCCAAAGTTCTTCAAGCCCAAATGGAGTCCTAATGAACCAATCGGTGAAGAAAGAAAATCATAAGGCAAAATTTCCCGCATCAAAAAGGTGAACCATGTCCATCCGCCCCGTTAAGCGAATCATAGAATCCAAGCCGACACTCGAAGGTGCAGGCGTGCATCTGCGCCGTGCGTTCGGCTTTGGCAACACAACGGAATTCCATCCGTTTCTGTTGCTCGACGATTTCCGCAATGACATTCCCGCGAATTATCTCGCGGGATTTCCGTGGCACCCGCACCGCGGCATCGAGACGATCACGTACGTGCTCGCGGGAAATGTTGAGCATGCGGACAGCATTGGGAACCGCGGCTCCATCGAAGCGGGCGACATTCAGTGGATGACCGCAGGCAGCGGCATCGTCCACCAGGAAATGCCAAAGGGCGACACGTCGGGACGCATGCATGGATTTCAATTATGGGCGAACCTCCCCTCTTCCCTGAAGATGACGGCTCCGCGTTATCAGGAAGTGAAGAGTCCGGAGATCCCTGTGATCACCGAAGACGACGGAACGCAGGCGCGCATTGTGTGTGGCAACTTCTGGGGCAAGCGAGGCCCCGTGGAAGGAATCGCCGCCGATCCCGTGTACATCGATGTGTCGGTTCCGCCGGGAAAAAGGAAAACTCTCCCGGTCGCCACTACAAGCCATGCCTTCGCGTACGTGTTTGCCGGATCGGGAAAATTCTGCAACGCCTCCACTCCACTCGCTGTTCCGACCGAAAGCGTCGGATGGCTTGAGACTGCACCACACGCGGAAGTCGACAACCGCATGCTCGTCCTCTTCGACAGCGGCGATGAAGTAACCGTGCAGGCCGGAGAAGATGGAATACGATTTCTTCTGGTGTCGGGTAAACCTCTCGAAGAGCCCGTTGCATGGTACGGCCCGATCGTGATGAACACACAGGAACAACTGCAGCAGGCGTTCGAAGATCTGAAGCGCGGGACGTTCATACAAAAATAATTCGTTCTGATTTTTCCACAATCCCGAAAATTTCATAAACACCTTTTGATGTCAGTTCCTAAACTATTGAAACACTTCGTTTTCATATTCCTCTCAGCAATTTTTCTCTCCTCATGCACCATGACTCCTGAACAATCAATTGACAAGATTATGGCGAACTACGCTTCACCTGCCGGACCGGGTGCCGCCGTGCTCGTCATGAAGAACGACAGCATCATCTTTGAGAAATCGTACGGACTGGCGGACATTGAAAGCCGGCAGCCTGTTGCAACGACAACAAACTTCCGGCTCGCATCCATGACGAAGGAATTCACGGCAATGTGCATTATGATTCTTGCCGAACGGGGACTTCTCTCATACGAAGACACGCTTGCAAAATTTTTTCCGGATTTTCCTGCGTATGGACGAAGCATCACGGTCCGCCAGTTGCTCAATCATACTTCAGGCCTGGTAGATTATGAGTCACTGATTCCGGATTCACAAACTGTTCAGGTGCTGGATAAAGATTGTCTTGTACTGCTGATGAAAGTCGATACACTGCTATTTCCTTCCGGGACAAAATATGAATACAGCAACACGGGCTACGCATTCCTTGCCTTGATCGTCGAGAAGGTTTCGGGCAAACGGTTTGCAGATTTTCTGAAAAAGAATATCTTCGAGAAAGCCGGAATGCCGACAACCGTCGCATTTGAAAACGGAATCTCAACTGTAGCGAATAGAGCGTACGGCTATTCGATGAAGGGCGGAAATTGGGTTCGCACAGATCAAAGCGTTACAAGCGCTGTGTTGGGTGACGGCGGAATTTATTCCAACATTGAAGAAATGTCCCGCTGGATTTCGGCTGTCTTTCAATTCAAACTCATCTCCCCCGCTACGCAACAAACGGCGTGGTCTGATGGAACGTTGAACGACGGAAGCACTATCGACTATGGGTTCGGCTGGCATATTGAAACGTATCACGGCATGCGGCATCCGTTCCATGGCGGCAGCACAATGGGTTTCCGGAATAACATCCAGCTCTTTCCCGCGCAGAAGCTGATGGTTATCATCCTCACAAATCGGAACGAAGGCGAACCGGCGGACCAGGCGCATGCGATTGCAGATTTGTTTCTTGCGAACTGAATCAAAAACATCCGGTTGATTCTTCAACCATTATGACATAGTTTAATGCAGTGATTCTTCTTTTCCTGAAGATGAGACACTCTGCGAAATGTTCTTTGACCCGGGCTCTGATTTTGCGGCTTGGGTTTTTTATTTTCATCACAAAACAATATGGATTCTCTGATGGCTACTATCAAGACGAAACAAGGTGTAATTGGAATACTGACTGGCGGCGGCGACGTCCCCGGATTGAACCCGGCAATCCGTGCAGTGACGATCCGTGCATTGCGTGAAGGTTACAACGTTATCGGCATCCGGCGGGGCTGGGCCGGACTGATTGAAATTCAACGTGAGAAGGACGCGGACAACAGCAACAACTTTCAGGTTCTCACGGAACAGATCGTGAACCGGGCGGGGCGAACCGGCGGAACATTCTTGCATACGTCACGCACAAGGCCGAGCCGTGTGAAGAGAGATCAAATCCCCGATCATCTCAAGTCTGTGTATACAAATGAAACAAATGATCTCACACCGGAAGTTCTCAAGAACCTCGACTTTCTCGGAATCGATTATCTGATTCCTATCGGCGGCGACGATACGCTGAGTTACGGAGTTGAGCTGCACAAGCTTGGCGTGAAGGTCATCGCCATTCCGAAGACGATGGATAATGATGTTCCCGGCACGGACTACTGCATAGGGTTCAGCACGTGCGTAACACGAACGATTCACATGACGAACAGCCTCCGCACGTCCGCCGGTTCACATGAACGGTTGCTGGTACTGGAAGTGTTTGGACGCTATGCCGGGTTCACAGCAATGTTGCCGACGATGGCAGGCGCGGCAAACCGTTGCGTGATTCCCGAATTCAAATTCGACATTGAAAAGCTGGCCGAAGTTATCATTCACGACCGTAACCGTAATTCGAGCAAGTACGCGGTGGTGCTTGTCTCCGAAGGCGCAACGTTCGAAGGAGGCGAAATGGTATTTCAGGACGGGAGAAAGGATGCGTACGGACATGCAAAACTTGGCGGCGTCGGCGATCTGGTTTCAACAGAACTGGAAAAAATCTCTCCGAAATTCAACAACGGAAAACCAGTCCACATCATCAATCAAAAACTTGGCTACCTTGTTCGCGGCGGTGATCCTGATGCAATTGATTCGATTGTCCCGATGGCGTACGGCAACCTTGCGCTTGATTTGATATTGAAAGGAAATCACGGCAGGCTCGTTGTGCTGAAGAATGGACGGTACGACAATCTTCCTCTCGATGTGGTAACGAGTTCGAAAAAGATTGTGAGCGTCAAAGAGCATTACAACACCGAACGTTTGCGACCACTATACAACAGCTTCGAAATGAAGCCGCTCTTTATTATGACCGGCGACTAGCCGGCCGGCACTTCTTTTCTCAGACCGCATAGTGCTTTTTACGATTCGTTTCGTTAAGATTGAGTAACCTCTTTCCCGAAACTTGGCCTGCGGATTTTTCATCCATTAGATTCGTGCTCGCCAAAGTCAGTCTGTCTCCCGGATTCTAGTAAACAACGACGTACCACATACTCACACAACACAGGAATATGCATGGAACACCAAACGTCTACAACCAGCGGCCTGCCGGATAACGCCTACAAGGAACTGAAGCCCGGCGAGGAATACCGCCCCATCATCGATCCGGTTGCTCCCTATCCGGAGGTCACCCCGTGGTCGGTCGTGTGGGGATTGATTATGGCTGTGCTCTTCTCGGCGGCGGCCGCGTACTCGGGATTGAAAATTGGGCAGGTGTTTGAGGCAGCAATTCCGATTGCAATTCTGGCTGTCGGACTCTCAACGATGGCGAAAAAGAAAAATGCGCTCGGGCAAAACGTCATCATCCAGTCCATCGGCGCAAGTTCGGGTGTGATTGTCGCCGGCGCCATCTTCACGATACCGGCATTGTACATCCTGCATCTGCCTGTTGACTTCTTCAAGATTTTCTTTGCCTCTGCGTTCGGCGGGTTCCTCGGCGTTCTCTTTCTTATCCCCTTCAGAAAATATTTTGTGAAGGATATGCACGGGAAGTTTCCGTTTCCCGAAGCAACAGCAACAACCGAAATTCTTGTCGCCGGAGAAAAAGGCGGAAAGCAAGCGAGTGTCCTCGTTGTCTCCGGACTCATCGGCGGTGTGTTTGATTTTCTGTTCAGCGCATTCGGCACATGGGCTGAAGTTATCAGCTCACGTATGATCGAAAGCGGCGCTGTACTGGCCGACAAGCTGAAAATGGTGTACAAGATGAATGTCTCCGCGATGGTGTTTGGCCTGGGATATATTGTCGGACTGAAATACTCGGCAATCATCGCAGCGGGCTCGTTCCTTTCGTGGTTCGTCCTCATTCCTCTTGTGTATGAAGTTGGACACGGGCTGACCGTTCCACTTGGAGCGGGAGTAACGAAGCTGGTCTCGGCAATGAGTGCGGAAGAAATTTTCCGTCTGTACGTCCGCCCCATCGGCATCGGCGGAATAGCAATGGCGGGAATCATTGGCATCATCCGTTCGTCGAAGATTATCGTCGGCGCATTCAAGCTCGCAGGAAGCGAAATGTTCGGCAAGAAAACCGGCGCCGAAGTAAAACCGGTCCGCTGGCAAACCGACATTCGCATGTCGCTGGTGGTGATGATGATTCTTCTCACTGCTGTTCTGATTTTTGTCTTCTTCTACACCGGTGTCGTTTTCAATCTCTACCATGCACTCATCGGGCTGGCAATCGTTCTGATTATCTCATTCCTCTTTACAACCGTCGCGGCAAATGCAATTGCAATCGTCGGCACAAACCCGATTTCCGGAATGACGTTGATGACACTGATTCTCTCATCATTCATTCTCGTTCGCGCAGGACTCTCGGGCACTGACGGCATGATCAGCGCACTGCTGATCGGCGGCGTAGTGTGTACTGCACTGTCAATGGCAGGCGGCTTCATCACCGATCTCAAAATCGGATACTGGATCGGCTCAACACCGAAAAAACAGGAATCGTGGAAATTCCTTGGCATTCTCGTTTCTGCTGCAACGGTCGGCGGCGTCATTTACATACTCAACCAGACATACGGCTTCACCGGACCGAACGCAATGGTTGCGCCTCAGGCAAACGCAATGGCCGCTGTCATCCAACCGCTTATGTCCAACACTCCCGCGCCGTGGACTCTCTATCTCGTCGGCGCGTGTACGTCTCTCATTCTTGTCATGATCGGAGTATCGCCGCTTGCATTCGCGCTGGGCATGTACATACCACAGGAACTGAACACGCCTCTGCTGTTCGGCGGAATTGTCGCGTGGTTTGTAACGTCCCGCACGAAGAATGAAAAGCTGAATAACGCCCGCTTCCAGCGCGGTACGTTGATTGCATCAGGGTTCATCGCAGGCGGTTCGCTCTTCGGCGTGCTGAATGCAATGCTCAAGTTCGGCGGGTTCGACTGGTTCAATGCCGCATGGGCGGAATCTTCGGGCGGAGAAATACTCGGCCTCGTCATGTTCATTGCGCTGTTTGTGTACATCACGTGGGATTCGATGCGGGCGAAAGAAGAAGATTAGCTGTAAACTTCGGGAGAGAAGCCTCTGCTTCTCTCCTTTATTTTCCGGTCATACTACATGCAGGCTCCTCCCTTTCCACCTACTCCTCAAATAGGAGTGGGTGCTGTTGTTATCAAAGATGAAAAAGTGCTGTTGGTGCAACGCGGGCGTCCGCCTGCTGAAGGACTCTGGGCAATTCCCGGCGGCCGGCTTCACTTTTCCGAGACACTGCAACACGCCGCCGAGCGCGAACTCCTCGAAGAAACCGGCATCGTCATTCGGGCGAAAGAGCCTATATACATTTTCGATGTAATTGATAAGAACGACGCGGGCGAAGTTCTCTTTCATTACGTGATTGTCGATCTTGCAGCGGATTTTGTAAGCGGCACACCGCGTGCCGGCGACGATGCGCTCGCAGCCCGGTGGCTCTCAGCCGATGAAGTCGTTTCTCTCCACGTCAGCGACAAGACAATTGATTTGTTGAAAGTGATTCACTTTCTCAAATAGCTTCATTCATCAATATTCTCTTCATGACAGGTTGATGAAAAACTATCTTAACTGTCATTGCGAGGCGCTCCTTGCCGAAGCAATCTCGCTTTCTGTTTTGGATTCAGATTCCTCCGCAATGACACGTAAAATGATTTGTTTTATAGCCTGCTAAAAGTCCTCTCCCTTTTGGGAAACAACCAAGGATGAGGGTAAAGCAGTCACACCATCTACTATAGGAATTCCAAATGAAAGCTCGTTTGTTGTCTGTTGCGCTATTTCTATTCTCTATTTCCTTCTCCCAACAAAATGAAATCGACACATCCGCAATCCGGAAAATCTGGAATGAAGGCACCGAACGATCGCAGGTAATGAACATCCTCGGTTATCTCACGGATGTGTGCGGCCCGCGCCTCACCGGATCGCCGCAATACACAAAGGCCGCACAATGGGCAATGAAATCGATGTCCTCATGGGGCGTTGCCAACACGCACCTCGAAGGCTGGGGTCCGTTCGGCAAGAGCTGGTCGCTCAAACGCTACTCTGCGCTCGTCACGGAACCCGACATCTTTCCTCTCATCTCCTTTCCGAAAGCATGGTCGCCGGGCACAAAAGGCGATGTCAGCGGCGAAGCGATTCTGTTCGATCCCAAAACCGACAGCGCGCTCGCAACATTCAAGGGGAAGCTGAAAGGAAAATTTATTCTGCTGGATGAGCCACAGGCAGTGAAGCCCCAGTTTGAACCGCGTGCGAGCCGTGAGACCGACTCGACCCTGATGGAACAGGCGAACTCCGATGTTCCGAAACCCCGCCGCTCACGCTTCGGCATTGCCGCGTCGCCCGATGCAAAGAAGGCAGCAATGTTCGCGTACAACAAATCGAAAATGATCTATGACGAAGGCGCGCTGGCAATGCTCACAGTAAGCCGCGGAGATGGCGGAAATATTTTCGTGCAGCAGGCGGGTGTTCTTGTCCACCCGGACACTCCCCGTGCGCGCAGGCCGCAGGCGTGGGAAGTGAAGTCGCCGAAAATTCTCCCGCAAATCGCAGTCGGTGCGGAACACTACAACCGGCTCTACCGACTTCTGCAGCGCGGCGAGAAGGTGAAGATGGACATGGAGCTTGAAACGAAATTCCACAAAGCAGATTCCGCGTACAATGTTATCGGGGAAATTCCCGGAACAGACCTCGCGGACGAAGTCGTGATGATTGGCGCGCACCTGGATTCATGGCACGGCGGCACGGGCGCAACGGATAACGGAACGGGCTCGGCGGTGTGTCTTGAGGCGATGCGCATTCTGAAAGCGGCGGGACTGACGCCGCGCCGCACGATCCGTATTGGATTGTGGAGCGGTGAAGAACAGGGACTCTTCGGCTCCGAAG
>JBKJJX010000243.1:0-4697 GCA_046597825.1 Bacteroidota bacterium | reverse complement strand
ATTCATTGGCGAGCATCTCCATGAACGTCTCGACTTCCACGGGGTCGAACCCGCGCATCACCTTCTTGAATTCCTGCTTTCGAATATCCAGCGGCGAGAGCTTCATAACTGTTCTCCTTTTGTAGTGATTACTGCTTCCTGATCCGTTTTCCGAAAATGGCAGTCCCGATTCTGATTATCGTCGCACCCTCATCGATCGCAACTTCAAAGTCACCAGTCATCCCCATCGATAAGTGTTCCATCCGGATATTGGACTGGCCGATTCCGGCAATCTGCTCTTTGAGTTCTCTGAGCATGCGAAACATGGGGCGTGAACCCTCGGGGTCAGGCAAAAACGGGCCGATGGTCATTAGCCCGGTAATACGGATATTCCTGAAACCTGCCAGACTCTTTACAAAATCCACTGTCGCATCGGGACGGACTCCGTATTTCGAGCCCTCAGCGGTTGTGTTTACCTCTAACAACACATCCAATGTACGCCTCGCAAGAGCGGCTCGTTTATCCAATTCGCTTGCAAGCCCAGGATTATCGACAGAATGGACGAGGTGAATCCACGGCGCAACGTACTTTACTTTGTTTGATTGAAGATGTCCGATGAAATGCCAACGAATGGCCGGTCCAAGCTTTTCTTTCTTATCAAGAAGCTCCTGAACGTAATTTTCGCCAACATCGGACACTCCCGCCTCAACGACTTCCCTGATAGCATCGGCGTCAAAAGTCTTCCCTACCGCGAGCAGCGTTACTCCTGCAGGGTCTCTGTTAGCTTTCCTGCATGCAGCGTCAATCCGGGCGCGAATAGTCTCTACATTTTCTCTTATCATTATCTTCCAACCGTTGAATATAGATTTATTGCGTTTGAAAATCAATGAAACACAGGAGGTTATGAGCGTTGATAAAATGTTTTCTTGACTTCGTTTCCGGTTTTAGTTTAGTTACCACCAAAGATTATACCCTTTGTAACCGATAGTTCTAGAAGGGAGAGTAGCGTGAGTATCCTTGATTCCAACAATTATGATGATGACAGCGAACCTTTAGACGACGACCGCCCGGACGACGAACTAAAAAAGCTAAAGGATATGCTGAAAGACGGGACTTCGAAGATTTCGAGCATCGAGGCACTGGAGGAGATCGTTAGTTATTATTGGGATAACGAGAAATTCGAAGACGCCCTTCACTTCATCAATCAGCTTCTGACCTACATTCCCTACAGCGCGGAAACATGGCAGCGCAAAGGCCTCATTCTGACGAATCTCTATCGTTACGAGGAAGCTGTTGACTGCTACGACAAAGCTTTAACGCTAAACCCCGTCGACCCTGAACTTCTGATCAATAAGGGCATTACGTTGGACGATTTAAGTAAACCTGATGAAGCATTGGCATGCTTCGAAAAGGCGCTCGAAATCGATCCGATGAATGAAGATGCCCTCTTCAACAAGGCGATTACGCTGGAGAAGGCCGGGCGATATCAGGATGCTGTTCAGATTTTCCGATTTATTATAGAAGGCAACCCCGAACACCGCGACGCGTGGTACGAACTGGGTTTTAGCTACGATTACCTGGATATGCCGACCGATTCACTTCGATGTTACGATGAACATCTGAGCCTCGACCCCTACAATTATAATGCGTGGTACAATCGGGGAATTGTGTTGAACAGGATGTACAATTATCACCGCGCAATTGAAAGTTACGATACCGCCCTTGCGATTCATGATAATTTTGCCGCCGCATGGTACAATAAAGGAAATGCGTACGCAAACATGGGCCGGCTGGAAGATGCAATCCAGTGTTATCGCGAGACGCTGAAGTTCGAGGAGAAGGACGTCCCGGCATGGCACAATCTGGGAAACGCCTACGAAGAGCTGGGCGACTACGAACTGGCGATCCGTTCGTTTACCCAGGCAATCAAGTACGATGTCAAGCATTACGAATCGTTCTTTGGACGGGGAAGCTGCTATGACTCGCTGGGACAATTCCGCCGTGCGCTGAACGACTACAATAAAGCCCTGATGTTCTGCAACGATTATGCAGACCTGTGGTATGCAAAAGCCGATTTGCTGTACAACATGGGTCGTATTCGCGAATCTGTTCTTGCGTACAAAATGGTAACAAAGCTTGAGCCGACAAACTATGAAGGATGGCTCGATTACGGAGAAACGCTTTTTGAACTTGGCTATCTTAAACAATCGTTAAAAGCATTTGACAAAGCTGTTGAGTCGAACCCTGTTTCGGCGGAGCCATTTTACTTCAGAGCGAAATCCCTCATCGCTCTGGACAGAACATTTGAAGCCGCCGAATCACTAAAGAGTTCATTCAAACTCAACCCGGAAATGCAACAAGTCTTCGAGGAAGAATTTCCGGAAGCAAAGTCCATAAAGGAATTCAAACGGTTGTTGCAAAAATAATCCATACAGCATTAGTTTGCTTCTCGGATACATTCATATCCCGTCAGATTTTTAGGCGGGATTTTATTTAACAGAAAGAATTTGCAATGCTCTCTTCTGCAGTAGAAGAAAAATACTTATCTCTTCAATCGATTCTAAAAAAGATGGGAAGCGTGGCAATCGGCTATTCGGGCGGAGTAGACAGCACTCTGCTTCTGAAGGTCGCCGCTGATGTCCTTGGTGCGAAAGCCGTTGCAATGATCGGCCGGTCGGAGACATATCCGACAAGAGAGTTTGAAGAAGCGGTGAAGATTGCTGAAGCAATGGGTGCACGCTACCTCGTTGTCACAACAGAAGAAACGGACGTCCTGAAATTCCGCGAGAACCCGCCAGATCGTTGTTACTTTTGCAAGACCGAGTTGTTCGGCAAACTTGATGACATTGCAGCGCGAGAGGGCTTACAATGGATTGCAGACGGAACCATCACCGACGACGTCGGAGATTTCCGGCCCGGCATGAAGGCAAAATCGGAAAACAATGTCCGCTCGCCGCTGCTCGAAGCAAATCTGAGCAAGACAGAGGTCAGAGAGATTTCAAAACATCTTGGTTTGCCGACATGGGATAAGCCTGCTTTTGCTTGCCTTTCCTCCCGCTTTCCGTATGGCATGGCGATTACAAAAGAGAATCTGACGAAGGTCGACGGAGCCGAAACGTTTCTTCGCGACGAGGGATTTCGTTTCTTCCGCGTCCGCTATCATGATGAGCGTACGGCAAGAATTGAAGTGGGAAAGGAAGAGATCACTCGATTACTTGATGACACCCTTCGGGAACGCGTGGTTGCACACATGAAGTCTCTCGGGTTTATCTATGTCACTTTGGACTTGCAAGGTTATCGTACTGGATCCATGAACGAGGTATTGCCAGTGGAAGTAAAATTGGCGTTCTCAATGTAGAGGATGTAGATGAAAGCAGGTCGTCCTCATCTCGTCGTCCTCGGCACCGGCTTCGGCGCATTCAATCTTGTAAAATATCTGAAGGATGATTACGACATCACTGTCGTAAGTCCCCGCAACCACTTCCTTTTCACTCCGCTTCTTCCCAGCACGACAGTCGGTACGATTGAATTTCGCAGCATTATCGAACCCATTCGTCATGCACGCGAAGACATCCGCTTTCTTCACGCTGAAGCACAGAGTCTCGACACTGCGGCAAAAAAAATTGTCTGCGTTGGCGCGACAGACCGTCACGAATTTTCAATTGAGTACGATATTGTGGTCATTGCCGTGGGCGCGGTGAGCAACTCGTTTGGCGTGCCCGGCGTTGCGGAGTATGCGATGTATCTGAAGGAACTGCACGACGCCCGCGAGCTCCGCCAGAAGATCATTCGTAGCTTCGAACAGGCAAATCTTCCGGGTATTAGCGTCGATGAACGACATCGTCTGCTGCACTTTGTTGTGTGTGGCGGAGGGCCGACCGGTGTTGAGTTTGCTGCGGAACTGAATGACTTTATGTTGGAGGATTTGAGGAAAGCATATCCGCATCTCGTGGCTGAAGCAAAAATTTCAATCGTCGAGGCGCTGAAGGAAATTCTGGGCACGTTCGATGTAAAGCTGCGGCGCTATGCAACTGAACTTTTTGCACGCCAGCGAATCAATGTTCTCACCGATTCTCCGGTGATCAAAGTCGACGAGAAGCATGTTTATCTGAAAGACGGTTCGGTGCTCGCCTACGGATTGCTTCTCTGGAGTACGGGCAACGGTCCGACACCATTTGTTGAATCGCTCCGCCTGCCGAAAAGCAAACGCTTTCAAATTCTAATAGATAATTTTTTCAGAGTGAAAGGCGAAACGGATGTGTATGCAATGGGAGATTGCAGTCTTATAGAGGACACTCCGCTTCCCGCAACGTCGCAAGTGGCGCAGCAGCAGGGAAAATATCTTGCAAAGGCACTCACGCAACGCGCACGCAAAAAAGAACCGGAGGCGTTTCACTACAGGCATCTCGGCATGCTGGCGTATGTCGGCGATAACAAGGCCCTCGCCGATCTGAGCGCAGTAAAAGGCCGCGGCTGGGTGACGTGGCTATTCTGGCGCTCTGCATATCTTTCACGCATTGTGAGCCTGAAAAATAAAGTCCTTGTCCTATTCGATTGGTTGAAAGCGAAAATATTTGGTAGGGATATAAGCCAATTCTGAATTGCACATTGACTGGTCTTCCCGTACTTTGCAATAGAAACTTCTGGAATTGTTCCGATGAGCCCGATTGGGTGGACTCGGAAGAAAACAAAATTCCTCACATTTCTAATTCTCAAAT
>JBKJJX010000278.1:0-4104 GCA_046597825.1 Bacteroidota bacterium | reverse complement strand
CCCACGAGTTGCGTACCGCGTTGCAAGTTCGTCAAGTTAAGGAGAGCAAGATATTTCTGGTCGCGGTACACAGCATATCCGACTTCATAATAAGGCGCTAAATCCAGAATATTTCCGCCGCCGCTATCCTTGGCACGCGGAAATTCAAAGTTAGGTTTGATGACGAGGAACGGCGCGTCGAACATCGTCTTCATTGAACGTCCGGCAATCTTCATGTTGTACAAATCGTATCCATTGTGCCTTCCCATCTCGGCGAGATGGATCATGCCGCGCAGCGCAACGAAATGATAGCCCGACCATTCCGGCCAGAACCCGCTTTCCGGAACGGCGGAACCGATCTGCCATTCAAATCCGTATTTTCCTTTCATCGCAAAATCGATAAGACTCTGGTCGTCGTATAGAAAACCTACAGCAGCGGAAACATTATTGTACCACAGTTGTCTGTTCGATGCGCTCTCCGGAAACAGCTGCGTGATTTTTGCCAGAGGATAGAAGAGTTTTTCTTTCAATGTTGTACGATCGGCTTCGGTGAAGCCCTTGTAATTGTACAATAAGTCGTAGCCGTACACCATATCGGTTCCCCAGAACGATTCCGACAGCGTTCCGAAGAAAACATGTGCAGGTCCCAGGATTGTATTGTCCGTTGGAAGCTTTAGATACAGGTCGGCAAATTTCATCAGGATTTCTTTTCCCGCCATCGCGTATTTCTCATCAGCATCTACATGATAGAGCAGACCCATCCAGATCAAATGGCTTGCGAGGATACGGTTATACTTTCCCGCCCACGCCATGTCGTACGGGTTTCCCTTGTATACCTCCGTTGTATCACGGGGACAACGGTGCTCGAACGGCTTAAACATCTCGAACAACAATTCCACGTTGTGTTTCGGGCATGTGTACATCTGATACTGATATGTTTGTTTGAGCGGTGAAACGTAGATCGGTCCGTGTGCGATGAACGTGTCAATCTCTTTCCTGTGTTCATCAAAAATGTATTTGTACCAGGGATATTGTCCGATCCATTTTTTTGCGGTGTCAAGTTCGGCCTGGTTTGCCATTAACCGCGGATGTGTCCGCTCGGCAGAAGGTGAAACAACATACATGAGGAGTGATAGAAGGGACAAACAAATCGTGCGCGCCTGAAACGACATGAAGTTCTCCGTAAGAATGATAGAAGTGTTTTATTCGTAAAGATTGCTGATATCCGCAGCGTCGAGTTCAACAATAAGTTGAGCAAGTTTTGCCGCTACATCATCAAAGTACTTTTTCCCTTTCTCCGCTGTTGCTGCCCGCGGATTCCCGACTCCGGTATCGCTGGTTACATCGGTCCACCTGCGCGGCGACCAGGCCCATCCTTCCCGGAACGCGGTAATCTTTGATTTGCGTTGCGCCCCTGAGCCCGCTTCAGAAAGCGGAAGGACAAGCTCCGGCGCGAGATGCATCATCACGCTCGTCTCCATTTCATCTGCATGGTCGCCGGGTTCATCGAAATAGTTGCGCAAGTCTGACGAGCGGAACCAATTTGCAGCGCAGATGAACATCTTGTGCCGCAAATGCAACTCGCGGATCATCTGCTTGAAATCATTTCCGCCATGACTGTTGAGGATGAGCAATTTTCCCACGTCGTGTTGTTCGAGCGACGCTGCCACGTCGCTGAGAATCGCCATCTGCGTGCTGGGATTCATGTTGATGGTAAGATTGATGTCCAGCTGTGTTGTGTTCACACCGAATGGAATGGTCGGCAGCACAATAACGCGGGCGCCGCGATCCGATGCAATCCTCGCTGATTCCCGCGCAAAAGCATCAGCTTCATAAATATCCGTGCCGTAGGGAAGATGAAGATTGTGCGCTTCGGTAGCTCCCCATGGAAGAACGGCAACTTCATAGCGCACATCTTTGATATCGCGATACCGGGCTTCCGAAAGTACGTGCGGCTGTTTCGCCATCAGGAATGTTTCCTCCACGACTGTTCAATCTCTTCCAATGATTTACCTTTTGTCTCAGGAACAAAGAATTTCACGAAGATGATCGTGAGAACGCAGAACAGGGCATACACGGCAAACGGGAAAGCATGATTGAATTTCTCAATCAGCCATGGATTCTCGTTCATGATCGGAAATGTCTGTGAGACAAGATAATTTGCGGCCCATAATATCAAGGTTGCAATGGACATTGCACGGCCGCGAATCTTCGTCGGAAAAATTTCAGAAAGAACAACCCACACGACAGGTCCCATAGAAAGCGCGAAGCTTGCAATGTATCCGAGAATAAAAACCAAAACCCATAATTCAGTTTTTTGAAAATACGCCGCGAGTCCGAGCGCTGTGAGACTGATGCCCATCCCCGCGGACCCTATAATCATCAAAGGCTTTCTGCCCAGCTTGTCAATCGTCTTCAGCGCAACAATCGTGAACGTAAGATTGACGGCACCGATAACGATTGTCTGCAGTAACGCCGCGCTTGTTCCCGATCCGAGCTGTTTGAAAATCTCCGGAGCGTAATACATAAAAACGTTTATGCCGGTAACTTGCTGCAATATTGCAAGAACAATTCCTATGAGCAGCGGAAGACGCATGCCGGGTTGAAAAAGCTGCCCCGCTGAATCCCCTTCGCGGGCGACCGCTTCTTCAATAGAGCGGATCTCCGTTTCGGCATGTTCCCGGCCCGCCATGCGAGTGAGAATGTTCAATGCTTCGGGGCTGCGCCGCCGTTTTACAAGCCAGCGCGGACTCTCGGGAATAAAGAAGACGAGAAGGAAAAAAAGAATTGCCGGAATTGCAGCTGAGCCGAACATCCAGCGCCAGCCCCACTGCAGATTCCACTCCTCGGTTTCCGCGTTTGCGATAAAATAGTTCACGAAATAAACTATAAGTATGCCGGCGACGATTGCAAATTGATTGAAGGAAACGAGCCTTCCGCGTGACCGCGCCGGGGCAATCTCCGCTATATATAGAGGGGAAAGCAACGACGCCATGCCGATTCCAACTCCCCCGAGTATGCGGGCGATTGAGAATTCAGTCAGTGAATTTGCAAGAGCAGACCAGAAAGCTGAAACAGTGAAAAGAAATCCGGCGAGTAACAGAGCTTTCTTTCTTCCCGCCATATCGCTCAGTGTGCCGGCGATCCCGGCTCCGACCAGGCAGCCGATCAACGCGCTCGATGCAGCCCATCCCGTTTCGCCCGAATCCAAGCCAAAATATGTCCGGAGAAATCCGATTGCACCGGAAATAACCGCGGTATCGTATCCGAAGAGCAGTCCGCCTAATGCAGCCACGATACTGAGAAAAATTACATAGCTGGAAGGGTTGTGCTTATCTGTCTGTTGATGTTCCATACATAGCTCCGGGAAAGTTATTCTTGTGCGCCATCGGGACGTGCGTATGGCCGGGCTGCCGGCTTCAAAAAAGTCTTCACTACTTTTGCAATACTCTCTCCATTGTTCACCAATCGATACGACCGTGCTGCAGCGGGGATGATAAATGTTTCTGCGTAATTGAATTGTTGTCGCACGCCGTTGGCTGTCTCGAGCGTAATTGATTGTCCTTCAACCAGGTTCATGACGTGACACGACCCTTCCGTCTTCGCTTCCACCGACGTCTTGAATTCAAGCCGGTGAACATCATAGAAGTGATCGGGATGTGTGGGCAGATGGAACAGCTGCCAATCGCTTCCTTCCGAAAGAAGTGCAGGACGGGAAACCAGTTCTGTCCGGGCGTGTTCGCCCTTTCTTTCGAAATAAAGATTCTCGAATGCCCGCTCGACGTTCAGCGTGCGCGGATTTCCCTCAAGATCCATCCGCATCCAGTCATACATCTTGAATGTAAAGATGTAGGGCGTTGCACTGATTTCAAGAACCAGATTATTTTTGCCCGAGCAATGGATGATTCCATGTGGTATCAAAAACAGATCGTGTTTGTGCGCTTGTTCGGTATTTACATGCCGGTCGACATCAACTTCATCGCCGGTGGCAACACTTTTCTCCAACTCTCCCCGAAACTCAGAAATGTCCGCATTTTCTTTGTAGCCAAGATAAACCTTGGCAACAGGCGCGCAGTCGAGAATGTAGTACGTTTCGTCCTGCGTACAGTACTCGTCAAAATGTTT
>JBKJJX010000124.1:0-8296 GCA_046597825.1 Bacteroidota bacterium | reverse complement strand
GCCGCATTCCCAACATTTGCAACACATGCTTAATGTCTTCGGTGAGCTGCTCGGGAAGATTCGCAGCAAAGGGATTGCATGCAGCGTTCTCATTCTGCCCTACGAATATCAATTGAGAATCCCTGATGAGCGCTATCTCCTCCCTCAGCGGATCATTTCGGAGTTCTTATCCGTTCGGGGAATCCCTTACGTGGATGCATTGCCTTCGTTCAAGGAAGCCGGTAAGCAGTCAGCCAATTTCTTTCTGCTGGGTGATCACATGCATCTCTCTCCCCGTGGCCATAAGGTCGTGTTTGATGTAGTGCAGAAGTACATCCTTAACTAAGGGCACGAAAACTGCCGAACGGGCTCCGTTATTCAACGCCCTCTCCCAGTTTCCTCTTCAAATTTTCTTCTTGACACGTTGCCGGAACTGAAGTAGCTTTCTGGTGGCGCGTCGCTTCCTTTGTTCTCCACAACTAGGAGGTTCTATGAACAATCGTCTTACCGCTTTTTTCGCCGCCACCCTCGTGTGCATTCCCGCGTTGGCTCAATGGACGCAGCAGCCATTCTCTTCTGCAACAGAATATCTCTTTAAGGTCCGGTTTGTAAATGCCACGACCGGCTGGGTTTTGGGTTCAAAGAAAATCTACAAGACAACTGACGCGGGCCTGAGTTGGATGCCTCAGGATACTGTGTTGAACGGTGGAGGGTATGGGTTATACGCACTGAGCCCCAGCGTTGCGTTCTTCTGCGAATTCCCTTCGACGGGACCATATCGGGGACTCCGCAAAACAACTGATGGTGGCGCCACATGGCGTACTGTTGACACGTCAAGGATTTTTTATTTCAGGATTAAATTTCCTACTCCCCAGATTGGATATGCTGCGTGTGGTTCTCTAGGAACGCCCTACCTTTCCATCATTCGCAAAACCACTGATGGAGGAGAAACGTGGCAAACAATTGCTACTCTTGATGCAGGATTTGAATTTCAATCCATATCGTTCATTGATCCTCAACAGGGATGGGCTGTCTCGTATCGTGGCTTAGTGTATAGAACCACTGATGGTGGCACGTCATGGAACTTTCAGGATTCTGTTGGTAACTATGCGGGCTACACGATTCCCATGAGGGATATTACTTTTACAACGAGAGATAGTGGCTGGGCTGTTGGTGGCCTATCAGGTACGATGGGTATAGCAAGAACGATAAACGGCGGTGTAACCTGGCAAAAAACTTTTCCCGGGGGAAGCAGCCTTCGCGAAGTAACATTTATCAATTCTCAGTCAGGATGGTTCGTCGGAACAAATAATGGCGGACCATTCGTCGCCCGAACTACTAACGGAGGAGAAAGCTGGCAAACACAAAGCCAGGTTCCGGAGCAGAATGGGTTTGAATCGTTGTCTATGGTCGACAAAGACCTGGGCTGGGCAGTTGGGGGTTCAAACGGAAGCATATATAAAACAACCAATGGCGGCATCACGGCGGCACAGGATGAACATGCGAGGTTTTCATCCTTCAGACTAGAACAAAACTATCCCAACCCGTTCAATCCGGGAACGGTAATTCGTTTTTCCCTTCCCCAACGTGAGTATGTTTTACTGAAAGTATTTGATGTGAGGGGGAAGGAATTGGAAACGCTGCTCGATCAGAATCTCGCAACGGGAGAACATTCGGTTACTTGGAAACCGACCGACCTTCCGAGCGGCGTGTACTTCTACAGACTTCACACAACAAGCGGGATGCTGACGAAAAAATTGATACTTCTTCGTTGAGTGATGGGACGATTTGCCCGAAGTTGGTTGAGAGAGAGGGAAAGACGAGTTACTGAATGCAGGAAAAACCTAAACTCAAATTCACTTACACGAAGTTTCACCCAGGTAGTGGAATCGGATCGTCATGTTTCAACGCCGAATTAAACCAACCCTTCTGTGCCTCCCGCAGATTTTGAATTGCTTCGTCAGGTGTATTACCATCACTTTGACAGCCACTCAATAGCGGAATGATAGCCAGATAACCGCCTCCATCTTCTTTACTCAATGGCGTTAGTTCAATTTTATAGGGGAGCTTCATCAAATCTCGTAATGATTTGGTCTTTCGATTCCGGGCGCTTCCTGATCTGCGTGTCGTCGTTTTCTTCATTCATTGCTCCTTGAGAAAAAGTCGCAAATAAACAGCCTTTATCCTTTTGTTATGAACAGGAACAACAAATTTCTTTCCTGACCAATTCCTAAAAACATAGTGACTTCCTGTTGCATGATCTAACTCAAAACCGAAATGTTTAGCTACTCGTTTAAAGTCATTGAAAGAAACCGGCGATCGTGATGCACTCAGTCGCTCAATTAGTTCTTCGGTTTTCATCTCATTCCAATATCTAGGTTATGGTACGATAATTCAACCCTTAAATTGAAAGAATCATCTTCCCTCAACAACCAACCCGCCCGTTGTTGGTTTGAGCACTTCAACCTCATGCTCTTCCTCTTCCGATTTCTCCTTCACGAATCTCGACAGGATCGTATACAAGACCGGCACAAGCACGAGTGTGAGGAACGTCGAGAAGAACATTCCCCCAACAACCGCAAGTCCCAACGGCCTGCGTGATTCGGCGCCCGCGCCAAGCCCGATTGCAATCGGCAGCACGCCAAAGATGGTCGAAAATGATGTCATGAGAATGGGGCGAAGCCTGATCGTCGCCGCTTCGATGACTGCATCCGAAACAGATTTCCCCTGCTCGCGCAACTGATTGGCGAACTCTACAATCAGGATGGAATTCTTCGTCACTAGGCCGACGAGCATGATCAACCCGATCTGCGAGTAAATATTCAAACTCTCCCTGAAGATAAACAGCGTCAGCAACGCGCCGAAGACTGCAAGCGGAACGGCAAACAGAATTGTAAACGGATGAACAAAGCTTTCAAACTGCGCCGCGAGTACGAGGTAGATGAACACAATCGAAAGGAGAAACATGAAGTACAAACTTGAACTCGATGACTTGTATTCCAATGATTGTCCTGCGTATTCGCGCTTCATTCCGGCCGGAAGTTTTTCAGCCGCGATCCTGTCGAGATCGTCCAGCGCTTGCCCGAGACTTACCCCGGGGACAAGATTCGCGGAAATCGTCGCAGCACGAACGCGGTTGTAATGGTTGAGTTCCTTCGGTGCCAGGGTCTCATCGATATGCACTACGTTCGCAAGTTGCACCAGCCCGCCGCTACCGCGGACATAAATTTCCCGGATTGCATCGGGTGTTGCGCGCGAGGTGGATTTCATCTGTAGGATCACATCGTATTGTTTCGTCCCCCGTTTGAAATTGGTCACTGCGCGCCCGCCGAGAAACGTCTCCAGAGTTGTTCCGATATCAGTGACCGACACGCCGAGCCCGGCTGCGCGTTCGCGATCAATCGTCAGGTCGAGCTGCGGTTTGTTCAGCCGCAGATCACTGTCCAGGTTTATCATATACCCGAGCTTCGACGCTTCGCCGATCACTGACCCGACCGCCTGGTTGAGCGTCTCATAATTATCCGCCTGAAGAACATATTGAACAGGGCTTGAGCTGAAGCTTCCGCCAAGGCTCGGAGGATTAATCACGAATGCGAGAACTCCAGGAATGGAGATCAATTTCGGAAAGAGTTCCTGGATAATTTGCTGCTGCGATTTGTCGCGCTCTTTGCGCGCCTTCAGCGCGAGGAATGCAAAGCCGTTTGTTACGCGTCCCGGCCCGCCAAACCCCAAACCAATTGCAGTGAATAATGCGCGGCGCTCGGGAAGCGCGAGCAAGCGCTTTTCCACTTCCCGCATATATTTGTTTGTGTAATCCAGAGTTGCACCTTCGGGCGCAATCACAATCCCGAAACCGATGCTGCGGTCTTCAATCGGGACCAACTCGCTGGGAATAAATCTGAACAGCACATAGCTCAGAATCACCATCAGTCCCGCAACCCCGATCATCATCCACCTTTGGCGGAGCGCGAAGCGAAGTGTCTTGTCATATTTAACATTCAGCCAATCGAAGAAATTATCGAAGGAACGCGACATCCAGTTATTGCCGGTATGATGCAGCGGCTTGAGAATCTTCGAGCAGAGCATCGGGGTCAGCGTGAGTGCAACAAAGCCCGAGATGAGCACTGCAACAGCAAGCGACACGCCGAATTCATTGAACAGGCGCCCGACCGATCCGCTAAGAAAAGCAAGGGGCACAAACACAGCAACGAGCGTGATTGTCGTGGCGACAACAGCAAATCCGATTTCATTTGCTCCATCAAACGCTGCCTGCCGTTTGCTTTTCCCCATCTCCATATGGCGATACACATTTTCGAGCACAACGATTGCGTCATCAACCACCAACCCGATTGCAAGCACGAGCGCAAGAAGTGTCAGAATGTTCAGCGTAAATCCTGCAAAGTACGCAGCAGCGAGCGCCCCAATAATAGAGATTGGAATTGCAACCGTCGGAATGGCTGTCGCCCGCAAACTCTTCAGGAACACAAGCACGACAAGAACGACAAGGCAAATTGCAATCATCAACGAATCTGCGACTTCATTGATTGAATCATTGATGAACGTCGATGAGTCAAACGCAACATCCAGCTTCATGCCTTGTGGAAGCAGGGTCTTGAGTTCATCAAGCGACTTGCGGATTTCAGCCGCCACTTCGACCGTGCTTGCCTTCGATTGCTTGACAATTCCCAACCCGACTGCAGCTTGTCCGTTATAGCGGGCAAGCGTACGCTCGTCGGCGGCGCCAACACTTACTTCGGCGACATCACGAAGGCGGACGAGATCATCTTTTTTCTGAGAGACAATGATCGCTCCGAATTCCTCGGGCTTTACAAGTTCTCCGCGGGTACGTACGGAAAATTCCCGCTCCGCCCCTTCCACTCTTCCCGCGGGGATTTCAGCATTTTCACTGCGGATCGCATTCTCGACATCCTGCGTTGTCAGACCATGAGCTGCCATGCGCAAGGGATCAAGCCACACCCGCATCGCATACTTCCGCTCCCCGCCGATAAACACCGAACCAACTCCGGGAAGTCGCTGGATTCGTTCTTTCAGAATACGGTCGGCGAAGTCAGTAAGTTCAAGTCCGTTATGTTCCTCGCTAAACAGCGCCAGCCAGACAATCGGCTGCGCGTTGGCATCCACTTTCGAAATAATCGGATCATCGATCTCACGCGGAAGATTGCCACGTACACGCGAGACGCGGTCACGCACATCATTTGCGGCTTCGTCAACATTTCTATTCAGTTCAAATTCAATCGTGATCACCGAGCCCTGCTCGCGGCTGGACGAGGTCATTGTCTTGACTCCCTCAAGCGTCGCGAACTGTTCTTCAAGAATGTTCGTGATTCCCGTTTCGACAACGCTCGGGCTCGCGCCGCGGTATAACGTCACGACAGAAACAATCGGCGGATCAATATCCGGGTACTCACGCACCGGAAGCCGCGTGAACGAAATAATTCCGAACAATAGAATTGTAAAGCTCATAACAGTGGCAAACACCGGCCGCCGTATGGACATCGTGCTCAGTTTCATTCCTTACCTTTCACTAATTTCAAATTCGACAACGCCTTTAGGTTTCTGCTTATCTGAACCAAGGACATGCCGCTCCTAGCGGAGCTTGATAATACTTTGTAATGCATTTCTATAAACATTTCGCTCCTACGGAGCTAAGCATCGTCAGCATCTTTTGCTTTAAGTCCCGCTAGGGACGATATGTTTATAGAAAAAGATAACGAAATAAAAATGTAAGCTCCGCCAGGAGCGATAGGTAATATTGATTGGGGGTATTTTTCCCAAATCCCTATTTCGCCTTCGTCGTATCCTGGCTCATCATCGGCATTACCTTCGCGCCCTCGAACAATTTCTGGTGGCCCGCGCTCACCACCGTCATCCCGGGCTTCAATCCACTCAACACTTCGACCGCATCGGCCATGCGTGTTCCCAAATCCAACGCAACGCGGGAAACGGTACTATCCGGTTTCACAACAAATACGAACAACTGGTTCCCGCTCCCGAATACTGCTTCGCCGGGAATCGTCAATGCCTTGGAACGTTGCGCCAACAACGCCGAAACGTTCGCCGACATTCCCGGGCGGAATTTGCGGCCGACATTCTGCACATGCGCAACAACCCGTGTACTGCGCGTCGTCTGGTCGACCATCGGTTCGATCACGGAAATTTTTCCCTTCAACTCATAATTCGGAAATGCACTTGAAGAAATGGTTACGGACGAACCCTGAGAGAGCTTCGAGAGAAAACGCTCCGGAGCAGAAAAAATAACGCGGATCTCGTCGATGTTTGCCAGCTCGGTGATGGCCGTTCCCGCCCGCAGGAATGTCCCGACACTCACACGTCTCGCGCCAATGTTGCCCGCGAATGGAGCAACGATTCTGGTTTTGGCGAGACGAGCTTTCGCGAGATCATAATTCGCGTCGGCAACCTTTAACGCAGACGAAGCGTCATCAAGATCCTGCGGCGCGCCGGCACCTTGATCTACAACGGACTTCACGCGATCGAATGTGGATTTACTTTGCGCTCGTATTGCGGCAGCGCGGGCAACCTCAGCCGCCAACTGCGCGTCATCCAGCTGCGCAATGACTCCGCCCCGCTGAATAAATCCACCCTCTTTAAACGGAAGACTTTTTACCGCACCGTCAATTTCAGACACAACGGTAATCGCCTCGACAGCTTCGATTGTTCCTACAGCCTCAAACCTGTCCGATACGGTTTGTTCGGTCACGGGACTCACTTCAACAGGCATCGGAGGCATTGCAAATTTGCCGGGCCCGCCTTTTCCTCCGCAGCCGGAGAACCATAGCGAAGCCAGGAAAATGAGTGAACCAAATATTCTTTTAGAAACAGAATTCATGATCATCCTTTTTTGTTTTCGATGGGCTAAAGCCCGACAGAGGTTTGATTTTTTTCCAACCCACGACTTGAAAGTCGTGGCTATAGCCCCGACCTTCAGGTGGGGGATTTATAAAACAAACTATCCTCGCGGGTTTTAACCCAAAAAATAATTTCAGTTAGATGAAGAATACGCGCCCGAGGTCAACTGCCGCAGATTCGCCGCTGCCTTTGCACTGCGGACAAGCGCTTGCGTATATCGCTGCTGGGCAACGGCAAAATCAGCGCCGAGGCGAACAAGCTCGAACGCAGTCGAGCGGCCGTTTTGAAATTGAATCAAGCCAATGCGGAATTGTTCCTGCGCTGCTTCAACACCTTCCCGCGCTGCTTCTATGCGCCGCGTTCCGTTCGCAAGATCGCGGTAACTCGCACGCACCTGTTCCTCCAGGATTCTCACAGCCTGAACATGGCGTTGCTCGGCAATAACAACTTCAGCGTCAAGTCTCTCCTCTTCTCCGAACCCGCTTCGGAAACCAAGCGGAATGGAAACCTCCACACCAACACTCCACGTCGGAAAATTCCGCTTCAGCGCCTGACTCACTGCATCGCCGTACGTGCCGCTTACAGTCGTCCGAAGTGTATCGCCTCCAAACAAAACACTGCGCGGCGTACCGGTCAGTCCGTTGCCGCCCAGCGTTCCAACGAAATCGACCTTCGGCAGTGCCTCCCAGAACGCAGCTTTGGCAAGTGCACGTTTGGCTTCAACATCTGCCGCAGCAGCCTGCACACCTAAATTCTTTTCGAGCGCTTGCACAATAAGCTGGTCCACATTATCAACTGGAAAATTTTTGGGCGGACTATCAACTGTGATCAACCGGGGCTTGCCTGCATCGGGGCGTTTGCCTGTTAGTGTGGAAAGTTGATCGGACAGATGATCGACGAGTTCTTCGCGATCCAAAAGCAGAATCACCTGCTCGGCGCGGAACGTGCGGGCGGTAGCAACCTGGTTCGGACCGATCAGTCCGGTTCGAGCTCGTGTTTGCGTTTCATTGAAGAATGCTTCGGCGCGGTCACGGGTAAGTTTTTGCACGGCGTAGTCGCGCTCGGCTGCGTACAAATCCCAATAACTTTGTTCAACCTGAGCGGTGACTGCGAGGACTTCTTGATCGTACCGCGCTTTTGCAGCGTTAAGGTCACTGTCCGCACGCGACAGATTTTTTCTTGCCGAGACAAAAAAACCGCCGAGCAATGGCTGTCGCACGCTCAGATTTCCGAACGCTGTGTATTGCGGATTGAGAAATGCGAAACCGGAGTTCGTTTCCAACTTCACTGTATTGACGGATGCCTCAAATCGGGTCCCGATCGGAAGATTCATCCGCAAGCCGCCCCTTGCGTCGGTCTCCTTGGTGCTGAGAACCGGAGCTCCGGAAAAGAACGACGCGGTTGCCTGCTTCTGGTCAATGTAATTCAT
>JBKJJX010000298.1:0-5158 GCA_046597825.1 Bacteroidota bacterium | reverse complement strand
TTCATCAATCCCGGAAGGGGAGCGCAGCACGTATGAATCTTTGTCGGTGCGGGTTCGCAATCGCACACTGACTTTCATTTCATCTCCCACAATAAACGAGGGAACAGGCTGGCTCTGCGCAAGATACAATCCCGAGCGGTACATGAGCGGTACAAATAATCCCTTCAGCGGAAAATCAGACCACGTCATCCCGGCTTCAACTGAGAATAAGAGAACGCGTCCCGATCCATGCTGATACTCTGTAAGGAAACTCGTACCGTTTGACAGCGAGATGATTGAATTGCCTCTCGCTCCCGTCTGCGGCACGATAGCGGAGTACACTTTCGGAGATTCAATCGACGGCTCTGATTTCTTTGCAGATTGTTGCTCGAACAATCCGGCGAAGAGCGGATGTCCAAATTCGACTTTTGCAAAAGACAAAAAGCTTCGTGTTGCAGGATCGGTGTTCGCGGGGGAAGGAGGCGATGGTTGAACCGGAGGAATTCCGAGTTTTGGAAACAGCACCGTGTTATAGTTGTTCAAATCCATTTCCTTCCCTGCGAACATAAGCACGCCGCCGCCCGCCTGTACGAATTGTCCGATGCGATCCGCCTCCGGGCCGGAAAAATCCTTCACGCCTGCGAGCATCACCACGTCATATTTATTGAGATCCTGCGATGAAAGCTGAGTCTCGGGAATCTGGTCGACGGAAAAAAGTCCGGTCGCGCCGGAGTCTTTGTCCAGAGTGAGTGCAAGTGACGCCAGCCGGATTTCATTTGATGATGGAGTGACGGAAAGAACACGTATCCTGTTCGGGACATTCATTGCGAAGTAACGCGTATTGTCCTGTTCGAACGCATCGTCTTCGAGATGAACATAACCGTGGAGAATCCCGCGTCGTTTTGGCGAGATGGTAAGGCGTGTGCTTGCACTGCTATGAGCGCCTGCGTCGACGGAATGCTGCACAACCCGTGCGCCATCCAGATAAACGCTGACAACTGAATTCCGGATTGCCGACGAACCCGAGTTTCGCACCGATGCTTCAAGTGTTACAGGCTTGCCGTAGCTTATGAGTTTGGATGTCACTTCGGCGGAAGTAATTCCGGCATTTTCAATTTCGTTTGAACTTCCCGTCCGTACATCTGCAAGAAAGAGTTTTACTTTGTCGTCAAACAAGTCCGATGAATCGGCTGCCGACTTGAACTGTGTTGCCTGTGCGTCTGTAATCAGGTAGACTTCCTGGTTGAAGTTTTTCGTTTCCGACAAAAGCTTTGCGGCAATGCCAAGTGCATCGCGGAACGGCGCAGTTTGCTGTGAACAGTTGAGTTGTTCGAGAGATTTCTTCAGCGGGGCTGCCGCATGAGAAGGCGTCCATTCAGCGGACTGTTTCACATCGGAAAGTTTAATCAGATATGCTTCATCGCCATCCTTCATCAAATCCAAAATATGCGCTGCGGCTTCCTTTGCCTGTGTGAAGAATTCTCCCCGCTCGTTCCGCACCGTCATGCTGGGCGAATCATCCAGCAGAAGAACAAGCGTTGTCCGGGCATGTGTTGAGCCGCCGAGAGGAAATCCCGCCAGCCCCGTAAGCGACCCGCGCAATGCCGGGCGTGAAAATGCCATGACGACTGCGATGATGAGCAGCGTGCGCAGTGCAAGCAGCAGCCATTGCCGGATTTTCACACGGCGCATTTTTGTCTTCTGCAGCTCTTTCAGAAATTGCAGCGAGCTAAACTCTATTACTTTGAGCTTGCGAAGATTGAGTAGATGGATGATGATGGGAATTGATGCGGCGATGAGGCCGAACAGAAACAAGGGGTTTAAGAACGTCATTAAGTGTTAGATAGCCGGCATTGATGATAGAATTTCTTCTCTAAAAAGTACATGAAATGGGGTGGGGATGCAAACGAAGCAGACATGAGGCTCACGCAAAGACGCAGAGATCGCAAAGAGAAGCTTGATACTACTGGGTAGATTTTCTCATACAGGTAAAGGATCTAGATCCTGAATTCGGATGGAATCACTCCCGGAGAACGAACGTCGGCATGATGATAGGTATTGGTATTAAAGCTGCGGAACTTGATGTTGGAATTTCGAATGCTGGCGCAGAGATCAGATACGATCAAGACTTGGCAGATGCATACTTTTCTGCGAGAAGTAGCTCATTCCAGTTTCTGGTTTTTGTTGGATTTTAAAGTTAGCGGATTGCTGCAGGCAGATAAAGCAAACGGAAGCTGCTCCATGAAATATTACGTGACTCCTGATCATGTGTAATGTTTTCGAGCCCGGAACTGTTTACTTTTATAGAAGAAGGACAGGAGAAAATCATGATTGAGATAACACTCTCACAACTTGAAACACGTGTGAAGAATTCGGGAAGCATCTCAGCCGGACAAAAAACCGAGCTGCTGAAACTGCTTTCCACATTGAAGTCCGAGGTGCTTGAGCTTTCGGAAACAAAGGCCGAGCACGCCGAAAGCATCTCGGGGTTCATTGAGCGATCGACTCATGAAGCGACCCGTACGGAAAAAAATCCATCACTTCTCAAGCATGCGATTGATGGACTTCAGATGTCTGTCAAGGAATTCGAACTAACACATCCAAAACTGGTGGAAGATGTGAATTACGTTTCCACGGTACTGGCAAACATGGGAATCTAACATGACAATGGAGGATACGATGTCAGGCAGGAAAGTTGTCGTAGCCGAGTTCGGAAACGAACTTGACGCTGAAATTGCAAAAGGGCATCTTGAAGCAGCAGGGATTGAAGCAAGTGTCGTGAAGGATGACGGCGGCGGCATGTTTCCTTCGTTGCAGAGGACTGACGGTGTGCAACTCCTTGTAGACGAAGAGAAACAAGAAGAAGCACAATTGACACTTCAAGAGAGAAATTCCTGATTCTTATTGTCGTCACGGCGCGAGAAATCTACTGCTCGCCGCGATAACCGGCGAAAATAGTTAGGAATCGCGGGCATTATCAATATGAAACGATACCTGGGCCGAAACGTCCTCATACTGCTGGTCACCATGCTCGTGACTGATTGTGGCTATACACTCCTTAAGGAGATTGATGACGCGAGTAATACTGCAGAAGCGCGTATGTCAAAGAAGTTGTTGGAGGATGAAAAAAAGTTAGAGGCCGGTTTGCACTATATTCTTCTGCTTACCGAGAGTCCAGACACTACGGAGATGAAAAGGAAAACGCTGGAAAGGCTGATGCGGGGGCAAGAAGATGAAAAAGGTCGATTGCGAGTGAAGATTCAAATGTGGGGAATGTCAGGTTTCAATAGTGTTCTGCCTGAACTTGACTCTGTAGGTGCCGTTGTACAATTCGATGATCAATCCAGTCCATTCATCTATTGTTGGATTCAGCCCAAAGATCTCCGACGAATCATTGCGATAGGTTCAGTACAATCAATAGGATTCATTTATCCGGGAACTCTCAATTGAAGTTCGGGACACAAGGCGTATTCAATCATCTCAAAATAGAAAAATATCCCACCTGTTGGCCGCCGTTATACTCGGCAACGTAAACATAAAGTCCGCTGGCGACTTCAATTCCATCCTTCGAAAAAAGATCCCAGAACGCGCTTCCGCCATTCGGGTCATTGGATTCGAAGTTGATCACATCAATTACCTGTCCGGCGACATCGAGGATGGTGATCTTTACCTTCGGAGGTAAATTATAGAACGATACTTTATGGTCGAATGGATCCACTGCACTGTCGAAGAACGCCTTCTTCTTGTAAGGATTCGGATAGACTGAAATTTTTGTTTTCCCGCTGACGAGAAGTTGGGGATTGACCAGTGCCGCCTTCACAATAAATCCTGCACCGATCTCCCGTTGCTTCTCCGCGGTCTTCGGATAGAAGGCATTCAAGTCGGCAAACGGGTACGTATCCACCCATAAACCAGTCGCGCCATTCCGGTTTACATTGGATGTCTCAATGGAATTCGTTGTGGCTGAGTTGGATCCATCGAATGAAACATAATTTGGCCCGAGGTTAACAGGGGCGTTCGTGTAGGCGGCAACATAGAACCAGTATTTGAATCCGATACCAACCTGTTTGTCTTCGAAGGAATATTTGAAACCCGGGCTTGTCGTGTCGCTGTATTGTGCAAGCTCTGCGGCCGGTATCACCTTAACAAGTTCGTACGGTCCCCACGAGTCTGCGACGCCCAACTTTCCCGTCGCCCCCGATCCGGCTACATTCAGATTCGGGTCTATCGCCCGCTTCAGACTCTCGGGCACTGGTCCGGCGGTCATGTTCTCATTGTACTTATCGAGAACACGCATGCCGGTTTGCAGCCAGTTCACCTGACGTGAGAGCGCAGCTTTGTAAACTTTGTATCCTGCAAAATTCCCACCGACCGTCGTTTCCGGTTTGTTGTCCCATCTGATCAACGCAGACCGATGGGTTGTGTTATCAACACGAATGTTCGGCACGGCAGGATATGCATCCGGCGGATTCATATTATTCGCCAGCGTCCATCGGGCGGCAGCCATTGCATTGGCAATCCCTTGTAAGCGATAGCCTCCGATCTCCGCAAAGTAGACCGTGATACTTTCTCCAACATCTAAATGAAAAGGCCCGATACTGCTGTAGGCATCGCCATCAAAATTTCCCTGCGCTGAATATCCCTTTGTCCATCCGGGCTGGTAATGCGGGGCTTCGAATGCGGTTGAGGGACTTTCTTCAGAAAAAAGTTTCCGGTCGCCATTGGGGCGCAAAGGTATTGCCTTCGGCACAAACGTTTCCGGATTGCCCGCAGTGCCGCTTGCGAAGAAATTACTGTTCGGTGCAAGGTTGAGCTGTGATGCGTTGCGGGATTTTCCACCATCTGCATAGAATGTTCCCATGCAGAGAGAATGTGTCTGCTTTGGATTATTTAATGCGTACCCGTAGAATCCGCTGAAGCCCCGTGCTTGTCCTGCGGAGGTATACCATCCGCGCTGGGCACCAACGCCGAGCGGGTGTGTTCCGAAGATTGTATTCTTTGGCGCGCCGTTCGAATCCACTGCACCGAGCCATGACCATCCTGACCAAACATCTGTGTAGAATCGCGACGGCCAATCATTCATTCCCATGTCTTTAGCTCCTGCGGCGCTTTCACCGGGGAATATGACCGTCATGTCCCACGGAGCGCCGCTTGCATCGTTGTCTCCGATATAGCCGAG
>JBKJJX010000236.1:0-5068 GCA_046597825.1 Bacteroidota bacterium | reverse complement strand
ATTTGTACAGTACAAAACATGGCTTTGTGCCTGATGATTAACGTCAATTAACAGTAGGGAAAAATAATTGTCGCTGTTGGGGAATTATAGTTGACGTTAATCATCAGGCACAAAGCCATGTTTTGTACTGTACAAATCAGAATAGTACTGATAGGCTTGTCTGTAGGATTCAATTGTTGTAACAGCTGAATCCAGGCGGAGTACAAACTTCAAACCGTCGCCACTTGGTGAAAGAAATGCGACGTACACAGTATCATCGTGAGTCAGTTTCTCTTTAAGAACGGTAAGTTGGTCCCCGACGTGATCTATATCGATCACCAAATGTGTGGTAGTAACAAAGTTGGTGTTAGAACGTTCGTTGTTCTTGAATTCAGCAAAGCTGAACCACGGGAGATGTTGTTGTTTGAGCTTGTTGCGTTCGTTGGGATCGGTACAGGCACGTATCTTAGTTATTTCATCGGTGATACCGTTGCCAGTCCGGATTCTATCGAGGACTTCTGTAAAGCAGATTGTTGTAACGTGATTGTTGCGTACAGTAGAACCGTACGATATTATTGCGGCAGAACTATTGTGCTGCTGTAACCTTTCGTTGTTGTGTAACATATTGGATTTCTTTCTTACGAATTGCTGTATCTGAGTACAGGATATTTTTTAAATTCCGTATTGACGCTGCATAGATTTGCGGTCTGACATTAGATTGCATTGCGTTGTATTCGGAAACGAGATTAGAAATCCCGTATGTTTGCGGAAAGATAAAAGTCATAATTCCGTTATGCTGGCTGTGCCTGATAAGCTCGATTCCTTGAGCTAAGAGGTAGGCAGCCAGGTAAAAATCTTGTGTTTCGTATTGGTTCATTTTTTGGTTCCGTTGGAAATTTGCTTGCTCTTTTCTATTGTAGGATTAATTCCGGACTCCGTCAATAGGTACTTTTTTTCATCAAAATTTTTCCCTCCCAATTTTTCATCTCCACTCTATTATAATCAATAAAACGGCATGCGACGCCGCAGACGCCGCGGGAAAATGCCGCAACTATTCCTCCGGTTTTCTCTCCGTCGAGTAGCCCAGATCGCTGAGTTTTTTTCGGATCGACGAGGACACAAGTTTTATACCTTGTTTCTCGTATTCCCGGATCCAGGCATTAATTTTTGTGGAGGGCACGGTCTCGTTCTCTTTAATTCCGTCACGCCTTATCAGTTTGTCCAGTATTGTTTTGAACTCGCCGTATCCGGTTGCTCTCAGTCCGGAAGATTCGACATCAACTTCTTCATCAGCTTCCCCTCCTACTTCTTCATCATTCAGCGCCTGCAGTTTGAGTCCGATCGCTTCTTTTTCGTTCTCCAGTTCGTGCAGTCTTTTCCCCTGACCCGATAGAATTCGATTCAGTTCCTGGGCTTTCATAAACGGATGCCGCTCGGGATGGTGCTTAATCTCGACTTCCAGTTCAATCAGCCGGGATCTGAGTTGCCGCTCTTCATCGTCTATTTCTTTAAGTGTTCGGTTGGTCATATGAGTCTTAGTTTAATTGAAACGGTATTCTGCTCACCGTGCTGTGCATCTGTTCGGGTACCAGGTGACTGTACATTTCCGTTACTCGGATATTGGAATGTCCGAGCAGTTTCTGTATATCATAGAGTGAGACCCCCTCCTGTACTAGCCAGCTTGCGAAGCTGTGGCGCAAGCTATGAAAGTGGAGCGTTTTATTCAGCTTCAGCTTTCGCACCAGACGTTTGAAGCGCAACGACAAACCCCGATCCAGAATCTTCTGACCGCTGCATGTGAATACAAATTCTTTTTTGTCTGATGAGAGTTTTGTCAAGATGTCGAAAACATATGGGTTCATCGGCATGATTCGTTTTCGTCCATTCTTTGTTCGGAAATTGCTATTTGATTGAATTCTTATTAGACGTCGCTCTAAGTCAACATCCGCCCAGGTCAAATTAATAAGTTCACCTCGGCGCATTCCTGTAAGAACAGCGACAATTACAATCTGACGAAACCAGTCCTGGTCAATCGCAGCTATTAACTTTGTGAAATCCTGCAACGTGAAGTAGGCCGGCGTAGCATCATCCACCCGACAAAGACGAACCTGTTTGAACGGATTTTCTTCAATCAATTTCCAGCGCAGAGCTGTATTCAATGCCGACCGGAGTGTTCGCAATTCGATGTTGACAGTAACAGCTTTAACTTTCGAAAGTCGTTTGGCCTTATACGTATCAATATGCCTTGCAGATATAGATTTCAATGGCAAATTGCCCGCATGGTCTATGAACCTGCTAAAGGCCCTATCATAAACGCTGACAGTTTCCCCGGACAGGGTGTGTTTTGCCCAAGCAATGAAGTCTTCGTAGAATTTATTCAGGAGGATTCGGGGGACGACTTCGTCTGGTACACTGGACAGGCCAACTATCCTCTTGAGCGCTAGTCGTCTTGAACGCTCATATGTACTTACCCATCTTCGCCGACCTTCGTCGTCAGCCAAAATAGCATAGTAGACACCATTGGATCGTTTGAACAGGGTGGGCATTTCACCTCCGCCGTGACAAGATTTGTTAGCAGAAGTGTTAGCAGCTGGGCTGGTGATTGCTGTAAGTTGTGTGCCCCCAACGAGATTCGAACTCGTGTTACAGGCTTGAAAAGCCCGTGTCCTAGGCCTCTAGACGATGGGGGCAGATGATGTGGTTTGCTGTGGGCCCGGCGCGACTTGAACGCGCAACCTACAGCTTAGAAGGCTGTTGCTCTATCCAGTTGAGCTACGGGCCCGTACACTCAATCGTAATGCAAGTGTCGGGGCGACAGGATTCGAACCTGCGACTTCTTGGTCCCAAACCAAGCGCTCTAGCCGGGCTGAGCTACGCCCCGAGTTTTTAGATCCGAGAGATATCGTGTAACGCCTCTCGCTTTAATTTGTTTCTCACGCCGGATTGCTTCAACTCTGCTTTCAAATTCTTCGCTGCAGACTAACTTCCAAGGGCATCCGTGACACGTCGAAACCGTCTTACCGGAATTATGTTCGTTCAATCTAACACTGATGTCACGAGTACTTCCCGTGTAGAAACGGTGGTGTCGTTCACTTTGAATCACGTACACCGTGAACATAGTATTCACATCACACAATTTGAACCTGCGACTTTGGCGCTGCAAGCGCCACGCTCTAGCCGGGCTGAGCTACGCCCCGTCTCCAAATTTTTCGTCAATAAGATACAAAAGTTGATGGGTGAAGGCAATATACTCACCCACCAACCTTACTTTGAATCGCCGAAGCGTTGCTTCTTTTTTCTGCGAAGCAACTCTCCAAAACTCCGTTTATCCCAAACCCGCGACTCAGACGGCTTAACTTCAACCTTCCGTTCATGTGAAAAGCGATTGCTTTTCCGGTCGACCTTTCGCTCATCAGGTCGCTCGTTGGAAATCCGCCTTCGTTCGGTTGAGGGCGAACGCTCAGTCGTGTGCCGGTCATTCCGCCGGGCAGAAGGATAGGCGGGCTTGCGTCCCTGCGACCGATCAAATGAAGGCTGCACTTTTGATGCAGCAAGTTTCTCCGGATCAGTTACCTTCACAAACCCGACATCATTTGCACCTTTCAGCGTAATGTTGCCTTTATGCGTGAAGAGAATGCGCTGGAAGAAGCTTCGCTCTTCGCCGGTCGAAACCAGCGAAACAGCCTGGCCCTTCGCTCCCGCGCGTGCCGTTCTGCCAACCCGGTGTGTGTACGATTCGACGTCACGCGGAATTTCGTAATTGTACACGTGCGAGATATCATCGATATGTAATCCGCGAGCCGCCACGTCAGTTGCTACAAGGACATTGAATTTCTTGTGGCGGAAATCCGCGGTCGTCCGTTCACGCTGGCTCTGCGACATATCTCCATTCAAACACCGCGCAGCAATTCCTTCACGCGTCAGCTGTTTTGCCAATTTCGCTGTGATGTGTTTTCTGTTGCAAAATACAAGCGCCAGGTCACGCTCGGTTTTCAGGAGATGGACAAGAAGATGCGGCTTCTGATCCGGTGTCGTCTGATAATATGTTTGATGAAGAAGTTCCGCCTTCACTTGCGGCGCCATCTGTACATGCTTCGGGTCTTTAAGATACTTCTTGCTCAGCGTGACGATCTCCTTCGCAAGTGTCGCGCTGAACATCAACGTCTGACGATCCTTTGAAACTTTTCGCATGATCGTTTCAATATCTTTGATAAAACCCATGTCCAACATCCGATCTGCTTCATCAAGAACCAGAGTCGTAATCGTTTCCAGCTTCAACATACCGCGGTTCATCAAATCGATAAGCCGTCCCGGTGTGCCGACAATGATATTCGTCCGGGAAATCCGACGCGCCTGTTCGCCGATGGACACGCCGCCATAGATCGGCGTAATACCCAAATGTTTGCCTGCCGAGAACTTTACAAACTCAGCCGCAATCTGAACCGCGAGTTCTCTCGTCGGACAAATGACGATTGCTTTCATCCCATCGCGTCGGTTCATTCGTTCGATGATTGGAATTGCAAAACTCAGCGTTTTGCCCGATCCGGTTTCAGACTGGGCGATAACATCACGGCCTTCAAATATTGCCGGGATTATTTCTTCTTGAATCGGTGTTGGCGTGGAAATGCCGTGCTGTTGCAGCAAGGCAATCATTTCTTTGCTCAACTTTAGTGATTCTGATTTCATTCTGTACTTTCTAAAAAAACTGTTGCCACGAAGACACCAAGACTATGCGATTGCACAAAGAAAAGCCAATGTTGGTTTTGAGACCTCTATAAATCCTTCGAGTCTTCGCGCCTTGGTGGCAAGCTTTAATCTGTGCGGTCAAAAATTAAAAATCCCGGTCTGAAAAAAAACAGACCGGGATTCTGTTTAGCGAGTGTGGACTAACTACACTTTGCTTACGTTTGCAGCCTGAAGACCTTTCGGTCCCTTTTCAACGTCGAACTGAACTGCATCGCCTTCGTTCAGGTTCTTGTAGCCTTCGCCAACAATTGCCTTGTAGTGAACGAACACGTCTTCACCGCTCGAGCGCTGAATAAATCCGAAGCCTTTTGCTCCGTTAAACCATTTTACTGTGCCTTTTTCC
>JBKJJX010000231.1:0-6560 GCA_046597825.1 Bacteroidota bacterium | reverse complement strand
GTGCAAACGAAATTTCTCCGCGTTCTTCAGGAAAAAACATTCGAACGTCTCGGCGGCAACGTGCCGATACAGGTAGATACGCGGATTGTGGTGGCAACAAATCGCAATATAGAAATGATGAGCCGGACTGGGGATTTTCGCGAAGATTTATTTTTCCGGCTGAATGTGTTTCCGATTGATCTGCCTCCACTGCGCGAGCGGCTGGAAGATATACCCCTTCTCGCGGAGAATTTCATACAGAAATATGCCGACCTTGCCGCCGGGCGCGTAAAGTTTATTTCTCCAGCCGTTATTTCGGACATGATGAATTACCATTGGCGGGGAAATATTCGTGAGCTTGAAAATCTACTGAAACGTGCCATTATCAAAACCGCCGGCGATACAATTACGCAAATTGAATTGCCCTCCGATGCCGGCCAATCCATCGTCCCGAAGTCGGCGACTGTCGAATCTGATATCTCAACGCCGTTCAAGAGTTATGTCGGGGCGATAGTGCGTGATGCCGAGGAAAAGTACATCAAGAGGATGCTGAGGTTGCACAAAGGAAATATCAATCAGATTGCCAGGCTGATGGAGATTGACCGGAAAACTGTCTACCGAAAGATGGCGGACTATTCAATTGACCCGACCGCGTTCCGGGAAGGAAGTTGAGTGTTATTTGGCAGAGAGTGAACGCTGAAGTTTTTCGAGGAGGTCATCGGCTTTATGGCCTTCCTCAGTGGTTGCGAGCTTTCTGTATTTCAGTAACGATGCTACCGCCGCCTCAAGGTTATTGCTCATTGCCGCGACAAGTCCAAGATTGAACCACACGCTTGCACATTCCGATTCCACTTCCGCCGCACACTCGTAATGCATGCGCGCAAGACGCAAGTTGCCCTCGTCGAAGTACAGGTTTCCAAGATTGAAATGAGATTCAAAATGCCGCGGGTTGTGTTCCAATGATTTGGTGAAGCAGTCGAACGCTTTTGCCGTCTTGCCTGCTTTGGAGACGAGGATTCCCAAATTGCAATACGAATCCGCAACGCTATCACCCTCGCCGATTGCCCGCCGATACGTTTCTTCCGCTCTGTCGTCATTCCGCTCATCAAGCAGTAACGCTTCCTCGAATGGTGTCAGATTTGAAGGAAGCCGCAGGACCTGCGCCGCGCCGGAAAAGAGGTTCAACTGTTCACGCGTATTGCCAGGTGACTTTTTTCTTTTCCTGACCTTCTCGTACCCGTACTTCGCGGGCTGCTTCGGTATGAACTCTAAAATCTTCCCCACTTTTGAACCCACACAAATTCCTTACGCTGCTTTTACTTTTTTGGACTTCACTTGCTTGCCGTTCGTGGCTGCCTTCTTTGCAGCACCCTTTGCTTTTTCCATGGGCTTGCGCTGACCCTTCGCCTGCTCGATGCTTTGCTTCAGCGCGGTCATAATGTCCACAGTCGGTTTTTCTTCTTCTTCGACACGGACAATCTGTTTGCCTTCGACCTTCGCTTCAATCATCTCGCGAAGCGCATCATTATATTTATCTGACAAATCCAATTTGTTTAACGTTGTCTTCATGGATTCGACAAGGCTCTTGGCCAAATCGAGTTGCTTTTTGTCTATTACCTTTCCATCCAACTGAGGCACGTCGCTGATTTTTCGAACTTCATGCGGAGCGCGAAGTTTGTAGAGGCAGATGCCGTTCTCCAGCGGTGAAATCATAACGACATCTTCGCGATCGCGCAGAACCACTTTTCCGATGCCCATTTTCTTTGTTTCCTTCAGCGTCGCTGCGAGAAGGGAAAATGCTTTTACTGCCACCGGCCCGTCGGGTCCGGCATAGTAGGGCGCTTCATACAACGTTGGCGGGACTTCTTTTGCGTCGATGAAGCCTTCTATCTCAATAATCTTTGTGCTCTTGAGCTTCACTTTTTCCAAATCATCTTTTTCCACGATGACATACTGCTCAGGTTCGTAGGGATATCCCTTTACGATGTCATCGTTGGTGACGATCTTGCCGCACTTCTTGCATTTCTTTTCGTAGCCGATCGGACCGTTGTCTTCTTTGTGGAGTTGATTGAAGCTAATATGCTGATCCGTATCCACCGCATTGTAAATGCGGACCGGAATCGTCACAAGCGAAAACCGAATGTGCCCTTTCCAGATAGCCCTCATAATCTCCTCCAAAGAATTTTTAAGAACGATTCAAAACACTGAACTAAATTTATGGATATTCTCAGATTATTTCCATAGCTCACCCGGCCTCCTGCAAATCGGGGCGCATACTGACAAATACCGGCTCCCGCAGCATCTTATCCTTTGTCCACGACGCATATTGAACCTCGCACATCAATGTTGGTTCAACCCACGCTGTCTTTGCGTCGTCAAACGGTTTTTCTGTTATGGGGCGCTTTATTTGTTTGAGGGATTTAAGTTGAGCGAAAATCTCCTTCATCAGCTTCGTGTCGAACCCGGTGCCGACCTTCCCGACGTACCGCAGCTTCCCATTTTCTTTTTGTGCAAGATGCAGAGCGCCGAACTCAGATTCACGGTTGCCCTTGCCCTGCGCATAGCCAATGATGATGCATTCGGTAGTGTGGCGTGTTTTGATTTTCAACCAGTGACTGCTTCTTTTTCCCGGCTGATAGGTGCTGTTCCGCTCCTTCGCCATAATGCCTTCGAGGCCCATCGCTTTTGCTGCGTCGAACAATTCCTGTCCTTCTTCAACAACTTCACTCACGCGATATGCACTATCACGTTTGATCGCATCAGCCATCCACGCTTTGCGACGCAGAAGAGGTTCATTCACGATCGGTCTCCCGTCGAGATACAAACAATCGAACACGTAGCAGACTGCCGGGTATTTCGCCCGTGCACGCTCAATTGCGCCCTCGGTTGTTTGCTGCATCCGGTGGATTGTATTCTTGAAGACGGGTTTTCCGGCTTCGTCGAGACACACAATCTCAGCATCGAATAATGCCGACGTTGCCCTGAAAGATTTTTCCGCCACGATCAGTTCGGGAAACCGATTCGTGATATCCATTTTGTTCCGTGTGTGAATGGTAATCTGTCCTTCATCCAATGCTATCAATGCGCGAATGCCATCCCACTTTATTTCATGCACATAATCACCGGAAGCCGGGGGAGTGTCCGCGCTTCCCGCCAGCATCGGCTCGATGGGATCGCGCAGCCAATCGACCTGCGGCGTATCGACGCGCTCGAGCATCCATTCTTTTTCTTTTGTCTTATGCGTGCGGTATTCAGCGTTCACCTCTTTGCTTTGCAATCGAAAATAAAATCCATTCTTCTTCTCTTTTGTGATTGCATATTTTCCGCGGGCGAACACCCACATGTCCCCGCCTCCGTACTGCCCTTTGGGAATTGCGCCTTCAAAATTCAAATACTCGAGCGGATGATCTTCTGTTGCAACGGAGAGACGCAAAATTCCGGGACGCGGCGGCAGACCCTTGGGCACCGCCCACGATTTAAGAACGCCATCCTGTTCAAGCCGCAGATCATAATGCAGGCGAGAGGCGTGGTGGCGATGCACAACGAATGCGTTGCCTTCACCGAGAGCAACATTTGCCGGGGGCTCGGGCGTTCTATCAAATGCACGTTTCTCCTTGTACTTCTCAAGTGTTTCCGGTGTTTTGTGCTTTGCCGAAGCGGGTAGTTTTTTCTTTTGTAAGGATTTTCGTTCCGTGTGCAGCGGCTCGGCAAAAGCGGCAATTGCTTCCCACGGGTCGCCGTTTTGCTTCACGCGCTCGACAACAGTGTTGATGTTCAGTTCCGCCGGACTTTCAAACTCCGGCAATTCATCCCACGTGAGCGGTGTCGAAACGGTCGCGCCAGGAAGTCCGCGCACGCTGTATGGCGCAACAATCGTCTGATGGTTTCGGTTTCGGTAGATGTCAACCAGAACCCGTCCCTTACGATGTTCCTTTTTGATGTGAAGTGTCGTCGTTTTCTCGTGAGCCTCCACAAACGGTTTGGCGACCTGACTCGCCGCTTCAAACACTGTATCGACATCCCATTTGGGTTCCACAGGCACGACAATGTGCAATCCTTTGCGTCCGGTGGTTTTCACAAATGGATGGTAGCCAAAACTTTCAATGTGTTCCTTCAATTCGAGAGCAAGTTCCACAACCTGCGGGAACTTGTATATCTCCGGCGGATCAAGATCGAATACGAAATAATCTGCTATCTCGAATTGTGGAGCCCGGGTCTGCATCTGATGCAGCTCAATGCACGCAAGGTTTGCCAGCCACACAAGCGACGCTGCCTCGGTTGCGAGAATGTAGTCTTTCTTCTCTTTCCCTTCTCCCATCGTGACGTATTCAATCCACGCGGGCGCCCACTCGGGCCGGTTCTTCTGAAAAAACTTTTCTCCTGTAATGCCGTCGGGAAAACGAACGAGAGAAAGCGGCCTTCCTTTGATATGGGAGAGAATGGTGGGGGCGATGGAGAGATAATACTCAATCAACTCCGCTTTGACGATATGATCATCCGGGTAAAGGACTTTCTTCAGATTGGAAAGTTCAATTTTCCGTTTGCCGACTTGAACTGTTTGACTTGTTCGCGCCATATGCAGGGAGTGAATTGATTGCTATGTGTAGAACAATTTCCGGCGAAGAAAGGTTGTCATCTTCAACAAAAGATGAGAGATGAAAATGAAAATCCCGGCACGACAATGCAGTGAGCCGGGATATTCAGGTCCGCATTATATTTTGATCAGTTCTTCCTGAATTTCTCCGGTGACTTCAGGGACACCATCGTGCCGGATAAACATATTGATTTCCGATCGCGTCGCCATTTCACCCGGCAGATAAATTCCCGGCTCGATGGAGAAGCAGCTTCCCGGCATCAGCTGGCGTTCGTCCTTCGTCTCCAGATTATCGATGTTGACGCCGTTGCCGTGGATTTCCTCGCCGATTGAATGGCCGGTACGATGAATAAAATATTTTCCGTAACCGGCCTTCTTCACGACGTTGCGGCATGCATCATCCACCTGCCAGCCATAACATTTCTGTCCCTTTGCAAACTTATCCTTCACGAACTTGATCGCAGTGTTGCGTGCATTCTTCACCGTGTTGAAGATCTCCAGATATTTCTTCGAAGGTTCGTCCCCGATGTAAGCGAGCCAGGTAATGTCATAGTAGATCGAGCCGGGCTTGTCGAACTTAGCCCACATATCAATCAACACTGTATCGCCCTGTTTAAATTGCCGTGCATTTTCCGGCGTGCATTCGAAATGCGGGTCTGCGGGATGGTCGTTCGTTCCCACCATCGGCGGGTCAACCGTGACAAGCCCTTCTTCGCCGAATCGTCGCATGATGTACTGCTGGATGTCGTATTCCGTCAAGCCGCTGTTTGTTGCCACTGTTTTTCTGATCTGATCGAATGCCTCGGCGCGGATCTTGTCCACACGAACGCCTGCTTCTTTATGGCTTCGATACCCTTCCTCGCCTATCGAGGCTTCAAACAATTGGACGAGGTCGGCGGATGAAACGACTTTGTGTCCGAAGCTTCGCACAAGTTCAACAATCCCCGCGTCCACCATCGAGACGTATGGGATATTATTTTTCGGGGAATACTGCATTGCAATCTTCTTGGGTGAGCCAAGAATTTTTTTCAGAAGGGAGTGGAGTTGTTCCCACGGCAGAAAAACATCCTTCTTTCCCGGAAGTGAATCGAGCTGGCGGGGTTCAACACTATGAACAAGCCGTCGCGGTTCGCCCTTTGCAGGAATGAAATAAAACCAGCGGCGTGTTGACATTTTTTTTGGATCAAGGCCGAGAATGCGGTGTGCAAGTACGTCCCGATTCCGAAAATCACACAGCAGCCATCCTCCTAATTTTCTTTCCCGAAGTTCCTTTTGTATACGATTGATATCCATAACATGTCCTTGATAAGTCTTGAGGTATTGAGAGGTGAGAATTGCTTTGCAAAAATATACCAAGTATGCGACTAAAAGCCAATTCACTCTATATCCTGTAGGGAAAGAGCTGTAGAGACGAAACTACGATCAATCCCTGATTGAGCTTAGCGAGGGGTTTGAATACGATTCAATGTGCAAGAAAGGCGGGCAACCGCTACAGAGTGTTTCATCCACAACAAAAGGAGAATTACAATGAAGATATCTAAATTGTTTTTGGTTACATGTGCTGCGATTGCCTTTATCGGCATTGCAAATAACCGATCTGATGCACAAGTAAAGGGTGACTTGCGGGTAGGGTTTTTCACAAGCGGGTCAAACGCTTCGCTTGGCGCCGGACTCGTTGCCCGTATCGCCCCAAACCTGTACCTCAACCCAATGATTGAGTATGTATTTATCAACGGAGCCACAAGTTTGTTTATGAGCGGCGATGGCCACTATGATTTTCATGCAAGCGACCATGCGGACGTTTGGATTGGCGGCGGGTTGGGTGTCATGTACGTGAAGGTGAACAATTTTTCCAACACCAACATTGGGCTTAATTTGTTAACAGGTGTTGCGTTTGCAACGCATGCTTCGGTGTATCCCTATTTCCAATTGAAGGGATTTCTCTCGAGCAACACGAACGCACAGCTCGCAATCGGATTGCGCTTTT
>JBKJJX010000070.1:0-6955 GCA_046597825.1 Bacteroidota bacterium | reverse complement strand
GGATTCCTCTATCACCGGTTATCACGGTCCACGACCCGACAGGTCAGTAGACCCGTAGGGAGTGCAGCATGATAAAAGTAGAACATCTCGTTAAACGATACGGCAAGTTCACAGCTGTGAATGATATTTCGTTTGCGGTCAAGGAAGGCGAAGTGTTTGCATTCCTCGGTCCTAACGGCAGCGGCAAGACCACGACGATGAAATCCATTGTTGGACTCAACGTTCCGACCTCGGGACGGATTTGCATCAACAATCTCGATGTGCAGAAATACCCGAAGCAGACGCGACAGTTCACGAGCTACCTCCCCCAACGCGTCGTGTTTCCGGAAAATCAGTCGGCCCGGGAAATAATGCGATTCTATTGCCGTCTTCGGAAGCTACCGCTCGAACAAGCGGACCAGGCATTGGATCGGGCACGCTTCAACGGATTTTCCGACAAGCCCGTCAGCGAATTTTCCGGTGGGATGGTGCAGCGACTCGGCCTCGCCGTCATTTCGTTACCCGATGCGCCGATACTTCTTCTCGACGAACCAACGGCAAATCTGGACCCGCAAGGCGTGAAGCGTTTCCGTGAGTTCATCCTGAATCAAAAAGAAAAAGGGAAGACGGTAATCTTCTCCACGCATTTGTTGCAGGAAGCTGAACAGCTTGCAGACCGTGTCGGAATATTTGTGAGCGGAAAGTTAGTCGCCCAGGAATCCGTTGACACCCTGCGCAAGAATTATCAGGCAAGCAGAACCATTGAGGATATGTATTTACAATACGTAGGAGAAAACATTGATGAAGCGTAAAATTAGCTGTTGGTCTTTGGCTTTCGGGCTTTGGATGGGAATGAATTTGTTTCTTGCCGGATGTTCATCATCAGAGATGAAGCCGGTCGACATCTTCCCCGAAGATAATTGCGGACAGTGTCGTATGGCGGTTTCGGATGAGCGGTTCGCTTCGGAGATTATTGAACAAAACGGAGAGGTCTACAAATTTGATGATCTCGGTTGCATGCTGAAATACAGAGCGAAGCACGCGGACCTGAAGATTGGAGCTATCTATCTGAAGGATTACGACACAAAACGATGGACGAGTTATGAACGCGCTGCTATCGTTGAAACAGACGTTGAAACGCCCATGGGTTCCGGCAAAGTAGCGTTTGCTGATTCAGTGAAGGCGAGAGAATTTCAGAAGCAACATCCGTCGAATAAATCAATGACTGATGCCGGTTGTGGAATGAGCTGTTGTGCCGATGGTAAGGATTGAGCAGACCTACTCAAATTCTCGAACGACTTAACTAGAGAGTGATCGATATGGACTTCAAAGCAATCTATGACATCGCCCGACAAGAACTTGTTATCAACATACGGAACAAGTGGACCCTCATCTTCGCTGTTGTGTTCGGCGCGCTGGTAGTGAGTATCTCCTACTTCGGTATCATGACGGAAGGATTTTCGGGAATGCAAAGCTTCACACGGACATCGGCCAGCTTGCTGAATCTTGTGTTGTATATCGTGCCGCTTGTTGCGCTCACCATGGGTACGCTCAGTTTTACTGGCGACAAGGGGTCAACGGAGCTTCTCTTTTCTCAGCCCCTCTTGCGGAGTGAAGTATTGCTCGGCAAACTCCTTGGAGTGTTTTTCTCCATCACGCTTTCAACGTTGATTGGATTCACGCTCGCAGGCGTGATTGTCATTACGGCAAACGGGGAAGAGGGCTTTTCACGTTATGTGTCATTTGTTGTCCTTTCGCTTGCGCTGTCACTTGTTTTTCTCAGCATCGCAGTACTTGTTTCGACTCTTAACCGGAGAAAATCAAAAGCATTTGGCATTGCGCTATTTCTCTGGTTCTTCTTTGTTCTTTTTTATGATTTGCTCGCGATAACTGGCACGCTGTTTCTTAGGGGACAATCTGCCAACATGTTCTTATTCCTCTCTCTCTTTGGCAATCCCGTGGACATGGTTCGCGTCGCAACCCTTATCATCCTCGATAACGTTACGATTTTCGGAGCGGCAGGTGCTGCGATGTTGCGTTTCCTTGGTGGACAGACCGCAAGTTTGTTGTTGCTCGCTGCAGGATTGCTTGTGTGGGTGGGCGTTCCACTTCTTATTTCGAATCGTCTGGTGAAACATCAAGACATCTAATGGCGCTCGCTGAATGAACCGCACTCTGCTTGCTTCGGCTGTCCTTTTGGTCATCGTTATTGTCGTTGCAGGCTATTGGTTCCTGACGCAAGATGACCGCAACGAACAACGGCGCTATGAACAGGACGAAACCGAACTTGTCATTTCGAATCTTGCCAACTCAACGCTGACGTTATTCAAGGCAGGAAAGAATCTTGCTGATACGGTTCGCGTATCAGCGTTTGATGGGAAGAACATCTGGCTGAAGCCTGGTCGCTACTTTCTCCGTAGCGATGATGGCGGGTGCTCCGCGTATATTCCAGTTCCACTTTCCGGATATCGTTGCGGGCCGGATAAAGAAGGCTCGTTTCTCGTCACCATCCGTCCGATGCCGAAAGTATTTCCTCCCCGATTGTTGAACAGCCTTCCCGAGTTTGTCTATATCCCGAGCGGAAACTTTTTGTTGGGAGATAGACAGAACCCACGCGAGCCGCACTTCGTTTGGCTCACCGGATATTTCATCGCTCCGTTCGAAGTCACCAATGGGGAGTTTAGAGAATTTCTCAATGATTCCGATGGCTACAACGATGCGGCAAATTGGACAGAGCAAGGGCGACAGTGGAAGTCAACCATCAAATCCCACGTAACGGCATTGCTGAAGCCAACAGATACTGATTACATCCGTTTCGGCAAACCCGATCAGCCCGTTGCGTGGGTAACATGGTACGAAGCAAATGCGTTTTGCAAGTGGATGTCGAGGAAGTATGCCGACCGCAAGTGGCAGTTCTCTTTGCCGACAGATGCGGAGTGGGAGAAAGCAGCGCGCGGTCCCGACAATTTTGATTATGCGCTGAGCATGTTTATCAGCGATGCTGAAGTGAAGCTCTACAACTGGAAGAAGAATCCCGACGACCCTGTTCCTGTTTTCGGAATCGAAGCAACCCGCGCGGTGTATCAGCCGAACCGCTACGGTCTTTACCACATGACAGGCAACGTCGTTGAGTGGACTCAATCAACCGACCGACCATTCAACAGGGAACATCCCTGCGTTGACGACGAACGAAACCATGATAACGCCACCGGTTTGCGAACCGCCCGCGGCGGTTCTTGGTACAGTGCAGCAATTTCGTACTTGTACATTCCATACCGCGATAGTTTCCAGCCGGAACACAGCACTCAGGATATTGGGTTCAGGGTTGCAGTGAGAGCGCTGCCGTGAGATGATGCTTGAAATTGTCCCGCGAGACACCGAAATTTCAGTTGCATTCTAATTTTTGGAGGGTCGATGACTCAACGACTTTATGACTTCCTTGCACAAGATCACAACCGGCTTGACCAATTGCTACAAGAAGCAACCGCACAACTTGGAGAGATCAGGAGAGAGCCGTATGATAAATTTCGAAAGGGGTTGCTTCGCCATATCGGGATAGAGGAACGCATTGTGATGCCCGCGATCGCCAGACTTCAAAACGGCAAGCAGGCTGAGGTTGCGGAAAGGCTGAGACTCGATCATGGTGCAATTGCCGCGCTGTTGGTTCCTCCACCGTCAGCCACAATCATCGAGACACTTCGTTCCATCCTTGAAAAGCATAATGCTCTTGAAGAAGAAGAGGGAGGGCTCTACCTTTTGCTCAACAGGCTGGCAAGTAACGAGGAGGACGGCTTGCTGGAGAAAATGAGCAACACGCCTGAAGTTCCTGTCATGCCGTATAACGAAAAGCCTTCCGTGCTTGAGGCAACACTAAGAGCACTGAAGCGAGCGGGATACGAGTTTTTGAATGTGCCGGGGTAACTGTCATTCTTTTCGTTGTGCAACAACAAGCAACCCCAAAATTCCGAGATCACTAAATAGCAGCGGAGCAAACACAGGGGCAAATACAAGAATACGCTCCAGGCTGAGTTGTCCCGTGCCTGCAAGATCTGCCGAGAGATGAAATCCAAAGCCGAGAATACCGACAAGCACTGCTGCAATCATTGTCCAGAAGTAAACCAGCTCATCACCTCGTGACCACGTCTTGGATACAGCGCACGTCACAACAACGGCAGTAGCAAACAGTCCGAATACAATTGCCATGAGTTTATAGACTGTGTATCCGTATTGTGCATGGTCGATGATCGAAGTAATCGCACTACCCGCAAATCCCAATCCAACCAACCAGATAAAATGGCGGTCCCGCGATATCGGAGCCTTGAATGCGCCGAGACCGGGCACCTCCAACACGCCCGGCTGGCCCTCTACTTCTTGCGTCGAGGCATAGAGCCCAATTAATGAAATGCCGCAGAATGCCAATGGAGCAAGTATTGGCGAGCCAAAGACTACCCATGCCCATGTAAGGTGGCCGCCCGGACTAAGCACTGCGTTGGCATGAAACGCCGTTCCCAGGACGCCAACCATTAACCCTATGAGCATGAACGCGAGATGAACAATAGCGAGCCATCCTTTGGGCTTTATCTGAAATGAAAGCAGAACGCACGAAAGTGCGCAGAATGGTGAGATGTAAACGGGAATGAGTTCGTAGACGGGGATGAAATCATTTATCGAATGTGCAAGCGCGACGTCCACTCCGGTGAAGAAGAAATTCATGCCGGCAAACATGAGAAGGAACCGGTTCTTCTCCATCGGGAGGCGGATATTGGCAAGATGAAATACTGAAACGGTATTCATGGTCACTTCCTCCGCCCATGTTGTTCTCGCAACCGCGCAGCATCCTCTTTGACGGCGTTGAGCTGTTTGAGCATCGGATAGATGCCATGCCACTGAACGTAATCCGGTCCTTGCATGTACGCCCCGAACTTTGCCGTGCGTCCGTAATAATGCCACAGATCGAATGCATCGTAACTTATCTGGGTGGCAAATGGTTTGGACGTTATGATGCCATCCTTGACGAGCCCTTCGATGATGAGACGTGCTTCTTTGACCTTGATGTTTACAAATGCAGTGACACTGTCGGCCATTGAGTACTGTCTGTCGATAAAAGGTTGCGAGTGGCAATTTGCACAGACGCTCTTCATGGCTGCGCGCCCTTCAATTGCATTAGGTCGATCGGAGGTCTCTGAAGCAAAAAGAAATTTAGAAAGTCGTTGCCCCACATCGTGTGTCGTTCCTTGGGTGCCGAAGCCGCTCATGTGGCATGTGGCGCACGTGGGAGCCGGCATATCCATCACGGTGAGCCTTCCTGGTTTTTGATCCCAGTTCCATTTTTCCCCTTGTGTATGGTACATAACGCCATGCGCTGATTCCCGGTAGATCTCGTCTTGTGGGTGGTCGGGTCCGAGATGACATTGACCGCAGATTTCCGGCTTACGGGCTTGTGCAAGAGAGAACTCGTGGCGAAGATGACATTTGTTGCAGTTCCCGATGCTTCCATCCTTATTTGGCTTGCCGATCGCATGACAACTCTGGCACGCGAGGGGAGTAACCATTGGCCCTTCGATATCGAAAAGAGAGTTTCGGGTTGCCGTGATCATGCCGTTGTTCCCGCGGTTTGCTTCCGGAATCTGCTCGATGAGTTTGCGCTGTTCGGCAGAGAAATCATCCAGTCCCGAAAGCGCAATCCACGCGGGAGCGCCGTGACGACTCATGTCGAACTGGTGTGTTTCACCCGGATGGCACTTTGCACATTTTGCCGGGGTTGGTGTATTGGTAATGAAGAATCCCTCGTGGTCTTTACCTAATGGGTTTGTTCTCTCTACGCCATGACAGTCCATGCACGAAACACCCGCATGAGCCATTGTACTCTGCGAATACTGGTTCACAATGTCCGGCGAAACGCGTTTGTGACATGATGCGCATTTATCAACGCCAGTGTACGCGGCAGGCTCCGACTCAATTGCTGTCGTAGGTTTTCCGCCCGAGGAGAGTTTTGTAAACAAATAGATGAGAGCAAGAATAGACACCGTGGCAATTGCAGCATTGCGAAGTGTTTTAGGGATTTCTTTAGGCATTGTTACCTCAAATGGATTTTCGAGAGTGGAAGGGTTGGGTAACGATAAGCAATTGATATGCTGCAGTCAAGAAAGGCTTGTTAGCCTTAATCACTGCAGGTTTCTTTTTTAAGATGATGCATTTGTAAGCTTCTTGATATCGTCAGTTCACTCTACCGGTACTCTGCGGTATCCTTTTGCCAAATACTTACTAAGACCTCCAGTATGTCAGACCTGAATTTCATTCTGGCGATGTTCTAGTTTCTATTGTCACGATCGAACGTAGAAATCAGTGATGCAAATGATGGGCACGGACAAATCGGTCTTACGTCGAGATCATACAGCTATCTCTATACACTCAACTAGCTTTTCATCAAAAAAAACTTATTTCCGATATGTCCGGTTTATGAGAAATTCAAAATGTGTGTTGCACCACCTCATACAATTGAATATGCTTGTGAAGCCAGGGATTCGGTTTGAGGTCTCCAGGATGTGTAAGTTGAGCGGGACCCGGGTTCCGGGCACCTCAACTCTGTGAAAAGGCACGTCAGGTTGAGGTGTAAACGCAAGAACATAGTCGACTAGGAACTGCGCCCAGCGAAAAATCAGCAATAGGCAAACTGATAGAGGAAATAGAACGCAGCAGATCAACGAAATGTTCCTGTGATGCTTTCATTCAGCGCCCTCACCGATGTTGGTCAACACACACGTGTTCAGGCTGAAAAAATATTTGACATTATCCTTTACTCTGCTTAGCTTCATAACAGAATGAAGACCACGGAAACAACATATATGGCACTTCACATCCATCACCACCATCATGGCGATATACGCCGTAGTGGACCGATGGATGGCTAGATAAATCAACAGACTGTTAAACGAAGCCCTTCTTGGAACACCAGGAAGGGCTTTTTGACTTTTAA
>JBKJJX010000032.1:0-5024 GCA_046597825.1 Bacteroidota bacterium | reverse complement strand
TGTGCCAGAAGAATTTAGGAGAATACGGATACAATTGCAATTTAAACACAAATGCAATTCCAGAAGGTGACAGTCACTTTCTAATTCTTGCTAATCGCCCTTTTTGTTCAACTGTCCCCAAGTATCCTCCAGGTACGCCGCGCTGGTATCCATCCCGGCCGTGAGATACACGAATGTATCCCGATGATCTTTCACGCCTATAAGTTTGTTCACTTTCCCCACGATATCTGCCCGATAAGAATAATACGCCGCCTCCATAATATTCTTGCGATCAACAAAATCCATTGTCTCCCCGTTCTTCCGGATATCGTTTACCAACCTGATTATCTGCGCCTGACACTCAACGGAGCTATTGTTCCGGTAGGCGGCAAACATCAACCCGCGAACGAATTTTTTCTCTCTCCCGCTTCCTACCGCGAGAGCGAAATGCTTATTTGCCTCTTCGATGGATCCTCCGCCGTGACCGGGAAAAAGAAGCCAGTGTCCATACATGACGTGGGCATAGACATTTGTCGAGTCAAGGCTTAACGCTCTGATATACTGCTCCTCCACTTTCACAGCGCGGTCTCCTTCTTTGAACTTGAGATAGTTCGCCCAACCGATATGTGCCAGAATATCTGCCGAATATTCTTTCCTGGTCGTGTCCATCGCTCCGTACAAGGCAGGCAAAATTTTGTCAACTATTTCACTGAATGATTTTTCTCCACCAGTTGAGCTGACGCGGATTTCCCTCAACCACTCCATTGCGATTGCGGTTTGTTGGGTGCGGTACTCGGGGCGGAGTTCCACCGCCTGGGAAATAGATTGCCATGCGCGGCTATAATTTCCGGACGCAGCAAGTTGTTGCGCCTCATTGTTCAGAGTTTTGGCCTTCTCTTTTTTTGCACTGCTTTCACCGATCATATTCACTACCTGCCGGCCTCCGAGGACAAGGGAGATAACTGCCGTGATTACGCCGATCGTTTTCATGATCGTGGGTAGGAGTGTTGACTTTTCTTCTTCTGCCATACAGCCTCCGGAATTTTTTTACGTACTCTTGGCTTCTTCCGTTACGCGGGCGCTGACTGAAGGTATCAGCCACGCCGCATATCCATCCTTATTTCTCGTACAATCGATAATATCATTGAAGCGAGTATGCACTTCCTCCAATGACGCACCGGAATTCTGACTGATCCAGGCTTCAAATCCATCCCGCCAATTCACAAAAATATCAGCAAGAAGATTCCTGTCCACTCGCAGCGTGTCGATACAAATATAATTCGCTTCAATATCCGTACACTTGAGTGATGCAAGTACCGCCGGCATTTTCCTTCCCTGCCGAAGGTCCGATCCGGTTTTTGCCGCCGCTTTGTTGCCATACACGCCAAAGAATTCGTCCGCATCGTATTTGGTTGGATAGAAGAACAGCATGCCATAGTCTTCGGCAAGAGTGTAGAGCCAGCCATTGGGTTTGGTTACACGGATCATCTCCTTCAATATGCTGGCAGGATCCGGGATCGCATGCAATAAGTGCCGGCAGATGGAAATATCGAACCGGTCATTTTCAAACGGTATCTTCGACCCATTGGCCTGCTGGAATGTAAGTCCGGCGACATGCCCGAAGCGTTGCTGTGCACGGCGGATATGCGTCTCCGCAATGTCAATCCCCACAACACGATTCGTTGAGAATTCCATTGAGACACGTGACGAGATTTCACCGGTACCGCAACCGACATCCAACACATCAAGTCCCGGACGATTGAAGATGCGCTTTAAGAACTCTTTCTCCTGCGGCCAGATCGCACGCGCCTGGGTGTCGAGGGTGCGAACCATTGCTTCGTTTTCCATCGGCTCTTTCTGGCCGTATTCGTATTCTGACATAAGCGTCTATTTTTGATTGATTGATTGACTGACTCACGGCTTGTTATTTTTTTCGTATAGCATCATTCGCTCATACCAAATTGCAGCGTCCTGATGCAATGATTTTGATTCGCCCGCCAGTTTGCTGACGGCCCCTGTCATCAGAATTTGTCCTGTTCCCAATGAAGACTTCGAAATGTCATTCGCAGCATCGTCGCCATAGTGGTTTTCTCAAGGCCCGCCTGAAATGGCGCGTATTGCTTTTTTGCTTTTGCCTTTTTATCGGCAAATAACTTTCCCGAAAGCTTCAACGCGTCATCCACTACGCTGATATGCTTGTGCCAGGCATTCATGGTAACTGTGTAGACATCTTTGGGGTCCGGCGCGCTCATTTCCCCATAATTCTTGATCGGGAGTTTTTTGATCTCCGCTTCCTGCCATTGATCGATAGCTTTGTGTTTGGCATCCAGTTCCTGTTCGCGCTTCTGAGTTGCCTGCACCATTTCTCCGGCTTTCGACATGGAGTTCGCTTCCGCTTCATTCAGTTTGCTGAATTCTTCCAGCGCCTTCATTACTGTGGCAGGCTCGGGGCCCATTGGCTTTGGTGTCATGCTCTGCTGCATCCGCATCGCCAGGTTCATCTTTTCCGCGTCGCTCATCTTTTCCATCTCCTTCTGAAAAGCAGGGTCCTGCATTTTTTTAATCAGGTCGCCCTGTGTCGTCCCTGCGGGCGAAGAGATATCTGTCTGGATTTTGATCATCTCTTCTTCAATTGCCTTGAACATCCCGTCCGCTTTGCATGCCCCCGTGTTGTTTGGATCGTTGCACTCGCATTTGGCGTGCGCTTCTTTGCTCGTTAAAGGAGGAACCGGAACTTTGTCAAAATAAGCCAGCAGATTCATTTTGACCGGACGGTTGTTTTGTCCGACAGAAAGTGTCGCAGCGACAAGAACGGCACTGGCAAGCGGTAGCATTTTCATAGATTACCTCGTCAGACGTGTGATGGTTATTGGTTCATGAATCCAGTTTTGTGTCCATACTAAATTTTAACTCGAATACGCCCGCTGGACGCGGTTGCTGACGTTACAAGTTATTTCGTACGGAATTGTTCCAAGCATCTCGCCGATATCCCATCCCGAAATATTCTCTACGCCATCGGCGCCGACCAGCACAACATCATCCCCAATTTGCACAGAGGCGTCAAGGCCGAGGTCGACCATCAGATGGTCCATGCAAATAGTGCCGACACAGCAAAAACGTTTTCCCCGGATAAGCACGTTCGCCTTATTGGTAAGCGCTCTGCTGAAGCCGTCGCCATATCCGACCGGTACAGTGGCGATCCGCGTCTTCGACTTTGTAAAATATTTCCGGTTATAGGAGATGCTTGTATTCGGCTCAACGTCTTTGATGAATGTAATTTTTGAGATAAGTGACATGACGGGCTGAAGTGGAGGCGTTGTCGTCATGGTTTTTCGGGGAGTGTATCCATATAACATAATCCCTGGTCGGACCATATTGAAATGTGATTCGGGCAGAGAAATAATTCCACCACTGTTGGCCATATGCTTCAGTGGAATATTGATGTTCAATTTGTCGAGTTCTCCCAGCACGCTTCGAAAGCGCTCAAGCTGCACGCGTGCATACGTGAGGTCTGTTTCGTCCGAAGAAGCAAAATGACTGTACACCCCGACTAGTTCCAATCCCGCAAGTCCGGCAATGAACCGGATATTTTCCACCGCTAACGCAAGCGGAAAACCAAGTCTTCCCATTCCTGTATCAATCTTCACATGCACTTTTGCTTTCTTCTTCATTTTTTGCGCAACAGCGTTCACATGCAGAGCGTTCTCTTTTGAGGCGATCGTGAGTTCCAGATTGTCGAGCAACGCCCGCTCGATTTGCGAAAGGACAGGAATCTCAAAAACAAGCACAGGCTGTTTGATTCCATCACGTCGAAGCTCAGCACCTTCGTCGATACGCGCAACCGCAAGATAGGATGCACCATTGCGAACAGCCTCGTACGCTATCGTCCGCATACCGTGCCCGTATGCATTGGATTTCACCACCGCCATAATCTGCACATCTTTGCCGACGAGAGATCGGACAATCTTCATGTTATGGCGGAATGCGGCGAGGCTAATCTTTGCCCGTGTCGGGTGGAGCGATGGAATGGTTGAAGCCATGGGTGTCGTTTCTTGAGGAAGTCCGTTCAATATCATCACTCGTTAACCCAAATTCAACTTAATACGAACCAGAACATCACCGTCATTTGTGGTTGAGAAACGCGAACTTGCAGAATGAAGAACATTTTCCCACATTGTTGCGGCACAAAAAACCTTTCTCAATAATGGGAGGCAAAACGATGGAAAGTTCTTCTGATTCCCGTGCAGCGTTATTGGACAAGATCCGGACGGGCATACGCAAGTCGGACAGCGAGATAACATCCCTGAAGAAAAAGAATTCCCGTTACATCATCATCGGGCTTGTAGCGAGCGCGCTCAGCACAGTCATCGCGGGCACGGCCGCAGCTCTCGGTCCCGCAATCGCGCTGGCCTTAACGGGACAATCAGTGCCGGGTCCGGCGTGGAAGCTTACATGCGCCGCTATTGCAATATGCACAGGCATCGCGACAATATTTACGGGCTTGCAGAAGCAACTTTCAATCGCAGAACGGCTGGCAAAATCCACCATGTGCGCCGGCAAACTTCACTCATTGGAATTCGCACTGACGGTGAACAATCGCGAGACGCCGGAAGTCGCGAAGGAATACGAACTGGCAATCGCCAGCTACCCGGAAATAATTCTTTGAATAACTCTCCACAACTGCAGGTGGCATGAAACTCGGCTCGTACGCGCACTTCTCTGTTTCAGTATCAAAACTTGACGCATCGCTTTCCTTTTATCAGAAAATCGGCTTCCGCAAATTGTGGGGGAACACCGAGCCCAAACCCTGGGCACTGCTTACCGACGGGCGCGTCAACATCCATTTGTTCGAATCGGAATTTCCTTCTCCGGCGATTCATTACTTCTCATCCGCCATGAAGAAAAAAATAAGCGAGCTTGAACGACTTGGATTCGTGCTTGAACAACAAACCAGCAAGGATGGCAATCGCCAGCAGCATACATTTCTCGATCCGAATAAAATAAACATCATGCTCATGCACCACGATGACAATGAAATGCCGAAG
>JBKJJX010000273.1:0-15873 GCA_046597825.1 Bacteroidota bacterium | reverse complement strand
CCAAGCAGGCCTTTCATTTCTGCAGTACCTTCAGCTTTTCCGCTGCCAAACACATAAACATATTTCTTCATTTCATTTCCCTGTCAATAAAGTTCTGTGGTAAAAGTTTAACCTTCGGCCCGCGCCACAGCCGCAAGCACGAAGTGTTCTAATAAAATTTTTGAGCATGGATTCGTGTAATCGTTCATCCGTTCAGGATGCCATTGAACAAGCTGAAGAAACGGCAAGGACTCGCTCTTCTTCCATTCCAAACCTTCGACGATACCGTCGGGAGAAGTCGCAGTGACTTTCAACCCGTCGCCGATCCGGTCCACGGCCTGATGATGCGCAGTGTTAACGTCACTCGACGTCGTTTCGACCATCCAGTGCAGGGTTGTCCCTTTCTTTATTCCGACTTTGTGTCGCCTGTCTTTACCGTCTTTGGTTTTCGCATGATCCTTGAAGCCTTCGCTCTTCACGTCAGGTATCATTGAACCGCCAAGGGCGACATTGAACACTTGCATTCCTCTGCATATTCCGAGAACAGGTATCTGTTCTTTCAGTACATCACGAACAATTTTGAATTCGAACTCATCCCGCTTTTCATTTATGTCATTAACCAACTTCAGATAATCTTCACGGCCGTAATATTTCGGGTGAATGTCACCGCCGCCCGTGAGAATAAGCCCGTCGCATTTCTTCAGCTCCTTGGCATTTTTCTTCTCGTAAGAGAGAGTAACAACTTCGGCACTGTGGGCAACTTTGCGAAGCCATGAAAGATAGAACTGGCTTTTCTTGCTGAACGCGTCCGTAATGCCGATTACCATTTATGTGAGCATTGCCTTTCCGCAATTTGTTGTGATCGAATCCAGCACTTCCCTGCCAGCAATTACTTCGAGTTCGATACGCAGATAAAAAACCGGAGTCTCGTCAAACAATACGATTGCTTTTGCTTTATCAGACCGTAACCGTACGACATCTTTCTCCGTCGTGATGCATCCGTCCGCCGCCAATGCTTTTGAGAAGGCTGCAAGCGTCGACAGGTCCCCCTCCGAATATGTGTGATGGTCAGGAAATCTCATGTCGCTTATCGGCGCGAACCCGTTCTTCTGAAGGTCATGAACAAATGCATTGTGGTTTCCGATTCCGCTGAACGCAACGAGCTTCATCCCTTTAACAACCTCAAAAGAAACAGTTACATCGTCCGTTGCACGCTTCACACTTGCAAGTTTATATCTGAACCTGACGAAAGAACCTGTGAAGTACGGTCGAAGTTTCGACTCCAGGCCAGGTAAAGAACTTTCATCGTATTTTGAAAACGCAACCACATTTGCACGCCGCAATCCACGCAACGGCTCCCGCAATCGTCCGGCCGGAAGCATTGCATCTCGTGTAATATCCGACGTTGAATCAATCACCACGATGTCTACATCACGATGAAGGTATCTGTGCTGAAAACAATCGTCTGCAAGAATCAGAGACGCTCCAAGACTCACCGCTCGCCGTGCTGCATCCACACGCTTCTCGCCAACAACAACGATCGCTTCAGGAAATTTTTCTGCAATCTGCACAGGCTCATCCCCGCCTTGTTTCGCTGAAGCGAGGATTTTCTTGCCATCGGAGACAACCACAACACCGGTGCTTTTTCTTTTGTATCCACGACTTACCACTGCAACCTTACATCCGCCCGCCAACAATTCCCTGACGAGATATTCAACGAGCGGGGTCTTCCCTGTTCCGCCGACGGTCAGATTTCCGATCGAGACGACGGGAACGCCAACATTCGTCGTCTTCAAAACTCCACTATCGAACGCCGCGTTGCGCAGCCATATAAAAAAAGAGTAGAGCCACGCAAAGGGAAGCAGGATTTTCATTGCTGCAACGCTTCGGAACGCAACATCATTTCCCGAGTTCTTTCAGCTTCTTTTCAACTTCAGCCAGCTTATCGGTTGCTTTGTATGTCGTGTGAAGATTTTTCAACGATATAAGCATCCCGATCTTGTCATCCTTCAGGCGCGCAAAGTCCGCCGAATTTTTATATGCGGGATCAGCTTTCCGCAGCTCGGCAATCTTGCCGTCCGCTGCACTGAGTCCGGCGTAAAAAGTCTTTTCCGCAGTCTGGTCGCGGCCGATTTTCATATAGGCGCGTCCGAGTTGCCGGTAGAACGAGCCAATATATGTGGAGCCTTTGAACTCGACGGTCGCCTCTTTCGTAGTCTTTATAACTGAGTTGAAATCGTTCACGTTGAAATAGGCGACGCTCAGATTGTAGAACTGGCGGTCGTAGGGATAGGCGTCGGCGTTCTTCCTAGCGTACTTCAAGAATGTTTTGTCGTCGTTCAGCGCGTTGGCAATTTCACAGAGCCGCTCGTACATATCCGATTCTTTTTCGCCGAGTGTCTCGAGCTTGATGTAATAGTCACGGGATTTGCGAAGAAATTCATTCTTCTTTTTTGCAGCATCGGCACGCATCGCCAGATCGTAGCTTAGCGGAGCTAGGTCAGCAATGGCACTCTTGTAAACGGGATCCATCGAAACCGCCCTGCTCAGAAACACGTTTGCGCTATCGAGTTCCTGCTGAAGATACAGCACGTGGCCGCGCTCAAATAATAATTCCTTCGACAGCACTTCGGGAGCCGGCGGAGTTTCTTCTTTGGTGGCTTCCGGCGCGGAGCCGCAGCCGGCAATATACAGTGCCACCGAAATAAAACAGAAAAGTTTTATGGTAGAATTCATGGACACTCAGCTAACTCAATAATTCCGGATGCAACTCGTTCTGAAGCTCCGGCTGTTCCAAGTTTTGATTTGATGATTGAGAGACGATTCCGCATGTTAGTCGCATATGCTGTGTCAGTCAACTGTTTCGTCATCTCTTTGGAAAGATTTTCCACGTTTAGATCGTGTTGCACAAATTCCCGGACAACTTTTTCTCCGGCGACAATATTTACGAGTCCGATAAACGGAACGCCAACGAGCGCTTTGCCGATTGTGTACGTTGCCGGCGAAGTCCTATAGACAACTGCCATCGGAGTCCCGAACCATCCTGTTTCCAGTGTTGCTGTTCCCGAAGTAACAATCACTGCATCAGAAAATGCCATGACATTGTGCGTTGCTTCTTCCACCACCGTTATGGTTGCCGCATCCCCGATAAATTGTTTCAGATATGCTGCGCCAAGATTGGGGGCGACGCCAACCGCCACCTGGATATTCAGCGATTTCTGCAACTGTTCTGCTGTTGCAAGCATCGTTGGGAAAATCTTTTCAACCTCTTGCTTCCGGCTGCCGGGCAACAGTCCCAGTAGTTTCTTTGCCGGATCGAGACCGTGCTTCTGAAAAAAACTTTCTCTGCCTCCTGTCGTTCCTATCTTCTCTGCAAGAGGATGTCCTACAAATTCGACGTTGATCCCCTCATTCTCATAAATCTCAACTTCAAACTGGAACACAACCTTCATTCGATCTACAATTCCCCGCATTTTCTTGACACGGCTTTTGTGCCACGCCCATACTTGTGGACTGATGTAGTAGAGAATCTTGATGCCGTGCTGTTTTACTTTTTTCGCAAAGCGGAGATTAAATCCAGGGTAATCGATCAGTACCACAACATCGGGTCTGCGGCTTGAGAGCAACGCGTCCAGTGTTCGTTCCAACTCCTTCACCACAGAAAGATTTTTTACGACCTCCAGAAAACCCATGAACGAAAGCCGTGAGATCGGAAAGACAACATCAAAACCTTCCGCCTTCATTTTTTCCCCGCCGACGCCATAGACGTCGACGTCGGGCAACCGCTTCTTCAATTCCCGAACAACACCCGAGCCATGCAAATCGCCGGAGGGCTCGCCGGCAATCATGAGAACACGTTTCAGCTTTGCCGGATGGGTCTTTTCATTGGCAATCATTGGTGCTGAACAAAGTACATCGCGACAATCAGAAGAGTTACAAGCCCGATTGCCTGTAACGTCCGGCGTTCTGAAGCAAAGCCTTCGCTCGTGCGAACGCGTTTGGGCGGCGGCACAGGGGCCACATACGGCGTTGGACGCGGAACAAATCGCGGCACATGATGCCGGTAATGTTCAAAATCCGCTCCGAATTGTCCCGCCAAATATTCCTCCTCCTGTGAAACGATGAGTGTGTATTGGAGGTAAAACCATACCGCCGCGACGATAAGAAGCCACGGAAACAACGCCATAGACATGATTCCTACTCCGATGTACAACAGCATATTCCCGACATAGAGTGGATTCCGAACGAAGGCAAACGGTCCGTTCGTAATTAGGAACGTGCCACCCACCGAACCGGTTGTGCGCGTTTCGCTGCCGGCAATGGAGACACCCCAAAACCGGATGGCTTCACCAACCATCATGATGGCAAATCCAATTGCCATGCTCATGAGTGTCGGCCTTGCAAACACCACCATGACCAGCAAGAACGGTAGTGGTGTATAACTCCGGTACTTAAAGACCAAATTTCTAAAGTCGTTTTTCTGTGTAGGCATGCAAATCCAGTTTACTCGCGAATAAACGCCTCGCGGCGTTTCATCTCTGCTTCCCGTCTGGGCCCGAGTTTCTTTTTGTCCAACAGCTCTTCAAGTCGCTGCACAACGCCATTAAACGAATTGTATAAGAAGTACGAAATATTTTCCCGCTGACAGAATTTCTGAAGATCGTCTTTTGCAAAAACGAAATCAGCATAACGGGCAGGACACCGATCGGAATAGCCTTCTCCCACATATACAAGAATATCATCCTCGCCGCTGTTCGTCAGCATGATATTACGCTTACAACATGCGCATCGTGAACATTCGGCATCGTCGTACGGAAAACTTACCGACAGGCGGGCTGAGTCATTTTCGCCGGATTGAATTTCCAGATGATTGGCAAAGAACGGAACATCGTCGATTGAATTGTGCCGTAACATCTCGCCGATGTAAAAGTCAAGTCCGTCGCTGACGATATACAATTCAATCTTGCGCGCTCTGCAAAAATCTGCAAAACTGCGGAAGCTTTCATCAATCTGCTGGCGGCGAAGCCATGTAGTTGCCTTGGGCTCATCAAGAAGGCCAATTGCTTCGACTTCTTTCCGGAATAGTTCTTTGGCAGATATTCTCTCTGCCCTGTACTCCTCTACAAACTCAGAACAAACTTTACCGCCGAATTCCACAAAGAAAGCATTGCCAACATCCTGGCGCGTGATCGTCCCATCGAAATCGACAAATATTTTCAGAGACATTGAACTTACCCTGAAACCACGGCGGCAGATTTGACCTGCGACGCCTGATTGAAACGAACGGTCACCAACTTTGAAACGCCCTCTTCTTCCATCGTTACACCGTAGAGAGCATTTGCCGCCTCCATCGTCCGCTTGTTGTGCGTGACGACGATGAACTGCGTGTTATCGGAAAACTTTCTGATGATGCGGGTAAACCGGTCGACGTTTGCGTCATCGAGCGGTGCATCGACTTCATCGAGAATACAAAATGGACTGGGCTTCACGAGGTAGATGGCGAACAATAACGCCGTCGCCGTCAGTGTCTTCTCGCCGCCGGAAAGAAGGTCAATCGATGTCGGACGCTTGCCGCGAGGCTTTGCGATAATATCGATGCGGGCTTCAAGCGGGTCGACTTCCTCTTCAAGTTTCAAATCGCATTCGTCACCGGGATCAAACAAGCTTTTAAATGTCTCGATAAAATTCACCCGGATCTTTTCAAATGTCTCAAGGAATTTATTCTGTGCCGTCGTATTGATTTCATCAATGGTTGCAAGCAGCGTCTTCTCCGCTTCGATCAGATCATCGCGTTGCGTTGAGAGAAATTCGTACCGCTCTTTTTCCTGCGTATACTCCTCGAATGCGGCAAAATTGATATTGCCCAACGATTTTATTTTATCGCGGAAATGTTGAATCTCGTCGCGCAGTGCAGCAAAATCCACAAACTCATCTTCAGGATAGGTCTTTAATTCCAGCGAAAGCTCAAACTCCGTAAATGCCCGCTCCTTGAGGTGCTCGATCTTTGCCTTTAGTTCGGCGATTTTCAACTCCAGGTCGTGCACAACACTCAACGCCTCGTCGTGGGTACGTCGTTCATCTCTGATCTTCAGCTGGATACGATGCATCTCCTCGCGGACGTGCACGTTTTCCTGCTCGACGTTCGACTTGCGCGCATCCAGCAAATACAGATCTGCCATCAGCTGGGCGAGCAGTGCCGTGTCTTCCTGCGCGGACGAGCCGATGGTTTGAATCCCTTCCCGGGCATGTTGAATATCTGCTGCTCGTTTCTCCAGCGACGCTCTAATGCTTGTTATCGACTCTTTGCTGCGCAGAAATTCATTCTCCGCATTCTGCAACGAGCCCTTCAACTGAACGGCTTGTATCTCAAGGTCCTGAACGAGCTTCGAACGTTGGGCAAAATCCGCTTCGAATGCATCTCGCTCTTGTATTGCAGCGGCAATGGTTTGTTCGATCCCAGTCTTTTCGCTTAGCACTCGTTCCAATTCCGGCGCTGCAATGGCAACAGCGGCTTGCAGTTCGCGGATGTCATTTTTGAGTGTTTCGCTTTCTTCGGCGTTCTTCGCGATAACATCATTCGCCCGTTTGCGTTCGAATTCCAATTGGGCAATGTGCATCTCAACGCCGTTCATCTCCCGTTCTATATTCTTAACAGAGTCCGAGAATGACTTTAGCTCCATCGCGTCAATCTGCGACTGTAATTCTTCGCGCATGAATTTCAGCGACTCAAGTCTGGCGTTGAATGTCCGCGCTTCCACCTGCAGGCCTTCGATCAGATTTTGCCGGCCAATCGCGCTTCCCTCATTCTGGCGTTTACTTCCTCCGCGACGGACTCCAACGCTTGTCGAGGATTCACCTTCGCATGTAACGCAACGGATCCCTGCATATGTGGAAGAAATTTTCCTGGCCGTCGCAGCATCCTCCACGATCAACACTCTATCCAACAGAAACGCAAAGAGCGGCTTGTAGGCGGAGTCGAACTTCGCAAGGTCCATTGCCCATCCATGCACTCCCGTTTCTTGCGGAAGCATGTACTCGCTCTGAACGGATGGCAAACGGTCGAGGCAAACAAATGTTGCCTTTCCTTTCGCTTCTTCTTTCAGCAGCGCAATTCCGCGGTCGGCATCATCCATTGTGTCAACGACGATCAGACTCGCATATTCGCCCAAAGCGGATTCAATCGCCGCGGCGTATCGTTCATCCGCGTGAACTGCATCCGCAACTGTAAGCGTTGCAGACGACTTTCCCCATTTATCGGATGTAGAAAGAAAACGAATGCTGTCGGAAAAACCCTCTCTGCTCTCAATCAGACTCTTAAGGAAATCAATCCGCGACGTCCGGCTCTGCAATTCTCCCAGCACATCCAACTCCTCGCGTTGAAGCCCTTCCAGCTTCTCCTGAAGTTCTTTCCGGCTGCGCTCGGCGTCGTAGTATTTTACTTCCGCTTCCGAAAACGAGCGGCGCAATTGCTTGTCTTCTGCGGTCAGGGATTCAATCTCCCGGGCCAGACGGCTGAGCTCCTGCTCGTATGCGTGATTCTCTTCTTCCGCCCGAACAGCCCGTCCCTGCAGGTTTTCGATTCGGCTTTTCAACTTGTCCTGATCACGCTGCTTCTCCGCCGAAACATGAACGAGCTCAATGGTTCGATCGTTGAGCGACTTCAAACCGGATTTTTTTGTTTCCAGTCGCTGGCTCGCATCTGCAAGTTCCGTTCGTCGCTGCACGAGATCAGATTCCATCTCGCCCTGCTTCACGCCAAGACTCATCAACTTTTGTTCAAGAACAATAACAAGTTCTTCCAGCCGGGTTTTTTCCGTCCGTAATTCGTTTTGCTCCGCTTCGTATCGAACAATATTATTATGCAGGGCTTTTGTCTGTTCGCCCGCAACAAGTGTTTTCTGCTCTATGCGATTTACTTTTTCCATGTGCAGACTTGCATCGCGCTGCGCTTCCGCCAACCGGCGTTCAACGTCACTCATTGAACCGCGCAGTTCTTCAAACCGGCTTTCTTCCTGCGAGAGGTCGACATCGATTTGCTGCTTGCTTGATGACATCTCCTGCAATTTTTGTTCGAGCGGCTGAAGGCGGGCAACAAGTTGTGAATAATCGCGCTCCATCAAATCAATTTCGAACGAACGCAGCTTGGTCTTCACATCGTTGTATTGCTCAGCCTTTTTAGCCTGTCGTTCGAGCGAGTTGACAGCTTTCTGCACCTCAGCGACAATGTCGTTCACACGCACGAGGTCTGCTTGCACTGCTTCGAGTTTCCGGTACGCAGCTTTGCGACGATGCTTGTACTTTGTTACGCCCGCCGCTTCTTCAAAGAGCCTGCGCCGTTCATCCGTCTTGTCGCTCAGGATCGTCTCAACCATCTTCAGTTCGATAACGGAATACGCATCGGCTCCCATTCCCGTATCCATGAACAAATCAAGAATATCCTTGAGGCGGCATGGGACTTTGTTCAGCAGATATTCACTCTCGCCTGAACGATACACCCGCCGGCCGATCGTGACTTGCGTGTATTCCGATGGGAGAATGCCCTTGTTGTTTTCGATAACAAGCGATGCTTCCGCCATGCCCAGCGGCTTACGGTTCTTCGTGCCGTTGAAGATAACGTCTTCCATCTTTTCAGAACGAAGCGCGCTGTAGCGTTGTTCGCCCAGCACCCACCGAATCGCATCGACGATATTCGTCTTGCCGCATCCGTTGGGTCCCACAATGGCAGAGATGCCGCTGTCGAACGTCAGGTTCACTTTCTGCGCAAAAGATTTGAAGCCGATTATTTCGAGCTTGGATAAATACATTTAATGCGTTCGAGTCATAATATTGTTATACAGAAGCGTCAGGTTCAATGATGCCGATTGGGTGTATTCAAGGTAAAAGTATACAGCAGCGAACATCCCGATGAGCGATAGCGTTCCGACCAGATATACTTTGAACGCAGCTGTATCAAGAATAATGGAAATGCCTTTCAGAAAACGGAGAAGAACCCAGACCAATAACAATACAAACAGGATTAAAGCCGGCAGGATATACACCGGGCTGTCCATCAATCGGTAAAGGATCATTCCGAGAGGTACAAGAAGGAGTAGCGGCGGCGTTGACCACATGGTGATTGCATATGCATGGAAAGGATAGATTCTCACCTTGAAGATGGGCGCCACAAGCCACAACAATATGCTGATCAAAAGAAGTAGAACGAAAAATCCGGCGGTGAAAACGGGAAGAAACAGTTTTGGATTCAGAATGAGTTTCACAACATCTTCTTTGAGCGTATCGGACACGAGAATGTAGGACAGAAGATTATCCAGTGCGATGCTGCCCCGGAATTTGTACAAGATGCTCGAGACAACGATCGCTGTTGCCGCGGAGACAATCAGGCCGAGCAGCGTGCTGTGGAAAATGGTAACAATGCGCTGGTCACGCACATCTGCAAAAAAGTTGTAGGCATTTACCATCGAACGGTTCAGGCCTTCACGAAATCGCCTGTTAACATTATAGAGATATGCAGTCCCGATTAGAATGAACAGTCCGGTCACAACATACAGGATGGGTGCCGACGACGGATTGTTGCCAATGGGCAGCGCCGAGAATTTGTCGTTGTTGAACGCTGCGCGGATTGCATCAAACGCGATACGCTTATCGCGGTTCCGCGTTACGACTCCCATTGTGTGGATCCACGGATCGCCGGAATTGACTGTAAGCGCGGGCCGGTCGCCCTTCCAATCATTGAATGACCAGATGAACACGCCATCGGCATTCGACGAACGAATAATGTCAATATGTTGTAAGACGTATCGTGCCTGTGCCTGTAGAGAAAGCGGATCGCTGTAGCCGTTTGAATTATCCGGTTGAACTTCCGTTCCCATTCTCACAACAAGAAGAGGCTTGTCCGCACTGGCGATACGAAGATCATCCAACTCTTTTTTGAATTCTTTAATATCACGCGTGTTCAGACTTACCGCGGTAATATCCACAAGGTCATTGCAGAGATCCGATGCAGAATTTGTCGCGTAGTAGATTGGGCGGGTATCAAGGCCACGGGCAACCTTTGCCAGCTGCTCTACGTACACCCGCGAAGAGGTCGACCATGTATCAAAATCATCTCCCATTCCCCAAGCAAACACACACGGATGATTGCGATCGCGTGTAATCATCTCCCGCATTCTTGCACCTGCAAGTTCTACATAATATTCCTGCGAGAGGATCGAAGCCGGTACATTTTTTACTGAAAGTTCTTCAAGCGCGAGAATTCCATAACGGTCACACAGACTCAGCATATAAGGATGTGGCGGATGATGGCCAAACCGGATGGCATTCGCGCCGACACTCCTTATCATATCGATATCTTTTTCCATCACTTCATACGGAAGAGAGCTGCCGTATGACTTATGGTCTTCCATCCAGATAAAACCTTTGAGGAGTGTCTTCGTCCCGTTGACTATAACCCGCCCGTTCACAAAATCAATTTTACGCAGCCCTGTATTGACGTCGTATTCATCCAGCTTTTCCCCGCCGGCGGGATTCACAAGATGTGCTTTGACGATGTACATATCCGGCTTGTCCGGACTCCACAGCCGTGGTGCGTTAATCGTCAACTCCACGGGGCCGGTTGTCCAGGCTTTATTCTGAAACGTTGCAACAACTGTATTGCTTGTTGCAACGGGAATGTCTGTCTGTTTGTCAATAAGTTCGGCGTACCACTGAAGACGCTCAACGGTTGAATCACCCATTGCAAGGCTTCCGTCAATTAGAGTGCTTACAGCAATCTTTCCGACAGAAAAATCAGCCGAAAGTGCTGGCGTTACTACGACATTTGAAATGAAAACCTTTGGCGTCGCAATAATGTACACGTCCCGTAAAATACCTCCATAATTCCTCCAGCCCCACACTTGCGACCTGAGCGGAATCGTCCGGGTCGGATCGAGCTTATTGTCAGTTACGACTTTTATGACATTTTGAGTACCTGCCTGCAACACTGACGATGCAATGGGGGAAACAAAACTCGTGTAGCCGCCAATATGATTTGCAATGAAATCGTTGTTCACTGTGGCGGTCGATGTATAATTCGCTCCGAGCATTACCAGTTGGAATTGATACTTGTTCAGATCATCGGCCGTAATCTCAAAGCTGCGTTGAAATGTGACTTCGCCCGTAAAATCGTACGCACAGGGGATGTGAACTGTTCCTTCCGGGCCCTCTGAAACTTTGTAAGTCCAGATTCCGGAAAGATCAATTTTCTTTCGCGTGGGCGTATCCAGCAAAAACCCGACATCGCTCCCCCGATGGAGCGGATTTCCATTCTCTAGAAACTCATATTGGGATAAAACAGATTGTAGAGGTAGAAATTGGAACAGGACCACTGATATGACGAGACGAAGTATTGAGGCCTTTGCCAACAGCTAAACCAAAACCAATGGATTGGGGAGAGATTTGAAGAAATATAATCAATAAGTGAAGGGAAAGCAATGAAAGATAAGGTTTTTGAGCGGGAATCGACTATCTCGTCGAACCAAAAACCGAAGCAAACGAATCTGCCTTCAGGCAAGCACCACCCACCAGCGCCCCATCAATGTCGTTCTGCGCCAGCAATTCGGCCGCGTTGTCAGGCTTTACACTGCCGCCGTATTGAATCGTGACTTGCTCGGCGATGTTCCAACTGTACAGCTGTCCAATTAACTTGCGGATATTCAAGTGAACTTCTTGCGCCTGCATTGGCGACGCAGTCTTTCCGGTTCCGATTGCCCATACGGGCTCGTAGGCAATAATAACACCTTTCATATCGTCGGAAGAGATTCCGGCAAGAACACCTTTGACTTGGACTGAAATCACCATGTCCGTGATGCCTTTTTCACGTTCATCAAGCTTCTCTCCGACGCAGATAATCGGTTTCAATCCGTTCGCAAGAGCCTTCTTAGCTTTCAGATTAATGAGCTCATTCGACTCGTTAAAATATTGGCGACGTTCCGAGTGTCCGAGAATAACGTATTCGCACCCCACAGACTTCAGCATTTTCCAGGAAACTTCTCCAGTGTACGCGCCTTCATCATGCTCACTCATGTTTTGCGCACCGAGCTTGATGCCCGATCCTTTTAGAAGATTCGTCGCTACAGCAAGCGATGTGAACGGTGGACAAACGACCACGCCTACATTTGACGGAAGATTCGACGCAAGCGGTTTGAGGGCGTTGATAAGTTCAACCGACTCTTCGAGAGTCTTGTACATTTTCCAGTTTCCGGCAATAATAGTTTTGCGCATAGTTTTTTCTTTTCAGGTAGATGGATAAAAAATGTCAGCTTCGCTTTGACTCAAGTAGTTTTCTAAGAATGTCGTTTACTAATTTAGGATTGCCCTTGCCCTTCATTCGTTTCATCGTCTCACCGACGAAGTAACCGAACACCTTTTCGTTTCCTGCCAGATATTTTTCAACCTGCTGCTGATTTGCGCCGATCACCTCTCTGACGGCATTGTCTATTGCCGAAGTATCGGAAACCTGAATCCAGCCTTCACGCTCGACAATCACACGGGGATCATCCGGTTTGGTCAGCATCTCGTTAAACAAATCTTTTGCTATTTTGCCGCTCACCGTTCCATCCTGAATCAGGCCGATCATTGCTGCAAGGCGGATTGGCTGAATTGGAAAGACATCAATTGAAATTTTTGTCTCACTCAGCACTCGCAACACATCAGTCATCACCCAATTACTTACAGCCTTTGCATTTTCTTTGGGACTTTTATGTACCGCAGAAGAGAGTACTGCAAGTGTCTGCTCGAAATAATCGGCGTTTGATTTCTCCGCAGTCAGCACCTCTGCATCGTAGCGCGGCAGTCCTAAAACATTCACGAAGCGATCACGCCGTGCTACCGGGTATTCAGGCAGACTTGCACGGACGCCTTCCTTCCATTTCTCGTCAACAACAACGGGAACAAGATCAGGATCTGGAAAGTAGCGGTAATCGTGCGCCTCTTCCTTGCTGCGCATTGAGTACGTTACATTCTGATTCGCATCCCAGAGCAATGTCTCCTGCACAACGCGGCCGCCCTCCTCCAGTAACATAATCTGGCGATTGATTTCGAACTCCAACGCCCGCTCAATATGGCGCAGGGAGTTCATGTTTTTCACTTCGGTCTTGGTTCCAAATTTTTGCTCGCCCTTCAATCGGACTGATACATTCGCGTCGCAGCGCAGTTTCCCCTCTTCCATGTTGGCGTCGCAGATTCCAAGGTACGTCACGAGCTGACGGATTTTCCAAACATACAGGTATGCTTCCCGCGGCGAACGGATATCAGGTTCGGTTACTATCTCCATCAGGGGGACGCCGCAACGGTTCAAATCAACGAGTGTTTCACTCCCCACATCGTGGATGGATTTTCCCGCATCCTCTTCCATATGAATCCGGGTAATGCCAATAGTCTTTTTGCTGCCATCTTCCAACTCTATTTCAAGAGCCCCCCCGTGCAAATGGGTTCTTCATATTGCGAGATCTGGTAGCCTTTCGGGAGGTCGGGATAAAAATAATTCTTGCGGGCAAAAATGGATTTTGGGGAAATCGTACATCCTGTCGCCAGACCAAGACGCATTGTAAACTCGACCAGGTTCTTGTTGAGAACCGGCAGGGTGCCGGGCATTCCCAAACAAATCGGACAAACATTTGTATTGGGCTCACTTCCGAATGTTGTGGGACAACCGCAGAACGCCTTGGATTTTGTCAGGAGCTGGGCATGCACTTCAAGGCCAATTACCGCTTCGTACTTCTCGTTCAGTTTCACTTCTTCTTTTTCTTCTTGAAAGAATTCCTGATCGCTTCGATCTGATTCAAGTGATTAATGTCGTGCCCGGCATAGAGTTGAGCAAAGCGTTCAATTGTTTCTTTCCCTCGCTCGGCATGCATGCCGAATTTTTCCCATTCATCATCTTTCAGAGATTTCCAGATCGCAAGTTGCCCATTGCGGAGAGTGGAAAATAATTTGATCTTCTCCTTCACGTCCGCATTTTCATAATTCATAGTATTTGCCCACAAGCCCTGATCATACGCCTGAATAGGAGAGCCTGATTGTGACACCATCATTCGCAGACGAAACGCTCCCACCAGCTCCGCATCTGCCAGATGTGCAACGATCTGGGTGATTGACCAGGTTTCCGACGCCGGCTTAAATCGCAGTTGCTTCTTCTTCAAGCCTTTGGTCAATTGCTTTAGACGGCCGGCTGTGGAAGACAATACCTTCAGCGGATCTTTCCCGATAACATTCGTCAGAATTCGTTTGCTATAGGGATTGGTGATGTTATCAACGATCTCAACTTTTTTCACTATGTACCTTTTTGTTGATTACGGGAGACAAACAGGCTATCGTTTTTGTTTTCGCTTTCTTGCCCGGTATTGCGGCTTGTGCTCACGAATTGTCCCTGTTAACGTATGCGAGGCTTCATCATAACGAACTTCAGAGAGTTCAAGTTTCTCGCCGCTGTCAAAGTCGGATACCCGCTTGCCCAGCTTCGTCAGGAGAACAATGATTCTTTTTTGTCCGTCTTCCAGGCGCTCGACTCTGATCTTCACGTCGGCGATATCCTTGATTATTATTTGCTGGACTCGCAGCATGTCCGTCGTCAGCATGTTTAACGATTCGACTTTGAGTTTGATATCACCGACTTCTGCCGTGAGAGCGTCGAAACGTTTGTCTTGAGCATCAAACCGTTTCTCCAAAGAATCAAACCGCTTCTCCAGAGAATCAAACGGTTTCTCCAAAGTATCGAAGCGGCCTTCCAGAGTATCGAAGCGACCTTCCAGAGCGTCGAAGCGATCCTCCAGAGCATCGAAGCGTTTGTTCAGCGCATCAAAGTACTTTTTTATGTCGCCATTGCCTTTCATCGTATCTAATTCCTGATTGCTTCCGTCACTTTTTCGGCGGCCTCTTTCAGGTCTTTAGCCACGAGGAAATTCATACCTGAGTTTGCAAGTATTTCTCCCGCCAAATCAGCGTTTGTGCCTGCAAGCCGGACAACAATCGGCACGTTCACGTGAATTTTCTTTGCCGCTTCAACGACACCTGTTGCGACCCGATCACAACGGACAATCCCGCCAAAGATATTTATCAGCACAGCTTTCACATGTTTGTCGGCGAGAATAATCTTGAACCCATTCTCAACGGTCTGTGCATTCGCACCTCCGCCCACATCAAGAAAGTTCGCCGGTTCCCCGCCCGCAAGTTTGATGATGTCCATCGTCGCCATTGCAAGTCCCGCCCCGTTCACCATGCAGCCAACGTTTCCGTCAAGCTTGATGTAATTGAGGCTGGATCTTGAAGCCTCAACTTCCAGCGGATCTTCTTCATCCAGATCACGCAACAACGCAAGGTCAGGATGACGGAACATCGCATTATCGTCAAAGGTCATCTTTGCATCGAGGGCAATAATGCCGCCCTCCGCCGTTACAACCAACGGATTGATTTCCGCGAGCGAACAATCCATTGCCTCATATGCTTTATACAGAGCAGTCAGAAACTTGACTCCGTTTTTGAACGCATCGCCGCTGAGGCCAAGTCCAAACGCCAGGTTCCGTGCCTGATACGGCTGAAACCCAACTGCCGGATCGATAAACTCCTTGAGGATTTTCTCGGGACTTTCTTCGGCAACTTTCTCGATTTCAACTCCGCCTTCTGTTGACGCCATGACAACATTACGCGATGTAACGCGATCAAGCGTAACGCCGACATATAATTCCCGTGCAATGTTTACTCCTTGCTCAATTAAGAGCCGCTTCACGAGTTTCCCTTCGGGTCCGGTTTGATGTGTTATGAGCGTCATGCCCAGAATCTGTGAAGCATACGTGCGAACTTCATCCAGGCTCTTCGCAACTTTCACACCGCCGCCTTTACCGCGACCGCCGGCGTGGATTT
>JBKJJX010000222.1:0-3193 GCA_046597825.1 Bacteroidota bacterium | reverse complement strand
TGCCAAATCGGATAAGCTGCCCGTTCTAATCTTCGATGAAATTGATACAGGCGTGAGCGGACGTGTTGCACAAGCGGTCGGATTGAGTCTGAAGAATCTTTCGAGGTTTCACCAGATCATCGCCATCACGCATTTGCCGCAAATCGCAGGCCTTGCAGACGAACATTTTGTAGTTGAAAAATTTGAGATTGAAAAACGTGCAGCGACTTCGATCCGAAAACTAACAACTGATGAGCGGATTCGAGAGGTCGCAAAACTTATGAGCGGCGCGGAAGTAACGCAAGCCGGATTAGTTGGAGCGAAAGAATTAATGGGGTTGAAATGAAGTTCATAGCAACAATTGGGAATTCCTATGAGGAAGCGCCTAACTGCGAAAACACCTTTATTCGAAATCGGTTTCAAAGGGTACTACCGAGAGACCTCCGAACATTACGCCGAGCATATCAGGGCTAAGAGTCAGACTGAGGCATTGACAAAATTCTACCGAAGGCATAGGCTTAGTGAAGCGCCAAGCCGTCGACCGAAAGAGCTTCAATGGTGGGACGGTGAGTGGTTGATGTCATTCCGCTATGTACGAAAGGTGCAATCAACAGCTTGTCCGCATTGCAACGGGTCAGGAATTGTTCTTAGTTGAAGGAAGAGAAACTGATGAGCTACGAAAGTAAAATGCTTGAGCAATTAGCCATGCCAACCCGAAAACAAGTTGAGCATGCATTGCTTCGAGCATTACTGAAACATGGTGGAGTCATCAAGGAATTTGGTTCAGGGCAAGAGATCGTAGACGAAATAGCCGGTGACTTCAGACTAGATGAACGGCAACGTTTGGCTTTTTTACAGACAATATATCGTAAAGAAAACCGTGTCAAGAAATCTTTCCTTTGGCATCGATTGTTGTTTCGAGCGGCGGATTCACTTGCGAAAGAAAAATTAGTTTCACGCCCGATGCAAACACTCCAACTCACAAATAAAAGAGAATGGATGCTGACAGAGAAAGGATTGGATGAGGCATTAAGGCTTTCCGACATTCCTATTGAGCAAAAGAACTTCTTGCCAATTAAGTCTTACGAGGTTCAAAAGTTTGTAAAGAAAATTAAGGAATCCCCCCGACCGAAAAATTATGATCCGTTTGATAGCGGAAAGAAGGTTGTCAAACTTACAAGACAGTCTGTCTTACGAAACAGGGGTTTCCGCCAAGCGGTTATAGAAGCATATAGTTACAAATGTGCTGTTTGTGGATTGAAAATTCATTCACCAAGTGGCATGTTATGGGAAGTGGAAGCTACCCATATCGTTCCCAATAATTTCTTCGGGAGGGACGACATTTGGAATGGGTTAGCACTTTGTCGACTTCATCATTGGGCTTTCGATGTTGGTTGGTTCACATTGCGAGAAGATTTTACCGTCGAAGTTTCATCCCAAGTTCATTCTTTGCCGCCAGATTTTGGACGACTGGGTAACTACGAATTTGTTCGGACATTGTCGAAGAAAACCAGGAAAATATTTCTTCCAGGCAGAAGTGAAATCTATCCACACTACAATGCTATTAACTGGCATTGTGAAAATATTTTCCATCAACCGCTTAGCAAATGAAGAAGGTGTTCGATTAGGTGAAACGCGTTAGCTGGCTGAAGGGTGTGGCATGTTTTTCAATGCCACAGTACGAAGCGCTTTTTCAGCGTAGTGCCGAAACGAAGTGGAGCCTGTAAGACAGCGACCCCGCTTGTTTTTCAAAGCGGGGTAACGCCCAAATCAATTTTACAGAAATTATCGAAATCAATACATGCCTCTCCAACTCTACAATACACTCTCTCGCCAGAAAGAAGAATTCAAACCGCTGCACGACAAGTACGTTGGCATGTACGTGTGCGGGCCGACGGTGTACGGGCATTCGCATCTGGGGCACGCAAAAAGTTATGTGGCGTTCGACGTGATCGTGCGGTACCTGCGCTATCTCGGATACAGCGTAACATACGTCCAGAACATTACGGACGTCGGACATCTGCTGGGCGAGGCGAACGACGGCGAGGACCGGCTGCTCAAGGCAAGCCGCCTCGAACAAAAGCATCCAATGGAAATTGCGGAGCTGTACACGCACAGTTACTTCGAAGACATGGACATGCTGAACGTGCTGAGGCCGGACATTTCGCCGCGGGCATCGGGGCATATCGTCGAGCAGATTGAAATGATCAAAGAGCTGATCGCCAAAGGGCTCGCGTACGAAGCAAGCGGCTCCGTGTATTTTGATGTTCAGAAATTCCACGGCTATGGAAAACTTTCCGGAAGAACGGTGGATGAACTTGAGGCAGGTGCGCGGGTTGAAATAAAATCCGAGAAGCATCACCCCGCCGACTTTGCGTTGTGGAAAAAAGCAGAGCCCGAGCACATCATGCGGTGGCCAAGTCCATGGGGCGTTGGATTTCCGGGCTGGCACATCGAGTGCTCGGCGATGTCCATGAAATATCTGGGCGAAAGTTTCGACATTCACGGCGGCGGTTTGGAGAACCAATTCCCGCATCATGAATGCGAAATCGCGCAGAGCGAGGGCGCAACTGGAAAGCCGTTCGTGAAATACTGGCTGCACAACAATATGGTGACCGTGAACGGCCAGAAGATGGGAAAATCGCTGGGCAACTTCACAACGCTGAAGGATGCGTTCAAGAAATGGAAACCGGAGACGATTCGCTTTTTCATTCTGCAAAGCCATTACCGCAGCACACTCGACTTCAGCAACGAGGCGGTTGATGCCGCCGGCAAGGGATTGGAGAAACTCAACACCACAGTTGCCGCAGTGCGCGATAGAATCCGGATCGCACAGACCGACGGGAACGCTCTCCCAATCGACCTTGCTAAATACAAATCGGATTTCCTTGCGGCAATGAATGACGACTTCAACACGCCGCAGGCAGTTGCTTCTTTGTTTGACTTGAGCCGTGAAGTAAACCGTGTCCTTGCATCGGATTCTTCGCTGACCCGCGCAGGATTGGAACAGATCGATGCCTTGTATAGTGAGCTCGCGGGTATACTCGGGTTATCTCCCGGCAATGCGGGTACATCATCCTCCTCCGATTCTGCAATAATTGATCCCTTGATGCAATTAATTATTGAACTGCGGAAAGATGTGCGTGCCCAAAAAATGTATGCGCTGTCGGATAAGATCCGCGATTCACTCAAGGCGGCGGGCATAATTCTTGAA
>JBKJJX010000118.1:0-4129 GCA_046597825.1 Bacteroidota bacterium | reverse complement strand
TTTCATCCCTCAACCTAATTTAAAACGTGAACAGCCCTGCCGAGAAAGCCCTCTCTGTGAACGCCGCAAAAAAGCTTGGACTCGCATTATCCGGCGGGGGATTTCGGGCTTCGTTCTTTCACATCGGCGTAATGGCGCGGCTGGCAGAATTGGATTTGCTGCGCTCGGTGGAAGTGCTCTCGTGCGTATCGGGCGGGTCCATTATCGGCGCTCTCTATTATTTGCATTTGAAACGGCTGTTGGAGAGCAAGCCGGACTCCGATATCGTCAGGGATGATTACATCCGCATGATCGAACGAATTGAAACGGAATTTCTCAAAGGTGTTCAGACGAACATCCGCGTCCGTGCGTTCAGCAACTTTGCCAAGAACTGGAGAATGTTCGGGCGAAGCTACTCGCGCAGCGACCGGATGGCAGAGCTGTACGATGAAGCATTTTACGATTCTGTGGCTGCTCATCAGCGAATCAGCCTTGCAGAAATAAAAATTCAGCCGCCGGACGTTGCTGAACCGTTCCATCCCAGAAAACACAATGAGAAACGCCGCGCAAAAGTCCCGATGCTGATTCTGAACGCAACCACGCTCAACACAGGACGCAACTGGCAGTTTACCGCGGTCGATATGGGCGAACGCGAGACCGACGCCGAGACGCAAAGCTTTGAAAAGAATCTCATTCTCTTGCCGCTCAGGTTCGACGATGAAGTTATGCCTCACGAAAAATACCGTCGTGTTCCTGTGAGTGTTGCCGTTGCTGCATCGGCTTGTGTTCCCGGAATTTTTCCGCCGCTTGCGCTCACGGATCTTTATCCCGATATCGTTCCGCAACTGGTCGATGGGGGAGTGTACGACAACCAGGGTCTCGCCTCGATTGTGTACGAGCAATGCACGCATGTGATCGCAAGCGATGGCAGTGGCCAGTTAGAGGATGTTGATAATCCGCCTGCCGGAGCAGTGAGTGTTACGCAGCGTACCAACGGCGTTCTGATGGAGAAAGTAAGGAACCAGGGATTGTATTCGCTGTTTCTGCGGCGTCAAGCCGGAACGGTTGAAGATTCTCCGATATTGCATTTGCGGGAAGAAGTTTCACTTGTTGAACTGAAGCCCGGTGAGAAGAAACCCGAAGGCGGTGCCGGCGGCGGCGTTACCACATTCGGCATCAGTCAACGTGTGCAGCGGTATCTTTCTGAAGTCCGGACGGATTTGGATTCTTTCACAGACACTGAATCCTGGTCACTCATGTACAGCGGCTACAAAATTTGCGGGAAGATGATTGGAAAGAAGATGCTGGAGTTATCCGGCGGACGATTGCCAAATGATATTGCACAGACACAATGGAAGTTTCTGGCAATCGGACCTTTGGCAGAAACCGGGACTTCAACCGACTATCTTGAACGACTTAAAGTTTCGAGCAAGACAATATTAAAGGTATACTCATTATCGCCTCTGCTCATTCCTCTTGGAGTTCTTGTCGTACTTGTTAGCATCATCGTCCCTTTAATTCCTGTGGTTGTTGCCTGGCGTTTCATTGCCGATGCATTCGGACTGTCTTTTTTGTGGCTTGCCGGGATTATGATCGTCCTGACATTACCGGCGTTTCTCCGTCTTGGCTTCATAAAGAGTGCATGGATCGACAATCTTCTGAATATAAACCTGATCGGCTCGGCGTTTTTCGGAGCGCTGCTCGCGTTCCTCCATCTGAAAATTATCGACCCGCTGTATGTAAAGAAAGGCAAGTTGAGTTCGTTTCAGAAATCGTAATCCGTCCTCCAACATTCAACCCGATGGCTGCAACTCCTGAATTAGAAAAGAAAACTTCGATCCTCCCGGTAATTGCCCGGGAGATGACGAAGACTGCGAAGAATATTCTCACCCGAACACCTTCGCATGCATCTTCCTTGCCGGCAGCTCTCAACGGACTTCCGCGGAAAGAGTGGAAGAACTGCGTCAGCAACCAGATCAACCAGCCGCTGCTCGTCTTCAAGCCGACAACGTTGAAGGAACTGCAGGACATCATCATCGAGGCAGGGAACCGGCAATGCAAAGTGAAAGCCATCGGGTCCGGGCATTCCTTCGCGGATATTGTGACTACAACGGATTTTCTTGTCGAGACGCACGGATTGAAAAAAGAACTCGATCTCGAGAAAGAACTTCTGGTTGATTCGATCGATACAACCAACCTTGTTCATCTTGAGTGTGGAATCACGATTAAGGATCTGAACGACCTTTTCGACAGTAAGGGATTAGCGCTGCCGAATATGGGCGGCTACACAGGACAAACGATCGCCGGCGTCATCTCAACTGCAACACACGGGTCGGGAATACAATACGGCCCCGTTGCCGATTGCGTTGAATCGCTTACCCTTGTTGCCGAAGGCGGCGTGACGTATCGTATTGAGCCGGCGAATGGAATGACCAATCCTGAAAAGTTCAGGGCAGCCCACCCCGACATCATCCTTAAACAGGATGATGAGTGGTTTAAAGCTGTCGTTGTGAGCATGGGCTGCATGGGAATCGTGTATTCAGTCATTCTTCGCGTCGCAAAAAAATTCTGGCTGGAAGAAATCCGGACCATCAGTACGTGGGATGTAGTCAAACAAGACTTGCTCGCGGGCAACGTCCTGCGGGACAATCAACATTACGAAGTTCTCGTCAATCCCTACATTGTCAACGGCAAGCATACATGCGTTATCACGCGTCGCAACCCGACCACTCAGCCGGACAAACCGGATTATAAACGCGACCACCGCAATCCGCTCGAGGTGTTTCTTTCCACGTATCGTTTTGTCATTTTTCTGTTCAACAGATTCCTTCCGCTGATATTCAAATACCTGCCGGAGGTAACGCCGACTCTGCTTGATAATTCAATGAAGAGTTTGAAGGATGACAGTTACATCGCGCCGAGCTACAAAGTTTTCGATATCGGTTCCCCGAATTACATCGGCGCATATTCATCCGAGATTGGCTTTCCGATGTCCACTTATTTGGATGCTGTGGAAGAAATGTTCGAGATCGCTGATAAACTCAGAGTCATCGGAAGGGCGTACAGTACGTGCCCCTTTTCGCTCCGGTTTGTGAAGGCATCACCCACCTATGTTGCGATGATGAACGGGCGCGATACGTGTATGATCGAAATGCCGATTGTAAAGCATACACATGCCGGCGAGGATATTCTTCGCCAATATGAATATGCAATGTATGAATTTGGCGGCAGGCCGCATTGGGGACAGATTCACTTTTTCACGGGGAACAATGGCTTCATTGGAAAAATGTATCCCGAGCTGGAAAAATGGCTGAAGGTGTACCGGCTGCTTAATAAAGAGGGAACGTTCCAAAACAGTTTTACGGATCGCTGCGGATTTTCAGAGCATAGTTTTTGAAAATGAATAACCCTCATCGCCCAAAATGCTGTCTAAAAAGTCCTTCGTCATTCATTGTTCAATATTCGATATTCTGTGTGAATAATGAATATCGAACAAAGAATATTGAAGTCTGAAAGCCTTATTGGTTAACCTCAGTGTGGTTATTCAACAAAGTCCCTCTCCCATTGGGAGAGGGATTTAGGGTGAGGGTTTTCTAGATAATAAAACATCAGTCCAACATGGTACTCACAAAAAACGAGCAACAACTAAAGAGCCTGCTGACAGTCTGGGCGGTTCTGTTTCTCGCTGCTGGGATATGGATTACCTTCTTCAGCACACCAACTGAAAGAAGAATCGAAACGCTCTTCCGGATTACGGGAACGATACTGATTGTTCTTTCGCTTCTCAGCGCTGTTGCCAGGACCGGCGTCCGGCATCATATCGTCCTTCTGGACATTCTGAAATTTGCGACTTTTTGCTACGGAATTGTTTTGGTGATCGTGGGTTGGAACGGCGATCAGCCTGAGTTGATGTTTGGAATTGCGAGCCTCGTTGTCTGCGCGGTCACGATAGTTTTCCACAGCCGCGCACTGCGTGCGCGTTTTAATTTGCATTTCCTTTCCGGACGTCAGGCGCTTGCATTTCAGGCGCTCGCCGGCGTAACAATTGTGGGCAGAGACTACCAGATTCTTTCTCCCGATGAGCTCACGGAACGAATTGACAGCTATCTCTCAAGTTTTGCATCCTCCCGAAAATTCTCGTTGAGAATCG